>CAZIDU010000032.1:0-35944 GCA_964538055.1 uncultured Desulfocapsa sp. | reverse complement strand
TGTTTTGGGCTCTGCTACCTACAGAGGCTATGCACTTATTATACGAATTCAGCTACATTGCTAAAGGCCAAACCTGTTGAAAAGCAGGGACGGAAAACCACGGGTCTGAAAAGATAGCCGAGTTGCCTAATTGATAAGGTGACTCGGCTTTTTTTTTATTCGTTTAACTCTAAATTAAGGGGAAAGGAATGAAAAAGAAACTTTTATCAGGATTGGCAACTGGGATTTTTGCAATTGCCATATTGAGCACTCAGGTCATGGCAACCCATATTCAGTTTTTTGATACTGCAACTATAGTAGCTGGTATTACAATTGGTACTGATCAGAAATGGAATACAACATTTGATCTGTTAAACGATGACATGGAACTATGGAACCTAGACACAAACCCATACACACCATACGGCACGGGGGCATACTCCACGGATTACTTTCTCCATTACGTGACACTACGAATTGACCCGAATAATTATCTCCCTCAAGGAACTCCTTCGAATACTAACCTAAAACTGGAAGTAAACGGAATTGAAATTGTAGACTGGTCCAATCCAATTAGCCTTTATGATTGGGGAATCCCTACTAACTCTGTCGTTGACACTTACGGTATTGTCGACGCAAATTATCAAATCACTGTAAAAATTACCGGGTTATCAACCTTAGGGACCGACTATATACCTCTCAACAATGTCAACCTCGAAGGATGTTTTGACACTGCCACCCCAGTTCCTGAACCCGCAACCATGCTCCTCTTCGGAGCTGGTTTAGTTGGTCTTGTAGGTTCCAGACTTCGTAAGAAGAAAAAGTAATTAACTCCTATTGTGCCCTTACAAAGGCAGAGTCATTCATATGATTCTGCCTTTTTTGTGTCCATGTGCCACATTCAATAACCAGTGGTAAGCTCTTCAAATTCAACTAATCCTTAATAGTTACACTGCTACTGTTGAAGTTATCTTTTCCGGCGCTCTATTTTTTTCGAGGACAATTCATTCTCGGTCACTGAGAAGAATTTCGAAGCACCTTAATTGGTGTTAACTTTTTTGGACAATGGCCGTCTTGCTATTTATCACAAAACAAAAGATCGTGAACTGGATGGATGGTGGAAAGTGGATGATAAGGGAAAGGTAAGCTTGTACCTTGGGAAGAAAATTAGGACTGGACATATCTCCGACAAAAATATGTTCTATTTGACGATTGGTAGGAAACCCCACGAATTTACCAACTAAGTATTTAAACAGCAGTAATCAGCAACACCACATATACGCATTATCTCTCCAAAGGCAGACTCAGCGTTAATTTGAGTCTGCCTTTTCTGTTTCTACCCTCCACGTTCATCAGTATCGTTACTGGTGGCGATGCCAAACGTGTTTGATCACCAAAATAGCACATAAAATACTGTATCTATCTGAAGATGCAGCTTATACTGGTACAAACAAAACCATAAAAGTGGCGCAATTGAGCTGGCAGTCACGTAATTTATGTCATGATTTCAACACAAAGATAAATGTCACCTATTCCCAGCATCACCACCATTAATGGCCATTGGTAAGCTATTTAGTTTCATATAATCCTTAATAATTACACTGCTACTGTATTTCCGTCCCATTTGCTGTGGACCGAGTCTCATTGCCCAAAGACCTGTTATTGGCTTTGTTGTGGAGGGTTACTTGTAAATTTAGGAATCACTCATATTATAAGCAGAGGAGAATATTTTGAAGTCCCAAAGCTGGATGTTCCGAAATTTATCGAACGCTGCGCACTGGCACAGAACATAGGAATAGAACATGACCGGGTCACAAGGATTTATCGAATATATCAAAAAAAGAACCCAGCTATCTGGGCTAAATTGGAATATGCCGCCCAAGAAGGGTTGGTCTATATTGATGTTGACTCGGATGCGGTTACTGCCTCAAACCGTCTCCTTTTAACGTACCCTGATCTCCATGAAGTCCTTTCGACCTTGATTAACCAGTGGGCCGAATGTGCTGAATTTGAGCATGGTATTTTGTACGATATTCTCAATCATGAAAAAAAGCGCATGACAGATAAAAAAACTCAGGCCATAAATGCAGTTTTTGATTCCCTCGTTGAACCGACTTTGAAATGTCCCATTAACAGCATTAAATTACTGGGAAAAATGAAATAAAGGGTGACCGTGTTGTCATTACTATCAACTTGATATCGGATGATACTGATGAAAATGAAAAAATTTATTCAACAAGCAGAGGAGGCGCTGGAAAATATCGGCTTTGATAAAATAACAATACACCTTGGCAAAGTAAATGTTGCAACTGAAGGGGGTAGCTGGGTCAAACATATTGTATTGGTCGGTTCCGGCAAAGGTGCGGTAGGTAAATCAAACACTGCAGTCAACCTTGCAGCGGCTATAAGTAGTAAACTTGGATTTAAAACGGGGCTTATGGACGGAGATATCTATGGTCCATCATTCCCAACAATGTTTGGAATCACTGAAAAACCTGAAGTCCTTACAGCAGAATACCTTTTGCCAATAGAAAGGTATGGTATTAAAACAATATCTATCGGTTATCTGGTGGACAAGGTGATACCCCACTCACGTTAGCCCATAAAATCAAATGTGATGGAGTTGTTCTGGTTACCACACCACAAAATATAGCTCTTGATGATGTGCGAAGGGCTGTTAGCATCATGTTTCAGCAATGTGAAATTCCGATTCTTGGCATTGTCGAAAACATGAGTTATGCGGTGTGTAGCTGTTGCGGCCATCAAAATCATTACTTCCCCAAAGCGAAACCGGGCGGCGCTGATGATCCGTTAACTGACATTGAAACGCTTTGTTCCATAGCGCTTTCAAAAGAGATATGCAGTGCAGCAGATGTAGGTTTACCTTTAATGTTTATGGAAGGCGATATTGCTGCCAAGGAAATATTTGAATTTCTTGCTGTTACGGTCACAGACCGTATAATTACGGCTAAACAACAATCATTTATCGAGAAATTGTCAAGCGAGGCTTTTGTGTGAATTTTTTAACAAAACATAATAAACCCGTTCGCTGTTGTTACATCCTGTAAAGGACTATCATCCAAGGGTCTTCAACACTTTTGACACTGAATCAGGAGTACAAAATATATCTTCAGTGAGGGAACGATAACTGCCTCTAGCCCCACAATATCCCGTCAGGTAACCGCGATTCACACTGGAACTGGGGCTAAAGCCCCCTGTTGTAATGTTTTGGATACGCTGAAGTTACCACAAATTTAAAATTAGAGAGTTTAATCTTAACCAATTTACTACCGATCAAAAATAATAGGTAGCATCTCTTTATCTGAACAATGGCAGGGGAAATTCGTTTGCTTGCCTACCAAGAGAATTATAAAATTTTATCGAGGAGTTAAGTATGAAAAAAGTTTCTTTAGTGGTTTGTCTTGCGGTTACTTTTGTAGTAGCTGCTTCCTGGACTTTTGCAGGTCAGGGTCCCGAGACGGTTGACCTCAAGGCCGCTTACAAGGTTGAGGGAAATAAAAAGGCAGTACTTTTTCCCCATCATAAACATCAAGAGAAAGTAGAATGCGCCAAGTGTCATAAGAATGTTAAAGGTGGTGGATCTCTTGTGGTGGACATCGTTAAGTTGACCACCAGCTCCAATGATTTTCACAAAAAGTTCTGCTGGCCCTGTCATGTAGACATGAAGGTGGCAAAGGGAAAATCCTGCACAACCTGTCATCACTAATACTGACTCAAGTTTCTGCGTTGCTATAACATGCTTATAATGCAATGTTTGTACGATCAAGTAAGCTTCATTGGAGGCTAAAGGCTAAGGGACTGATAATACTTTTTCTTTCTTTACCTTTAGTCTTCAGCCTTAACGGCTTCAATCTGATATGTTTAATGGAAAGTCTAAAAATCACTTAACAAATCAATTGATTAACGTAAGCCAGAAACTTGAGTACTGTGGAATCGGGGGACACGATCCCAATTCAAAAGACAAAGACGAATTGGGTCATGTCCCCAGTTTCCTACCAGCGTATTCGTTATGTAATTCCGACTCAAACTCAATTTCGGTGAATAGTTACTTCAAATGTATGATTTCCAATGCGAATGTATTGTCTTTGTATTTAATCAGATTTAGTAGATTTTTACTGTAACCCGCCCAGGGAAAAATCAAGACATCTATTGGTCCGGAATGGTCGGGATTATATTGATCTTCTGTCTGGATACTGGTAACAAAAATTGACAAGATTCAATAGTCAATATCTCTTAGTATATGTGCTTCCCATGAAAAAAATATTTTTCACCATCTCATTGATTATACTGTTTTTTTTGGGGGGGGCCGTATTCAAAAACCTTGGCAGATTGGACGAACAGATCACCTCACGTTTTGAAGGGAAACGCTGGGAGTTGCCAGCCAGAATCTATGGCCGGCCCTTGGAATTATACGTAGGTAAAGAACTCCGGGAGGAGCAGTTACAACAGGAACTCGCTCTGCTTCAATACACGGAAACAGAGCAGCCGAAAAAGTCGGGTGAATACCGCATATACGGAAATTTATTCACTATCTATAGCCGCAACGTTCATTTCCCCGATGAGACGCAACCAGCCACCATCATTGAACTGACTCTTGCAAATGACCAGATCTCTTCTCTTACCGATAAGCAGTCCCAACAACGACTCAGTTTGTTTCGACTGGAACCCTTGCTTATCGCCTCAATTTATCCACGCGACAACGAAGATCGTCTACTTATTCAACTCAAAGACACTCCAAGTCTGCTCTCTAAGGCTCTGCTACTCACCGAAGACAAGAAGTTCTATCAACATATTGGTGTACGCCCTCTATCCATTCTCCGTGCTATGCTGGCTAACCTGAAAGCAGGGAGAACAGTGGAGGGTGGCAGCACTCTGACCCAGCAACTCGTGAAAAATCTTTTCCTCTCTAGTGAACAGAGTATGAGAAGAAAGCTCAAGGAAGCCTTCATGGCTCTCCTTCTCGAGTACCATTACCAGAAAGATGAAATCCTTGAGGCTTACCTCAATGAAATCTACCTGGGCCAGGATGGTAAACG
The DNA here is from genome assembly GCA_964538055.1 of uncultured Desulfocapsa sp. GTDB lineage: Bacteria > Desulfobacterota > Desulfobulbia > Desulfobulbales > Desulfocapsaceae > Desulfocapsa. The sequence continues at coordinate 30,908 of CAZIDU010000032.1, read as the reverse complement.
TGCCATCCATGGTTTTGCTATGGCGAGCAAATTTTATTTTGAACGAAATATTGATGAACTTTCTCCTGACCAGATTGCTCTGCTGGTGGGCATTGTCAAAGGAGCGTCATTTTATAATCCAAGAAAGCATCCGGAAAGGGCAAAGGCCCGGCGGAATCTTATCCTCAGAAATATGGGACAAGCGGGATTACTGACCCCGGATGTAGCAAGCCAGCTGCAAAAGCAAGCCCTTGGTGTCAGCAAACACATTCCATCGGGGATCACCCGTTACCCTGCCTTTGTTCAGCTAGTCCGTCGTCAGCTAAAACGTGATTATCGGGACGAAGACCTGCAGAGCGAAGGGCTTTCCATTTTTACAACCTTTGACCCTGCCCTCCAGCAGCAAGCTGAAGAGAGTTTACAGCAAGTGCTTGCTGATATAGAACAGGAACGACAGCTGACAAAGGAAACCTTGCAGGGTGCTTTTGTTATCTGTTCTGTTGATCAGGGAGAGGTGCTGGCAGTGATCGGCGATCGATTTTCCCGTCAGGCTGGGTTCAATCGTGCCCTGGATATGAAGCGCCCCGTGGGCTCACTTGTCAAACCTGCAGTTTATTTGAACGCGCTCAGCCACCCTGAGACATACAATCTTCTGTCCGTTCTTGATGACACTCCTCTGACCATTCCGGTAACCGGAAAGGACTGGGCGCCTGAGAACTACGACAAGGCGTATCACGGCCCTGTTCCACTACGGCAGGCACTGGTGCATTCCTTGAATGTTGCTACCGTCCGGCTTGGTATGGATTTAGGCCTTGATGCAGTAATAGATACTTTGCATAGTCTGGGTGTAACAGAAGAAATACCGCCCTTTCCTTCACTCCTGCTTGGTGCGGTTGAGCTCCCTCCCATTTCGATCTTGCAGATGTACCAGACAATTGCTGCCGGTGGCTACAAAACACCGTTACGAACCATCCTTGCGGTCACTGATCAGCGCAACCAATTACTACAACGCTACCCATTGACTGTGGAACAGGCAGCAGACCCAGCTGCTGTGTTCTGCCTGAGTACAGCCTTGCAGGAAGTCTGCAAAACAGGCACGGGCAAAAATCTGCAACAGCTGCTTCCACCCGCATTAACCGTTGCCGGTAAGACCGGAACCACAGATCATCTGCGGGATTCATGGTTTGCAGGATTCAGCGGTTCCCATGTGGCGGTGGCTTGGGTTGGTCGCGATGATAACAAATCGACAGGTCTCACAGGATCTACCGGTGCCATGCGGGTTTGGGCAGAGAGCATGGGAGGAATCACGACCACTCCTCTTGCCTTGCAATCACCAGGAGACATAGATTTTTATTTTTCAGATATCCAGACAGGTAAACTGTTCAGCGATCAGTGCCAACAAGGGGAACTGGTTCCCTTTATTCGCAGAGGTTTCCTCCCTCCAGTCATTCGCTGCCGGGATCAACAGGATCACAATCTTGAAAAGGTGCTGCAGGATGGCGTACAACAATTCTTCAGGAGTTTCAAATGATACGACAGACTTTTCCTTTCTTCGCTTTGCTGGTTTTTTTAATCCTTCAGGGCTGTACCCAATACCAAACCGCGACGCCTTATCAGCAGAAACCTGATCGACGGCAAGTGATAGAAGAGCCCGACATGCCAGGAACAACGGAACAACCCTATGCCCTGACTAAAAATCCCATTGTGAAAGGCATCAGCAATCAGGCAAATCAACAGATGCTAAACGGAGAGCTAGATGCAGCAGCTCAAACCCTTGAACGGGGTCTTCGTATCGCGCCAAAAGAGGCATTTCTCTGGTCACAACTGGCAGCTATCAGGTTGCAACAACGCCATTATGAACAGGCTCAATCACTGGCAGCAAAATCCAGCAGCCTTGCCAAAGATAACGCAGCACTTATCCGTAGAAATCAAGATATTATCGAAGAGGCAAATAGATGAAGTATGGTGCCAGGCTTCACAAGTGGATCTCTTTTTGAGGGAGAGGCGGTGCTCTTCTTGGTTTAGCCCAAAAAAAATCGTCTTACAGATCGGTGTGTTTCACATTAATATTGCCATATTCACGCGAATGCCGAAGTGAATTCCGAGGATACCATACCGTTTAAGTGGGAAAATAGTATTCTGTCTCCGGAATTTATTCCGAAATTTCCTTTACCTATCTATACCTCCTGTCTACTCAGCTGCTGTTTGGCATGTTCATTCAGAAATAGCGAAATGAATAAAAAAAATCTGTAAGGTTTTATCAATTCATAGCGACTGATTTTGTAAGGACAATTGTTGAGATATAAAAATCTTGCTATGGTTACAGAGCACAATCGGTGCTGCAGGATAATTACTCACTCACAAGGATACAAAATGGCAAATTTTGATTATGACATTGCGGTAATTGGTGGCGGAGCAGCAGGACTAACCGTAAGTGCGGGGGCTGCCCAGCTCGGTGCGAAAACACTCGTTATTGAAAAAGAGCCTGCCCTTGGAGGTGATTGCCTCCATTATGGCTGTGTGCCCTCTAAAACTTTAATCAAGTCGGCCCATGTTTATCACACCATGCAGCGGGCCTCAGATTACGGTTTACCTGGTATTGAACTTCCTCCCGTGGATTTCAGTCAGGTCGCAGCACGTATTAAATCCGTTATTGCAAAGATTCAGGTCCATGACTCGGTGGAAAGATTTTGTAAACTCGGTGCCAAGGTGGAATTCGGCGCGCCCAGGTTTATTGATGAGCACTCTGTTGAGCTAAACGGGAAAACGGTTTCCGCCAAACACTGGGTGGTAGCCACGGGCTCATCCTCTGCAACACCTCCTTTTCCAGGTCTTGAAAACACGCCCTACATCACAAACAAGGAAATTTTTTCTCTCGACTCTCTGCCAAAATCGCTCATTGTTTTAGGCGCAGGCCCCATTGCAGTTGAAATGGCCCAGGCCTTTGCCCGGTTGGGAAGTGAGGTCACCATGATTCAGCGCTCCAAACAGATTCTCAGTAAAGAGGATAAGGACATGGCAGATATTGCCATGGCAGCCATGGAGGCCGAGGGCGTTCGTTTTTATCTCGGTGCTGGTATCAAACAGATCAAAGATCTAGGCAATGAGCGACAGGTTGAAATCATCGATGCTCAAGGGAAGGATGTTGTTCTCAGAGCATCAACCCTTCTGGTAGCCCTTGGGCGGCAACCAAATATCGAAGGTCTTGGTCTGGAAGATATAGGGGTCGAGATGACAAAGAAAGGGATTATTGTTGATAACCGACTTCGGACCAACCACTCCCATATCTTTGCTCCGGGTGATGTCAACGGTGCCTATCAGTTCACCCATGCCGCAGGCTATGAAGGCGGGATTGTGGTGAGCAATGCCATTTTCCATCTGCCGCGCAAGGCTGATTATACATGGATGCCCTGGGCAACCTATTGTGATCCGGAACTTGCCTCCATCGGCATGAATGAAAAGGCGGCTAAGGCAGCCGGAATCGACTACCAGGTATGGACGGAAAATTTTGCAGACAATGACCGTGCTCTCACTGAAGATGAGGGCCGCGGTAAGATCAAGATGATCCTTGATAGTTCTGAAAAACCTGTTGGGGTTCAGCTGGTAGGCCCAAGAGCAGGAGATCTGCTCGGTGAATGGATTGCCATCTTAAACGGTAAGGTAAAACTCTCCACTCTTGCTGGAGCCATCCATCCCTATCCGACTCTGGTGGAGATTAATAAGCGGGTTGCAGGTTCTTTCTTCTCTCCCAAGATATTTTCACCCACCATCAAAAAGGGTCTGAAGTTTTTCTTTAATTTAAAAGGGGCTGCTTGTGATCCATCATCGGAGATTCGCTGAAAGTGAGGACAACCTATATGAATAAAAATCTCATTAAAAAACTGGCAATGGTAGTTGCAGGGGCTGTTCTGGTAGCAATGTTTTTTGTCCTTGATCTCCAGCAATACCTGACTCTGGACTATTTGAAAGCATCCCAGGCCCGTTTTGCAGATCTGTATCACGAGAAACCGCTTATGGTGATTGGCAGCTATATGGCGATCTATATTCTGGTGACGGCCCTGTCTCTACCAGGTGCCGTTATCCTCACTCTTGCCGGGGGGGCATTGTTTGGCCTCGTTACCGGGCTTGTTGTCGTCTCCTTTGCCTCCAGCATCGGTGCAACCCTGGCCTGTTTTGTGGCTCGGTTTGTCCTGCGAGACTGGGTGCAGAATAAATTCGGCGATAAGTTGAGTACCATCAATGAAGGGATTATCAGAGAAGGTGCTTTTTATCTTTTCACCTTGCGTCTGATTCCGGTATTTCCTTTCTTTGTTATTAATCTAGTGATGGGTCTGACCAAGATGTCGCTCTTCACCTTTTACTGGGTGTCTCAGCTTGGCATGCTGGCAGGAACGGTTGTCTTTGTAAACGCAGGTAAGGAACTTGGTAAGATAGATTCCCTGTCAGGGATACTCTCTCCCGGATTGATAGGTTCTTTTGTTATCCTTGGGATTTTTCCCCTGCTTGTTAAAAAACTGGTTAGCTTCATTCAAGGGAGAAAAAGTAAAATCTGAGCCAGGCTGGTTAAGCTAAAATCACTCAAAAGAGGAACAGAAGTACAATAAAGCTGGATGCGGGCCATGTTTTCATGATATCTTTTAAAAAATTGAAAACATTGGAGAAAATATGGTTCTGGAAAATACACAGGAAAATGACCCCATATTCTGGCTCGAACAGTATGGTGACAGATTATACCGTTTTGCCAGAGCTAGGGTGCGTGATTCCTTTGCCGCTGAGGATTTGATCCAGGAAACCCTGCTTGCAGCCTACCGTTCCCGTGAAAAATTTACCGGGAAATCCACTGTGAGTACCTGGCTGACCGGTATACTGAAACACAAGATAGTGGATTATTACAGGAAGTTGACGCCTGAGTCGGGTGACGAAAGTATGGATGAGTTTGCCTACTCTTTAGATAGCCTGTTTACGGAGAAGGAAAAATGGAAGATCAAGCCGGGAGACTGGGGGGGAGATCCCAAAGGGGTTTACGAACGCAAAGAGCTTATGACCGTTATTCATGTCTGCCTTGAGGATATGCCTGAAAAAATGTCCCGGGTCTATAGCATGCATGAAATGGAAGGTGTGAGCACGACTGAAATTTGTGAGCTGTTTCAGACAGAAAAAAACAACTGCTGGGTTATCTTGCACCGGGCGCGAATGCTGCTCAGGCGTTGCCTTGAAATAAACTGGTTTGATGGGAAGCAATAGGAGGGGCCATGCGTCACTGGATATTTAGCTGTAAACAGACAACGGGCAAGATTTCAGAATCAATGGATAGGAAACTCCCCCTTTCCCAGCGCATGGGAATCCGCTTTCATCTGATGATGTGTAAACTCTGCACCAGATATCAAAAACAACTCCTCTTTATCAGGGAAACCCTGCGTTATGGAAGTGATTCAGGGGAAGGCAGTGCGACTTCTTCCGGACTGTCCGATGAAGGCCGTAAACGTATCAAAAAGAACCTTCTTAATGAGACGGAAGGCAAGGATTGACTGTTGCCGTCTTGTTGTCGAGTTGCTCTTTCCTTCAGAGGTTTACTCTTTCGATACGGGAAATTCCAGATACTGAATAATACTTTCTGCAGCAAGTCGTCCTTCAGCAATGGCAGTGACAACAAGGTCAGAGCCACGGACAGCGTCGCCTCCCGCAAAAACTTTCTCATTGCTTGTCTGGAAGGGGAATGCGCTTTCTGCTGGTGCTTCTATTAACTGCCACTCATTTAAGGCAATCCCGTTTTCGTCCAGCCACTGCGGAGGACTTGGTCGAAAACCAAAGGCGGTGATGATGCTGTCGGCAGCGAGTTCTGTCTCTGTGCCCGCAATGGCTTCCGGTCTTCTTCGGCCGCGTTTATCGGGATCACCCAGTCTTGTACTCACAACCTTGACCCCACTGATCCTTCCATTTTCTGCGACGCTCATCCCAAGGGGTTGCAGGTTCCAGAGAAAACGAACGCCCTCATCTTCTGCATTTTGCACCTCTCTTGCCGAACCCGGCATGTTTTCCCTGTCTCGCCGGTAAACACAGGCAACATCTGTGGCACCCTGGCGGATTGCGGTGCGTACACAGTCCATGGCTGTGTCGCCACCGCCAAGAACCACAACCCGTTTTCCCTCTAGATTTACGTAAGGGTAGCGATCTCGTTTTATGTTCATAAGGTGATCGGTGTTGGCGATGAGATAGTCGAGGGCATCGTATACCCCTTCACTTTGTTCGTTTTCAAGATTGGCGCTCATTGAGGTGTAGGTTCCGATGCCGACAAAAATGGCATCATAGTCGCTCAGCAGATCGGTCAGGGGAAGATCCGGCCCTATTTCCACGTTGAGACGAAATTCAATTCCCATATCCGTAAAGATTTCACGCCTGAGGGCCATTATCCCTTTGTCAAGCTTGAAGGAGGGAATTCCGAATGTCAGGAGACCGCCGATTTCAGGATGTCTGTCAAAGACCACCGCTTTGACACCGTTACGGATTAATACATCTGCACAGGCAAGTCCTGCAGGACCGGCACCGATGACGGCGACCTTTTTATCAGTTGCCACAACCTTGGAGAGATCGGGACGCCAACCCATTTGAAAGGCGGTATCGACAAGGTATTTCTCAATATTACCGATGGTAACCGCACCGTAATCATTATTGAGGGTGCAGGCCCCTTCACAGAGACGATCCTGGGGACAAACCCGACCGCAAATTTCCGGGAGGCTGTTTGTCTGGTGGCAGAGCTCAGCAGCCTCGAGGATGCGGCCCTCATTGGCAAGCTGCAGCCAGTCCGGAATGTAGTTATGGACAGGGCACTTCCATTCACAGTAGGGATTACCGCAGGCAAGACAGCGGTCTGCCTGCATTTGTACTTGGGATTTCTGGAATGGATCATAGATTTCCACGAATTCATTCTTACGCCGGGCAATCCCTTTCTTGCGGGGATCAACCCGCTCCACTTCAATAAACTGGAATAAATTTTGGCTCATATCTTCTCCCTTACTGGACTATGGCCAGAGTTTCTCCGGGTGAGTTCCCCCGGTGACCCAGCAGGGTCGTAACATTTGATGTCTTCGGTTTTATCAGCTTGAAGAGATCGACATAATAATCATCAAATCCATTCAGGATCTTTTCTGCGCGAAGACTTTCCGTCTCCAGAAAATGGCTGTTAATAATCCCACGAAGATGTTCCTGTAAAACCGGGTGCTCTTTTAGGGGCAGAACTTCAACCAGCTCAGAGTTTACTCTTGATTCCAGGTTCCTTGATTTATCGAGGATATAGGCAAAACCACCGGTCATTCCGGCACCGAAGTTAACCCCTGTTTCCCCAAGGATGGTGACAATACCGCCTGTCATGTATTCACAACCGTTATCACCAATTCCCTCCACCACTGCCCTGGCCCCGGAATTTCTCACTGCAAAACGTTCTCCCGCAAGCCCTGCTGCGTAGAGTTCGCCACCCGTGGCCCCGTAAAGACAGGTATTCCCGATAATCACTGCTTCGTGACTCTTGTAAGAGACTCCAAGGGGCGTGCGGACAACGAGTTTGCCGCCGGCCATTCCTTTGCCCACGTAATCATTCGCATCACCAGTGAGTACCATATGCAGGCCTCCTGCATTCCAGGCCCCAAAACTCTGTCCGGCTGTACCATTGAAGTGCAATTTGACAGGTGTCTCTTCCATTCCATTATTACCATGGATGGTGGCGATTTTTCCGGAAAGCGTTGCTCCCACCGTTCGGTCAGTATTGCGGATGGTAAAGCTGCCTATACCACCGGAATTATTTTCGATGGCGTCGTTGAAGCGCTTTACGATTTCAAGATTGAGCTGACCCTGGTCAGCTGGAACGTTTTTTTCCTGAAAGAAAACAGCGTTTCCTGCGGATGGTTGAACGGTTTTCAGAATGGGGGCAAGTAGCAGCTTTTTCTGTTTTAAGGAGATACCTTCCACTTGTTCGAGCAGGTCCGTTCGACCGATCAGATCGGTGAGTCTAGCCACACCCATCTCCGCCATAAGCATTCGGGTTTCCAGCACCATAAATGAGAAATAGTTCATCACCATATCCGGGACTCCGGAAAAATATTTTTTCCTCAGTGTTTCATCCTGCGTGGCAATACCGGTGGCACAGTTATTGAGATGACAGATTCGCAGGAACTTGCAGCCAAGAGCAATAAGTGGCCCGGTCCCAAACCCGAAACTTTCAGCACCAAAAATTGCGGCCTTGATGATATCAAGCCCGGTTTTCAGACCGCCATCAACCTGCAAGCGTACCTTGTGCCGCAGACCGTTGGCAACAAGGGCCTGCTGTGTTTCTGCAAGGCCGAGTTCCCAGGGGCTTCCCGCATATTTTACGGAACTGAGGGGGCTGGCCCCGGTACCGCCGTCATTTCCCGAGATGGTGATCATATCGGCGTAGGCCTTGACCACACCGGTGGCAATGGTGCCAACTCCTGGCTCTGAAACCAGCTTGACGCTTATTCGCGCATTCGGGTTGACTTGTCTGAGATCAAAGATCAATTGAGCCAGATCTTCAATGGAATAAATATCGTGGTGGGGTGGTGGTGAGATAAGAGTCACTCCCGGCACCGAATAACGTAGGGCGGCTATCTGGGCTGTTACCTTGTGGCCGGGGAGTTGTCCGCCTTCTCCGGGCTTGGCACCCTGAGCCATTTTGATCTGGATAACTTCGGCGTTCATCAGGTAGTGAGGGGTCACCCCAAAACGTCCCGAGGCAATCTGCTTAATTTTTGATACCCGCTCGGTATTAAAACGATTGGGATCTTCCCCTCCCTCTCCGCTGTTGGAGTAGCCGCCAAGACGGTTCATGCCAATGGCCAGCGCCTCGTGTGCCTCCTGACTCAGGGCCCCGATGGACATGGCCGCGGAGTCAAAACGGCTGTAAAAGGAATCGGCTCCCTCCACCTCATCCAGTGCAATAGGTTGTGTAGATTTTTTCAGTCGGAGAAGGTCCCTGATACAGGCAATGGGACGATTGTTTACATGACTGGAATAGACCTGGTAGTCACTAAAAACACCTGTGCGCACGGATTTCTTTAGAGATTCCACCACGTCGGGGTTATAGGCATGGTATTCTCCGCCGTGGATATATTTAAAGAGGCCGCCTCGCTTCAGGGGCTTATGGAGTCTCTTCCAACTGTAATGAGCCAGTTTTTCCTGATCTTCCTGGAAATCCGTAAACCCTGCGCCCTCAATGCGACTGACCACTCCGCTGAAGCAGAGTTCTGTAACCTCTCGTGCGAGTCCAACAGCCTCAAACAGTTGTGAGCATCTGTAAGAGGCAATGGTGGAGATGCCCATCTTCGACAGGATCTTGAGAAGGCCCTTGTCTATACCCTTACGGTAATTGGTGGTGGCTTGCTTGAGGGTTACATCTATGTTGCTCTCATCAACCAGCTTGGCAAGTGACTCATAGACCAGATAGGGATAGATGGCCGTTGCTCCAAGCCCGATGAGCACAGCAAAATGGTGCGAGTCTTTAACACTTGCCGTTTCTACAATGATATTGGCATCACAACGCAAATTGTTTTTAACCAGGGTACGCTGCAGGGCACCCACTGCCATGGCAGCCGGAATGGGAAGTGTCTCGGGTGCAATATTGCGATCGGAGAGGATCAGCAGTACCGCGCCATTTTCCGTTTCTTTAAGGGCCCTGTCACATAACTCCTCGATTGCATTTTTAAGCCCAAGTTGTGGGGAATAGTTGAGATCAAGGATCACATGTTTGTAGTGACTCTGATCCAGCTGCAGGAGCTGCTGCAGGTCACTGTATACGAGCACAGGAGATTGGAATATAACCCGGTAGGCGTGTCCCTGCACTTCATCGAAAACGTTCTGCTCCTGGCCTACACAGGTGGCAAGGGACATAACATGTTTCTCGCGTAGGGGGTCGATGGGAGGATTGGTCACCTGGGCAAACATCTGGCGGAAATAATCGAAAAGACTCCGCTCTTTGGTGGAAAGGACAGCCATCGGTGCGTCATCCCCCATGGAGGCCACCGGTTCCTGGCCTGTCTCTCCCAGTACCTTTATGACCTGCATAAGCTCTTCATTGCTATAGCCGAAAAGTTTCTGGTAGAGGAGGAGGCGGTCATCATCGAGAGCTCTGGAACCGGTATCCAGTTGCAGATCATGGTCAAAGGAACGGAACTGCTGACAGCATTTTACCATCCACTCTTTGTAGGGATGACGTCCTTTGAGCTCCCTGTCGATATCCCAGGAGGTCCAGCGCTTACCGCTGAGGGTATCGATAACCAGTAGTTCTCCGGGTCCGATCCTTCCTTTTTCAATCACTTCGTCGGGCTCATAGTCCCAGATACCGACTTCGGAAGCCAGAGTGATGAGTCTGTCCTTGGTTACTACGTAACGCGCTGGTCTGAGTCCGTTGCGATCAAGGCCGCAGGCTGCAAAACGGCCATCACTCATAACGATGCCGGCTGGTCCGTCCCACGGTTCCATATGCATGGAGTTGAAATCGTAAAAAGCACGCAAATCCTCATCCATATTGGGATGATTCTGCCAGGCCGGTGGAATGAGGAGCCTGAAGGCCCGAAAAAGATCCATACCGCCAGCCAGGAAGAGTTCTAGCATATTGTCGAGCGCTGAAGAGTCCGACCCGGCACTGTTCACATAGGGCATGGCTTCGGCCATGTCCGGAAGGAGTGGCGATTTGAATTTATAGGCGCGCGACGCTGCCCATTGCCTGTTGCCGGTGATGGTATTGATCTCCCCGTTATGGGCGAGATACCTGAAGGGTTGGGCAAGCGGCCATTTTGGCAGGGTATTTGTGGAAAAACGCTGATGAAAGAGACAGATTGCCGACTGCATCCTGTAGTCCGCCAGATCCGGATAGAAAGAGGGCAGGTCAACGGGAAGGCACAAGCCTTTATAGACGATTACCAGGTTAGAGAGACTGGCGATATAGAAATCCGGATCATCTGAAATCCGTTTTTCCACCCGACGCCGGACAATATAGAGGCGCCTCTCCAGATCCTTTGAACCCCAGCCAAAAGGCCCGTTAATGATGACTTGGGCAATGTCCGGCATGGACTCTCTGGCAAGACTACCAAGTACATCGGGAGCAACCGGCACGGAACGCCAACCCACAACGGTCAGCGTTTCTTTTCTGAGTTCCTGATTGATTACCTGGCGGGCAAGATCATTTTTTGTCTCATCCTGACTGAGAAACACCATCCCGACAGCGTATCTGGCACCCAGATTCCATCCTTCTTCCTTGGCAAGGGCTTGGAAAAAACTATCTGGTTTCTGTAATAGGAGGCCGCAACCATCGCCGGTTTTACCATCGGCAGCAACACCACCCCGGTGGGTCATTCTGGCAAGGGAAGAGATGGCTGTCCGAACGAGCTTGTGACTCGCTTCGCCATCCATATGAGCCATCAGACCGAAACCGCAGTTATCCTTTTCTAATTCCCGATTATATAGACCCATGATTTCCTCTCCATACTCAGGATTTTATGTCCTTATAGGATAGCTATTTTGTAACTTGCTATTCACCATGCTACTGAACGGCACAATATTTATCGGGAATCGGGGGACACGATCCCAATTCAAAAGACAAAGACGAATTGGATCATGTTCCCAGTTTCCTATCAGCGTATTCGTTATGCAATTCCGACTCAAAATCAATTTCGGCGAATAGTTACGCTATTTTTTTGATTACACCTTGGTTCAGTAGATATCACCATTCTTAGTGAACCATATCCGGGAAAACAAATCACCTTTCTCTGCTCTTTTTAGCATGTTTTCGTGAGAAATATGGCAGCAATGTATGATGGGGTGACGATCAGTTACAAGGAAAATATTGTTTATGGAGGTGGAAAAGGAGGATGGGGATCTGCAGTGCTATCTATGTCCCTCTCCTTGCTTTTGTGGAAAACAGGGAGAGGGACTGGTTTGAAAGGTTACTCTTTATCTTGAGTACGACAGGTTTCCGCCGGGGTAACAATTGAACAACGGCAATCATCCCAGTCATTACCGCCGGGAACGCTACTCCATTCGGAATTGCATTCACAGATTTCAGCAGGGTCGATGGCCTGGATAGTATGCTCTTTCATGGTGTTCTCCTTTGGTCTGCTTTAACTTCTACTCTTCGGCAGGAAGCAGGTAGTCTTTGATTTTGTTATACAGTGTTTCAGAAAGAGGCTCATTGTTAATAAATGAAGCAGCTTCTTCACCTGTCAGGGTCTCTTTGATCTCAAGGGGGAGCGATCTGAGGATTGCTACACGTTCGGGATCAGGGTTTTTGGTGATATTTGTATTTTTCATGTTCTCTCAGTAGATGAAATAGGAATGGTTCTTGTTTGTATTCACGGTAAGGCCTTTTGTTTAGATTGTCCAGAAAAAATGCTTAAATATTCATTTGAAACTCTTTTAGGAAATTTGTATGAAATTATAGAATTCATGAAAATATCAGTGAAACCGTTCCCTTGGGTTTTGATCAAATGTTTCACCTCATCAATTATTTGACAATACGATTACCTCTCAGTAGCACGGAACCTGGACTCTTCGGGTGACTGGATATGGAAATGAAACCCAGATTTGACGGCCGTCATATTTGTTAATCTGCCACTCTCCGGTGACAGTCTGGTCTGCCACGCAAATTCTTGGTTGCTGGACGACTGTCTGAGGAGGGGGGGCTGAATACATCAGTGCAGAGCCTAGCAGAAGGCCCCCTACTACACCAACTGCAATTCCAAGACCATCATTGTGATGACCACGACCGTGATACCCATAGGATCTTAACGTATTGCGATATCCATAGCCAGGATGACCGCCACCATGATATCCATGGTTATACCCGCCCCGGTTTCCTCGGGCAAATGAAAGAGATGTACTTGTCAGAAACAGTATAATAGCTATAGCTGTAATTTTCTTTTTCATTTGAATACTCCTTTCGAAAACGTTTTGAAGGTACTGAGATCAACTCTACGACCTTCGCTTAAATTTCATACACATTGCACAATAATTTTCTCTTACTTCTTGTCTCTTTAGTAAACCAGGGTACAGAGGAAAGATAGAAGACATCGGGTGATATCGGGTGCCATGTCGGGTAGATCTCTTAGTGAGGAGGGAATATTCAAGAACATTTGCCATCAATTTTTAAAGGATATCCCGAATCGCTGATTTACAGAATAGGATTTACCACAAGATATTTGCGGCCAGATGACCAGCTATTTTAATGGAGGCAGGTGAATTTTTGGAGGGCAGTTATTTAGAGATCATCCTTTATTTTATTAATCTAAGGCGAACAAGAGGTGTAAATTAGTTTTTCCACTGTGTTCATGGCAGAGGCGCATCTATGGTGCCAGGGGGTTGAAGTTGTGACAGGTGTATATGCAATTCAAAAACGGATTGAAGGTGGTGCTGTAATAGTATCCGAAGGATAGTGGATGGGGTAGGGGGAACACCAGTCGTTAATAAATATGGTCAATTCAGTGATGGGAATATCTTGCTCAGGAGGAAAGATCAACAGACTACGGTAGAGGAGCTTTAAGGGATGAGTATAAATAGAAACTCCAGAGCCCTCGATCATGTTTTGGGACGAGTTATTGTGGTTGTTTTCTCCATTAAAAGAAATCCTCAATAATTGTCCCCGTTCCACATGGAAGAATTAAAGCGTACTACCTTATTCCTACCGGTATCTTTTGCCTGATAGAGGGCAATATCAGCATGTTTGACGCATTCCCAGAATCCCTCACCATCCACGGGATAGACAGAGACTCCGATGCTGAGAGTCTTTCGGATACTGATATCTTCAACCCGGAATAACTGTTCTTCCACGGCTTCTCGAATCTTTTCTGCAACCTCTGTCGCTTTTTCCATCTCACAGTCGGTGAGCAGAATCAGGAATTCTTCGCCGCCATATCGGATAACGATATCCGAGTCTCGTACACCTTCCTGTAAAATGACAGCAAGAGTTTTTAAGACTTCGTCACCTACATCGTGTCCATATTCATCGTTTACCTGTTTGAAAAAATCCAGGTCACACATAAGAACAGCCAGAGTGCTCTTGCGCCGCTTGATTCCGGCAAGTAGCGGATTTATATTTGTTTCCAGATATCTTCGGTTTGCGAGCCCGGTTAATGCATCTTTAGTGGCCATTTCATGAAGGTTGGAGGCAAGGCGCTTGGCATGAAGTACTGGAAGTGCTTCAGCTAGATAAAGGCCGGCAAGATGTTGATTTTTCAGTAATTGTTCAACTCGTTCATTGCTGTCGACAAAAAGCGTGAAAAATTGCACAACTCCAAGCACTTTCCCGGAAACAATCATTGGGACACAGGTATGGGTCATGACATCGGAGAGAGGGAACACTGAACAAATGTTGGGGAAACCAGCGGATGAAATTACTTCTCCTGTTCGCCTTGCCCGACAGATTCTGGAGGTGCTCATTTCGCATGTTTCGTGTTCCAGTTCCGGCGGCCAGGTATAGACTGCCTCTATGGAGTCGTCTTTTGCCCGGACTTCCCAAATAATAAATGTGTTGAGCTGGAGTTTTTCCTTAAAGACATAGGCCAGTCGATGGTAGACCTCGTCAACGGTTTCGTCCGCCTCAATGGTTCTTCTAAAGAGTGAAATAGCACAAATATGACTTGTCAGGTCATTTACCAGTAACGCTACCTCGCCTATTTTGTCCTGAGTTATTACCGGGATTTCCGTTCTATTGTTACATGCCTGTTTTTGGCCTGCCCTGTTGATCAGCGTTTCAAGTGAGTCGATCATCTGGTCAAGAAAGTCAACGAGGGCCCTTATACAGAGAAAACTCGTCAGACTCATAAAGGCCATAACCAGGATGACCAAGGTGATGCCATGGGTGATATAGGTATCGAGGAGAGCAAGTGCATTTGAAAGATGCTCATCCCCCCCGCAGGCAAATTGCAGCTCTTGTCTCAGTTTCCCAATAAATAAAAAACTGTGAAATCCGATGATAAGATAACCGCAGAGGAAACTTACCAGTACCAGTAAGAATTTTTTGTAGATGGAGAGGGCAAAAAAAGGCTGCCAGAGGCGGAGCCAGAGGGAATCTTGAGGGGACTTGTTATTTGTCATTTAATAACGTTTCCTGACGATATGATGGATCTTACCGCTGTGGTATTAAAATGATCATAGAACTTGAAATGATTTAATTATGTTCAAAGAGTTATAGCAAAGTAAAAATGCATTGTCAAAGAAGGTGGGGAAGAAATTTGTTTTTATTTTTTTCGGATGATGGATGCCAGAAAGGAGTCGAAAAAAAGCTGGAAAAAATGAAACATAAGGCAGACAATAATGGCATTGCCGGTGTCAAATTTGATGCTGGCCAGTACTGCAAGTGCCAGGGCCATGGTTTTCTGTGAGGTAACAAAGAGCATCGCTTTGGTATCTGCAGAGGGGAGTTGTAATAATTTTGAGGCATATGCATTCATGATAAGCAGTAGAATATGGACGGCGGCAACACTTGCAAGAATTGTTATATAATCATCAAGGTTAAGTCCAGTGAGTGCAGATGTTGATGTGGTGATGGATGTGTAGACAATAAGAATAACACAGCTGGAATTCAGGTAACTCCACAAAGGGGAGACACTTTTTTTTGAGATCAGGGTACGTACTGTTTTTCCAATAATAAAGGGAAGCAGAACAAAAAAGAGCATTTTGAACAGCAGGGCAGTCTGGTCAATATCAATGGGTCCTGCGGCCTTGAGGCAATAATCAAGGACAAAGGGCATGCTGAAGATACCTAGCAGGTTGAGGGAGATGGTTAGAAAGAGTGCAAGCGTTCCATTGCCACGGCTCACTTCAGTGATCACAACACCCGAGGAGATGGTGGGTGGAACTGTGCTGATAATGATCAGTCCCATGGCCAGATGGAGTGGCAAATTCAGGAGCTTACTAAACAGAAGGCCAAGAAGGGGAGCCAGGAAAAGTGATATAATAGCTGCAACAAAAAATACTTTAAGGAGCTTGGTATCCAGCGTGAGTTCCCTGGGCCCGGTCTGGTATCCGCTCACTAGAAATATTATGAAAACAACGATTTTGAGACCGTTATTGTCCGCGAGGAATATTCCTCCTCCAGGCAGGATTATACCGGCAATGACGGCCAGGATAAGGCCAAGTGGCAGGAAAAATTGTTTCATAAATGATAACTGTTCAAAAGCACCTCATTTTCGTCCACTTTTACCTGCTTACATATAACTGCATATGCGGCGCAGGTAAAAATGGACGAATATGAGGCACTTTTGAACAGTTATAGTCCAGAGGGTTGGTGATATTCTGGATTTTCCGGCCGAAAGGAGTGTTCCCTTTGGCCGGAAATGGGTTCGGTTTTAGATTTGCTTCATTGCACTCATATAGGAGCGCAATTCTTCACCGATAGCTTCAACGCCGGTGTACCGGATGGATGCGTTGGTTTCGATGAGTTCAACATTGTCCACCCCATTGTCTTTGCAGTCAATGGTTTTACCGATAACATCCGTATTCACTGCTTTCATAAAATCACTGAGCAGTGGCAGGCAGGCATGGTTGAAGAGGTAACAGCCATACTCTGCGGTATCTGAGATAACAACATTCATCTCGTAAAGTTTTTTGCGTGCAATAAGGTTGGCAATCAGTGGAACCTCATGGAGTGACTCATAGTAGGCGGATTCCTCTTTGATTCCTGCTGCGACCATGGTGTCAAAGGCAAGTTCAACGCCAGCTTTAATCATGGCAACCATAAGGATACCGTTATCAAAAAATTCCTGTTCGCTGATTTCGGTGCTGGCAGCTTCTGTTTTTTCAAAAGTACTATCCCCAGTTTCCTTGCGCCATTTGAGCAGGTTGGCATCATCGTTGGCCCAGTCTTCCATCATGGTTCTGGAGAAATGTCCGGACATGATGTCATCCATGTGCTTATGGAAGAGAGGTTCCATGATGCTTTTCAACTCATCACACAATTCATTGGCTCTGATTTTTGCCGGATTGGAAAGTCTATCCATCATGTTTGTGATGCCACCATGTTTGAGTGCTTCGGTGATGGTTTCCCAACCATACTGGAGCAGTTTTACCGCATAGCTTGCATCTATTCCCTGCTCTGTCATTTTATCAAAACAGAGAAGAGATCCGGTCTGCAGCATTCCGCAGAGAATGGTCTGCTCACCCATAAGGTCAGATTTTACTTCAGCAACAAAGGAGGACTGCAGGCAACCGGCACGATGCCCACCGGTTCCAGCTGCATAGGCCTTTGCGACATCCCAGCCGATTCCCTGAGGGTCGTTTTCGCGATGTACGGCGATAAGGGTTGGAACTCCAAATCCGCGCTTATATTCTTCGCGTACTTCTGTTCCCGGAGATTTTGGAGCAACCATAACAACGGTGATATCATCTCGAATTTTCATTCCTTCTTCAACGATGTTGAATCCGTGTGAGTAGGAGAGACAGGCGTCCTTTTTCATCAGTGGCATAACTGCTTCGATAACATTGGTGTGCTGCTTATCTGGAGTGAGATTGATTACAAGATCAGCCTCGGGCAACATTTCTTGATAAGTTCCTACTTTGAAGTCGTTTTCAGTGGCATTTTTCCAGGATTGACGTTTTTCAGCAATGGCTGCATCACGGAGGGTGTAGGAGACATCAAGGCCCGAGTCACGAAGATTCAGTCCCTGGTTCAGTCCCTGAGCACCGCAACCAACGACTACGATTTTTTTTCCTTTAAGGGCATCAACCCCATCAAATTCTGAGATATCCATAAAACGGCATTGGCCAAGTTCTTCAAGCTGAAGACGCAGGGGGAGACTGTTAAAGTAATTATTTGACATGCTAATACTCCTTTTTTGACATTATTATTCGGAATCGAATGAAAACAAAAACGCTAAAACAACTAATTATTATTTCCATACTACTATGGAAAATCGTTGCGTAAAGTGAATTGTTAGTAATATAGTATTGCTTAAAATGAAACAACAACGTGTATCCTTCGAAAACCGAAAACCGAAAACCGAAAATGAATATTCGAGACCTCAAACTCTTCAAACATCTTTCAGGAACGCTCCATTTTGGGCAAAGCAGTCGTGCCTGTCATGTGACCCCTTCGGCACTGACCAGAATCATTCAGCGCCTTGAGGATGATTTGGGTGAACAGTTATTCCTTCGTGATAACCGCTCAGTACGACTTACCCCGGCAGGTAAGTCGTTTCGTTCCTACGCAGACGATGTGATTCGGCGTTATGAGATATTACAGGGGGATCTTTCGCGGGAACGGGTGTTAGATGGGGAAATCTCATTATACTGCTCTGTTACTGCAGCCTATTCTATCCTGCCAATGATTTTTCAGAGATTTCGTTCTGTGTACCCGGAGGTACATATTAATCTCCAGACAGGTGATGCAGCGCTTGCCCTCACAAAATTGCAGAATCGGGAGGTGGATATCACGGTTGCGGCTCTACCAGATGTTTTACCGGAGCGGGTGGAATTTTTGAAAATTCTGGAAACGCCACTGGTCTTTATCGCATCCTCATCATTCCCTGAAATAATACGATATCAAAGTTGGGGAATTGATTGGCAGGAGACGCCGATTATTACCGCGGAATTTGGCTTGAGCCGTGAACGGACCGATAAGTGGTTTCGCGAAAAGGCGATTAAACCTAATATTTATGCCCAGGTAGCTGGGAATGAGGCCATTATTGCCATGGTCGCACTCGGTTGCGGGGTGGGAGTTGTTCCGGAGCTGGTTCTTGAAAAAAGCCCTTTAAAGGAACAGATTGATATTCTGGCTGTGAGTCCTGAACTGGAATCGTTCTCCATTGGAATTTGCACAATTAAGAAGAATATGCGTCCTCCCCAGGTGGATGCCTTTTGGAATATTGCAGCTTCCATCTAAAAAAAGGCTTATCCTGGGACTCTGTCTGAGAGTTGGGGAGAAAGAACATTCTCGGACAGCTTCCTAAAGAACAGATGCTATGGTGTCACTGAGTTCCTTCAAGTCAAAAGGCTTGGCAATGGCTGCACAAAAGCCATTTTCTTTATAATTTGCCATAACCGGGTCGTTTGAATATCCACTGGCCACAATGATTTTGGCCTCCGGGTCGACTTGCAGGAGTTTTATGGCTGCCTCCTGACCTCCCATGCCACCGGGAATAGTGAGGTCCATGATTACAAGATCAACGGGCTGGTCATTGTCCTGCAGCTCCTGGTATTTGTTGACTGCCTGCACCCCATCTGCTACCAGTATTGCTTTGTGACCTAATACCGTAAGTTGTGATGATGCGACATCGAGTAGCATTGGTTCATCGTCCATAACCATGATTCTGGCGGCTTTTGTCAGTGGACTGGTTTTTTGAACATCGGTGTTGCGGGTGCTTCCACCCAGTATGGCGGGTAAATAAATGGTGAAGCAGGTTCCCTGGTCAGGGGTGGAAATGACGGTGATGTGGCCTTCATGTTTATTAATAATTGAGTGACAGATAGCAAGTCCGAGCCCGCTGCCCTCTTGTTTTGTTGAGAAATAGGGGTCGAATATTTTGTCGACGATCTTTCTTGGGATGCCAATACCGGTGTCCTGAAGAGTGATGCGGACATAATTTCCCACATCAACGCTGAGAAGCGATTTCATCGCAGCATCACTTATATTATCGCAGCGGATAAATACCGTGCCTCCTTCGGGCATCGCATGCTTGGCATTTAATGTTATGTTTTGGATCACCTGGCCAATCTGGCCGCTATCCACGTCGACTCTCCAGAGGTCATCGGGGAAACTGTACTTACAGGCAACCTGGCTGCCATGGAGTACAAACTCAGCCGATTCTTTGATCAGCTCAGGAAGTACGATTTCCTCTCTAACCGGATCTCCACCCTTTGCAAATGTCAGCAGTTGCTGGGTTAATTTTGTGGCTCTCCTGGTAGCCTTCTTGGCATCGTTGAGCAGGGTAATGGTTTTAGTATCTTCTTTATCAATTCGAAAGGAGGTGAGCTCAATATTTCCTAGAATCGCGGCGAGAATGTTATTAAAATCGTGGGCGATCCCTCCTGCAAGGACACCGATTGATTCCAGTTTTTTTATTTTAAGTAATTCTTCTTCCATCTTATGCTCATTACTGACATCACGGAATACCAGGACAACCCCAATTACTTTGCTTTCCTTGTCCCGAATGGGAGCACCGCTGTCTGCTATGCTTCTTAGCGTTCCGTCTCTGGTAATGAGTGCTGTGTGATTGGCAAGTCCCACGATTCTTCCAAGCTCCAATACCCGCTGCACAGGGCTGACACATTTTTGCCCGGTTTTTTCATTGATGATGTTGAAGATCTCTGAGGAGGGTTTTCCTCGTGCTTCTTCGCTCTTCCAACCAGTCAACTCCTCTGCAACCTTGTTCAAAAAGACAATGTTTCCCACCGTATCGGTTGCAATCACTCCATCACCAATGGAGCGCAGGGTCACAGCAAGTCTTTCCTGCTCGGCGGCCAATTTCTCCTCCGTTTCCTTAAGTTCCGTGATGTCGAATCCCGTTGCGTAAATGACCTCCCGGTTATCATAGATGATTTTTTTCAGGTTCATCTGGACGGGAAAGGTGGAATTGTCCCCAGGGCGGCGGGAAATCCATTCAAGTTGCTGCGGGTTTCCGGCACAGACCTTCTCCCAGAGTGCAGGCAGGGTATCGAGAAGGTTGTTGGGGGATGAAAAATCAGCGATGGATAACGTGAGGGCTTCTTTTTTGGTTACCTTGAACATCTCCAGCATGGTTTGATTCAAGTCAATAATGGTGCCATTTATGTCATGAATAAAAATAGCAGCCGGGGAGGAGTCAAAGATTATCTGCAGGTCCCTTGTTTTAATTGAAATTCTTTTTTTGAGTATCAGGGAAATGATAAAAATGATGATCAGGAGAGCTCCGCCGATGAGAAATGTGGACTTGATCCATTGTGGGAGAAGAGTAGGGTGATTCGTCTGGCCGAACCACTTTTCAAGAGACTTGTAGTAAACAGAACTTTTGTTTTCACGGAGAAGGCTGAGGTGGTGGTCTATGCTAGCGAGGATGTCTAAACTTTTCCCCTTTGGCGCCGCGTAACGAACCTCTATGGGGTTAAAAATCATCGGTGTTGCTAGGACATCAAAAAGATGCGCATTCTGCATGGCATACATACGATTGACCACACCGAGATCCACTGTGCCGTTTTCGACCTGTTTCAGTACTTCGTCGTAACTCTGCAAATATACGGATGTAACCGTCTTGTTGAATTTTTCCATAAGGTCGGAAAAGACTTTGGCATGAATATCTTTTTCAAGCAGGGCGATGGTCTTTCCATCGAGGTCAAGGAGAGACTCTGCGGTGATACCAGGATTACGATATAATCGTCCCCAGTTTGTGATCAGAGTTTTCTTTGGAAAACTGAACAGTTGGGCTCGGGTGGAGGAGTATGCAATGGCAACTTGAAGATCAGTCTCTCCATTTTCAAGTCGCTGTAAACATTCGGACCAGGTGCCGGGTATAAATTTCAGATCCCACCCTTCTTTTGTAGCAATGGAACGGAGTACATCAATGGTGAGGCCCTGAAACTCTCCTTGTTCATCCTGGAAAACAAGCGGTTTGTTACTGTATACTCCAACCTTCAGCTGTTTAGCGAAGCTTTGAGTGGGCAGCATGAAGAAAAATACAATAAAACTGGTCAGGATAAAGCAAACCAGGCTTTCAGGAGAACGTTTGACATTGGGGGTCTGCATAATGAAGTAGAGTTTTCCTAAGCTGACAGTGTATTGTAATTTGGGAGTAAATTGTCCAATAGCCTCTGCTGTGTTACTGAGAGCTTACCAAACTGTACTCCTACTTTTTTGTAGACCATTCCGGGGATTGCCGAGAAAGAGACTTCTTTCTTCCAGACTATTTTTCCGGGTATTTGTCTGGCATCGAGTCCTTTTTCATGACAGAGAAGATCAAGGGAGAGCTCACCTGTCATATTGCTCGTTGTCTCGTCAAGAAAGACTAAGGCGAGGCCACCTTTACTAATGTCTACTACCTTGGCCACTTTGTCACAAGCAAGGGCGCGGGTTTCTGTGGCAACGGTAAAACGTTCATGTTTTCTTTGTTCCAGATTCATTGGCTCCCTCCATTTATCTAATTGATATGGCTGAGATATCGTCTCATTGAAATGCAGGATTGTACTCGGAAAAAACGAGTGCTCAGATAGCTTGAATGCAGCTTTTGAACCAGATCGCTATTGTGAAGCTTCCTCCTTTAACCCTATGTGAAAAAAATATGTTTTGTCAAGGAACCAGGTGCGGGGTGCTGAAAATGATGAGCGACGTTTTTTTTGATCAGGCCGTCTTTACCTGGTTCCGGCCAGCTTGTTTTGCGGCATACATGGCTGAATCTGCAGCTCCTATAAGTCCTTCCCAGGATTTGTGGTGTTCAGGAAAACAGGCGACTCCAATGCTTGCAGTGATGTGGATTGTCTGATTGTCATTCAGTGGAAAGGGGTATTCTCTAATCTCTTTACATAAACGCTCTGCCAAATCATAGGCTTCAGTAAGAGGTGTCTCCGGCAGGACAACAATGAATTCCTCCCCACCATAACGAGCAACATAGTCCGTCTTGCGGATCGATACAGCTAGGACTTTTGCCAGATAACAAAGAACAGTATCTCCGCTCTGATGGCCATAGGTATCGTTGACCACTTTAAAATGATCAAGATCCACCATAAAGATTGAAAGAGTGTGCTGGTAGCGCTCCGCTCTATCAATTTCTTCGATCATTCGTGCTTCAAGGACTCTGCGATTGCAGAGTCCGGTCAGGGGATCATGGGAAGAAAGGTAGCGCGCTTCTTCTTCAGCCTGTTTTCGTGCTGTGATGTCCCGGGCTATCCCCAGAACTCCAATCAGCGTTCCTTCACTGTCCCGCAAGGGGGTTCTTATCACTTCCAGCGATTCCTCATGGTTATCATCGGCATAGTGAACTGTTTCTTCGTTGATAAGAGGCTTGTCACTATTCATTGCCTCACCATCATGTTTGCGGGAAAAATCAGCCCGTTCGCTGTCGACAAAATCATAATCTGTCCTGCCGATAATGTTTTCTTCGGTGGCACCGTAAAGTCGCTCGAATTTTGGGTTACAGGAAAGGTAAATTCCTTCCGGATCTTTCAGCCAGATAAGATCTGGGATTGTCTCGACTAAGGTCTGGAGGCGGGTTTCACTGTTTAGTCTTTTTTGTACCTCTTCTTTAAGAAGTGCATTCTTTTCCAGTATCAGAGTGTTTTGCCGATCCGCCTCTTCAACCTGTCTCTGCAGAAGCAGGGCCTGCGTTTGTTCCCGGCTTCTGATCACTATGGTATAGAGAGCCAACAGGCTAAGGATAGCGAGGGAAACAAGATACCAGCGTGATGTCAAAAAAGTACCCAGGGCATTCTTGTGAGAGTAGTGTGCTGTCAGGATAAATGGGGTTCCGGTTATCGGCATTGCAATAAAAGATACCGCGTTATTGTCAGGAAGATTTGCTATCGTTTGGGTGTTTTCGGAAGACTCTTGGTTTATAATATATTTCGAATCAGCAATCCGTATGGAGTATTGGGTGTTCTCCGATGCTTGGGTATGGATCAGGTAATGGATGACCTTATCACGGTTTATCTCTGCGACGATGCTTCCCATTCTTTTTTCTTTATAAAAAAAGGGGCAGATGAGAATTGCATAAATATGTTTCCCATCAATAAAGACAAAAGTGGCAGCTTGATCGGTTTCCGGTAGCTCTGTATTCGACCAGAGAGCAGGTGTGCCACTTGATTGTCCCGCATCTACAAGGATATTGCCTCTGTTGTCCATGAATAATAAGCGGCTGTAAATGGGGGCTTGATTGAGCTGCTTTTCTTTTACTATCTTCTTAAAACTTTCCTGCATTGAGAGGAGGCTGGCCTGGAGACCGTTTTCCGTGGACATACCGGGGGCACGGTTGGAAAAAAAGGTGTTGAGGTTCTGATCTTTGGCCAGAGTCGTGATGTCATTTCTTCGTTCTGAGTGGAAATAGCTGAGTATGGCAGCCTTTTTTTCAAGATTAAAGCGTAGGGTATTGGCCGTGGCCTGGCGCAGGTTTTGCTGGGAAAGATAGCTTGATCCCAACAGCAGCAGTAAGTAGATTATTAAGAAAGGCCCTGCAGCATATGTCAGAAGGCGTTTTGTCATCTACTGGAACCAGGTTGTGAAAGAATCTGAAATATATATGTGCTTCTTTAAATTACTTGCTAGTAGTTGTTTTCCCGTATCTAATGATATGTGAAAAGTTCATATTCTGTCAAGGAGAGAGTGTGGTCGTGATGCCACAGAACAGGGGGATTGTTATGAGGAAAGAGTGGAACGTTGGTGATTTACTGGCTACCTCAAATGGTTATTGGCGAGGATGTACGCTGCAGGCCGGGGTGCGGCTGGCGATTTTTAGTACCTTGAGTGACCAATGTCTAAGTGTCGAGAAAATGGTTGATTTGACAGGCAGCGACCAGAGGGGTACAGCGTTTCTATTGGATGCACTTTCTGCCATGGGATTAGTTATTAAAGAGGATGGTCTGTACAGGAATAGTCCGGAAGCCCTGACCCTTCTCTGCAAGGATTCTGCACGATATATCGGTCATATTATCCTTCATCACCATCATATTCTTGATGGCTGGGCCCAGCTGGATGAGGCGGTAAAAAGAGGTGAGCCTCCGGTCAGTAAACGATCCTATGGTGAAGCGGTGGAGCGAGAAAGTTTTTTAATGGGCATGTTTAATCTGGCCATGGGGATTGCTCCTGCGATTGCCGAACAGATTGACCTCTCAGGACGACATCGTCTGCTTGATCTTGGCGGTGGTCCTGGAACCCATGCAATTCATTTTTGTCTCGCCAATCCCGATCTGGATGCTGTTATTTATGACAGGCCGACAACCCGGCCCTTTGCCATGGAAACCGTGACGGAATTTGGATTGCAGGAACGGATAGAATTTGCAGGAGGGGATATCACAGAGGGCAGCATTCCCAATGGCCCCTATGATGCTGCCTGGTTATCGCATATCCTGCATAGCAACGGTCCGGGGTCCTGTCAGCAGATCATCGATAAAACCGTTGCTGCAATGGAAGCAGGGGGCATGATTATGATTCATGATTTCATTCTTGATAACAGCAAGGACGGGCCCGAGTTTGCCGCATTGTTTTCCTTGAATATGCTGGTCAATAATCCGGATGGGCAATGTTATTCTGAGGAAGAACTGACTGCCATGCTGCACAAAAGCGGGGTCACAAACATAGTACACCACCCCTTTCGGGGGGCAACGGGATCTTCTATTCTTTGTGGAACCGTGTAAGGTTCTAGCTCGGTTCTAATATGCTCTGGCCTATTTTTCTTTTTTACCAAGGCCAAAGATATTGGATGCGCGTTTGGGATTCGGGCTTTTCTGCGCCGTGGCGGCAGGGTTCTTTTGTTGCTTTCCGGAACGACGGGGAGCTGCCTTTTTCTTCGGCCTACGATTAGGGTTGTGAGGACGTACGCTCTGTTTTGGTTCCTGCTGTTCACCAGCCTCTTCCATGGCAAAACCATCCACAGTAATCCGTTTAATGGCTTTTCCCTGTAGTCGTTCAATGGCTTTGACCATTACCTGGTCATCGTAGCACATAAAACTTATGGCACGTCCACTGCGTTCGGCACGTCCTGTGCGTCCGATGCGATGGGTATAGGCTTCGGCGGTCGAGGGAAGATCAAAGTTGACAACCTGGGCTACCCGCGACACATCTATGCCTCGCGCAGCAATATCCGTTGCCACGAGGACTTTGAATGTTCCATCCCGAAATCCGGCCAGTGCCACTTGACGCTGATTTTGTGACATATTGCCCTGCATTGCAGATGCTGAAAAACCCGCTTTTTCAAGTTTTTTAGCCAGGTTTTTCGCTCCGTATTTGGTGCGGGTGAAGATCAACGTAGATCCTTCCGTAGGCTCATTCTCAAGAAGATGGAGTAGTAGACCGGCTTTTTGTCGTTTTGAGACCGGGTAGAGCACCTGGGTAATTAAATCGAGAGGCTGTTCGAGTTTGATCCGTATTTCTTGAGGATTAGTCAGTGTCTCATCGGCCAGTTTGCGGATATCGGCTGGCATGGTGGCGGAAAAGAGCAGGGTTTGGCGCTTTTTTGGTAAATGCTTGAGGATACGACGGATATCAGGAAAAAATCCCATGTCGAACATCTGGTCGGCCTCATCGAGAACGAGCGTTTCCACCTTGTTGAGTTTAAGATCGTGGTTGTTTAAATGGTCAAGGAGACGGCCTGGACAGGCAACGAGAATTTCAACGCCGCGGTTGAATGCATCAAATTGCGGTTTTTTACCAACTCCGCCATATACAGCAAGGCTTCGTAATCCAGTACCCACGGCAAGTTCCTTGAAACTTGTGTTTATCTGTTCAGCGAGCTCTCTGGTTGGGGCAACGATAAGTGCTTGAACGTAGCCACGTGGTCCCTCGGCCAATCGTTGAATGATGGGAAGAGCAAAGGCGGCGGTTTTACCGGTTCCTGTCTGAGCAAGGCCCAGGATATCTTTCCCGCTCATCACTTCGGGGATGGCCTTTTCCTGGATGGGGGTCGGGTGCTCATAGCCGCAGGTACTGATATTGGTGTTAATTTGTGCTATGAATTGGAACTGTTTAAAACTCATCTGAACTCCTTGTTCTTTCCATTGTATTGGGTGAAAAATGAAAAGACCCTATCAGGAAAACAGATGTGCTACCACACATTTCTGGGTCTGAGCTGTATTCGTGTCGTTTTTTTTAATAGGAGCAGAAAGTTGAGGCAGGAAGTCTGATGGACGGAACTTCCTGCCTGGTTTTGACCTAGCAGCCTTCAATTGCAGCGGTTTTTGACGCCGTAGTTTTTACTTTCACTTCTGTGCCGACGGCAAGAGTAGCGGCTTTGTCACCACAATCCATGGTAATTACGTCGCCTTCAACTTTTTCAACCGTACATTTAAGAGTAGCTGCCTGGACAGTTACAGCGATCATTACGGAAAGTGCCAGAGCTGCAATCAAGCTTTTTAATGTTTTCATGTGATTTCTCCGTCAGTGTTTTTTTAGTTATAGGCACAATGCCCTTTCCTTTGTCTTCAATGTAGGTCGCAAAAGTGAAATAAAAAACCCGATATCTGGCGATGTCGGGTCCGTTTCTATCGTCATTTCCGTAAAATCAATATCTTATAGTGATTGCCAAGAGAATGGTTTTGTCTCGGAATCTTCAAAAGAAAGTTGTAAAATGTTGAAAACCGCGTAGACTAATTTTGAATTTTAACGGGTATTGGCATTTAATTATCAGGACGGAAAAGAATGAAATCAGGGGTATCCATGGTACAGGTCAGCGGGAGTAAAGTACGTGCTCTTCGCGAAGAACAGAACCTGACCCAGCTCTATCTGGCCACCGCTGTTGGAGTAACCACCGAAACTATCTCCAGATGGGAGCGCCAGGAGGCACCGACCCTTAAAGAGGAAAATGGTTTGAAGCTGGCCGATGCCCTTGCCGTTTCATTGCCGGAAATTCTCGCCGTTGCGGAACCGCAGCTGGAAGTAGTTGAGCAACTTCCTGTTCCCTCAAAAAGTAAAAAAATTCTATTATTTATCGCTGCCAATACTGTATTGCTTGGCGTTCTTGTCTTTCTCATAGGCACCTTTAGAAGTAGTGATGTCTTACATCTTTCGGCTCAAAGACGTATGCCCGCCCATACTGTGTCCGGGCATCCTTTTCCCGTGGTGGTTGAGGTGGATTTTGAATCGAGAAAAAACTCTTCGCTTCTCTTCAAAGAACAGTTGCCTACAGGCTGTACTGTCATAACTTCTGTACCTCAAGCAACGGTGGTTGATGGCGATTTTTTGAAATGGATAGATAAGAATGGCCCGGGCAAGAGAGTTTTTTCCTATATAGCCAGGTGTACAGTCGAGGAGGAAGTACAGGATGGTCCTCTCTCCTTTGTCGGCACCCTTCTGGTGCGTCAGTCCAGTCGTCAGGAAATCACCGTGGATGGTCGAAGTCGCCTCCGTCTACTCGGTTTTCATTGGGCCGACAGTGACAAAAATAATATCATTGATGATGAAGAACTGCTCGCTGTGTATGACGATTTCGGTCGTGTTGAAGGGCTCGGCGTTGATGTTGAGGGAGTGGAGTCCATCTGGATGGGATCCGGGTATCGCTGGGATGCAAAGCAGTCAATATTTGATATTATTCCTTGACCTTAGCTGAAACAGGAGTGAGATGTATGAAGAGAATTATAAGTAATATCCAGAGAAGCTGTATTCTACTAGCAGTGTTTGTTTCTCTGTTGTTGACAGCAGAGCTTCGGGCTGAAGGCGTTCAGGCAAGTTATCTGGAAAACAGTGGCCATAGAAGTGTTTTGGAAATTATCATTGAAGACCCTGCACCGAGTTCCGTTATCGTTAACCAGCGTATTCCTGAAGGGGTTCGGATACAGAATGCAAATCCTGAATATAGTAAGTTTTCACCCGGGAAAAACGAAGCAAAGTGGTTATTTAAAAGACCTGTTCCCGGAATTCAACGTATCGTCTTGAATTATAAAGCACCCCTTTCGGGTAGGGGGGCTACTGCTGTTATTCGTTGTAAAAGTCCAAGCGATGGATCTCTTATGACTATCAATGTTCAATGACTTGGTTATGGTGAGAGGGGCTGGAAGTTTTTTTCAGGAGGTTTGTTACCGTAACATGTGCTTCAGGCATTCCTCAAAATCTCGGTCTTCCAATCCATTGAACTCGAAAAATTCCAGTCCCATTCCCTTTGGCTTACGGAATCGCTGAGTCCAGCGAACCACGGCCTGGGCCTGGATCATAACCTCCTCTCCCTCGTCATCAGTAAACTGGAAGTTGAGTGAAACAACGCTTCCCTTGGGCATCAGATGTTCAGTGGCCAGAAACATACCGCTGAGACCACAATCTTCGGCCACCCCCTGGAAGTATTCTTCTGTCTCTTTATCAACCTGCTGTTTATTGAATCCTACGCGAACGTTACTGGCAATACGCTTGAATTCACGTTTTTCGTCAAACATTTTTTATCTCCATTTATTCAGAAAAATATCGAACAGGGACTTTTGGCAGGAACAGGATGAGACCCTGTAAGACTAGTCTTTAAGTGTGCTTTGGTTGTTAAAATTTCTTTGTCCATTTTCTGCTTAGGAGTGGCAATTTAAAAAATTGAACAAAGTAAGCTCCCGGAATCGGGACTTCAGTCCCGCTGATTACGCTTTTGGGCGGGGCTAAAGCCCCACTTCCAGTGGAGTAGTAAATCAAGTGCTGCCTGAAACAAAACAATGTTCAAGTTATTTATTACTTGTCCCTTGGTAGTTACTTTTTCGCATCTCATTCGTTTTTTGTCAACTGCTATTGTAGCAATAAAAAGCAACAACCCTACACACATCGTAACTTCAGCGGGGCACGAAATTACCCTAACTTCTGAACTGCAACTGTTTAGCAGTGCTACAAATTCGTTCATTTGGGCATTCGAAGTATAGTATACTATGTGAGAAGGTTTTAGGTAGGCGAAGACTCCGAAATGGACGAAGGTGGGTGCTTCTGAAGTTACCACACATCTAAAGAAGATAGTGTCCATGCGGGCTCTTTTTCGGTCCCAACACCCTGAGATTAGGAAAAACTTTTCTGGCAATAAAAAAGGCGAGCACGATGATAAGAAAAAGAACCAGTAGCTTGAGAACGGCGAGGAGTGTTGGTGCTCCGGTGAGCAGAATAGTTTCAAGCAGATCATACAGACACCAGATACCTGTCAGTCGGTAGACACCACCATGAAACTGAAATGTAAAGTATGCAAAAATGAGTGGTAGCAGGGTTTTTATTAGAATGAAGATGGTTGGTTCATGGAGATTTATAGGTAACTCAGCAATGACCGTTAGTATTGAGTAGCTGATAAGAAGAACTGAAAGCAGAGCATTGATGATCAGGTATTGTTGTCGGAGTGCCGAGGTGGGGATGCTGGCGATGCAGTACGCATATTTTACGACTCCTGTGGGGTCTGATTGACAAAGCTTTCCGAATATTTCTTCACGACTTAAGCCGCTTTCAAGTTCAGCGGTTATTGTATTACTGATATCCAGTAAGCCCATAAAAATCCCTTTGCTTCCAGTTTAGTGTTGTATTGATATCTTTTTTTGTTGGCTAGGATACTTACGCGAGGCACGGTTTGTTCTTATTACTCCGTGTATACAGATGAAAATGAAATCAGGGCGTTTTATTGTTGTTAGTTTCTCTTGGGTCAATGCCAAGAGTTAATCTGATTTCGCCAGCAGTTTTTTCTTGAATAGTTCAAGATGAACAGGACAAAAACAACTCTCTGTGTTGTCGGGTAGGGTGTGGCGATATAAACAATCCGTTCGACTAAAAGATTGCGGATGTATTAGTAAATAATTCTTTTCAACCTTTGTTGCTTCACATTGGGGAAAAAGTTGATAATTATTTAAACAACATTTCTCATATCTGCAAAGTATTGCATCGGAGGTGAGTTTTTGAAGTTCCATATCCACTAATAAACACCACAAAAATTATTTTCACAGTTATATCGTCAGTAGCCTGACTCACAAACGAGTCATTCTCTCTCCACTCATACTTGAAAAATTTTCACATTCCCTTTTGTTTATAAAGGGACAGGCCTCCCTTATAAACCAGTTTTTCTTTGGACACCAGAATCGGTCTTTGAAGGGTTCGTTACAGCCCTTTTTGGTTAAAAGTTTCCTTTTTTGCTTTCCGTAGCTGACGTCCCTGTCTTCTATGGAAAATTGCCAGATAGTCATACTGTGCCTCCTCGATCCCTGAGAAATTGGTATGAACAACTATGGTATTATATCGGCAGTTGAGAGGAAGAAGTTTAGGGGCCTGTAGCTATTCACCGAAATTGAATTTGAGTCGGAATTGCATAACGAATACGCTGGTAGGA
>CAZIDU010000031.1:0-36925 GCA_964538055.1 uncultured Desulfocapsa sp. | reverse complement strand
CGTGTCCCCCGATTCCGGATAAATATTGTGCCGTTCAATAGCATGGTGAATAGCAAGTTACTTTCTTTCTTTACCTTCAGCCTTAACGGCTTTAGCCTGATATGTTTGATGAAAAATCTAAATATTATTTAACAAATCAATCAATTACCACAAGTCAGAAACTTGAGTGAATTAGTAAGCAAAGCGAGAACATTATGGAGTCGGTTTTAACAGAGGAACAGGGACAGAGCCTGCTGCAGCTTGCGAGACAGACTATTGCTGAGCAACTAAGCGTTGCAACAGAGACCGTGGCTGTCGCAGACTCAGCACTTGATGCTGAATATGGAACCTTTGTTACCCTCAAGATTGGCGGTGCTTTACGGGGCTGTATCGGCAATCTTTTACCGAGCAAATCTGTGGCCGAGGGCGTTAAGCGCAATGCAATCAGTGCCGCCTTTCATGATAGTCGTTTTTCTCCACTTACAGCTAGTGAGTTTGAGAAGGTGGCGATTGATATCTCGGTACTCAGCCAGCCGCAAAAACTTGAATACCGCGACGGTGCTGATCTGATTAGTAAGCTGCGACCCAGAATAGATGGGGTTATTTTACAGCTTGGTGGTGCGGGGGCCACGTTTTTGCCCCAGGTGTGGGATCAGTTGTCTGCACCTGAACTATTCTTAGGCCATCTGTGTCGCAAAGCAGGTCTTGCTGACACGGCCTGGAAGAATTCCCACCCGGAGATCGAGATTTATCAGGTGCAATGTTTTGAAGAGGAAGAAGAATGAAGGAAGTGCTGCTCAGTGATGCATTAAGTGAAGAGATTCGCCAGATCTATAAGGAGATGGCATCGGGCTATGATGTGGTGGCCCGTAGTCTCAATTTCAGCTGTGACGGCTGCCCCGATAACTGCTGTGATTCCTATTTCCTCCATCACACCTATACGGAATGGGCCTACCTCTGGAAGGGCTTTCGTGAACTTGACGAGGCCAGACAGCAGGAACTTCTGGAACGTTCCAAAGAGTATATTCTTGCCTGTGAGGAGGCCGAAGCTAGGGGGGAGCGGCCCCAGGTTATGTGTCCTCTGCTTGATGATGGACGCTGCACCCTATACACTCATCGGCTTATGGTGTGCAGGACTCACGGAGTGCCGGCCTCAATGCGACGTCCGGACGGTCAGATCTTGAATTTTCCCGGCTGTTTTCGGTGTCAGGAAATCGTGAAAAAGAAATTTGTCCATGATTCCCAGGCCCCACATGTAGAACGAACGCCACTGCTGCAGCGACTGGTTGCGGTGGAGCGGGAACTTATGGGAGAAAAACTCCATCTTTACCCACGAGTAAAACTGACCATTGCCCAGATGCTGGTAAAGGGGCCTCCTGCTATTGCAACTCCTCATTGTGAACTGCCCGGAATAAAGCCCAATGTATAATCCCGGGGAAGAAATTGTCCAGATAGTTGATTGGGACAATATTGAAGTAGAGGCCTTACCAAGGCGTATTATGCGTGAGCAGGGGCTTATCCACCGTGCCTCTTATATTCTGGTTTTTAATGAGCAAAAAGAGCTCTTTCTCCAAAAACGAACCGCCACCAAGGACCTTTATCCCTCTTGCTGGGATGTGGCAGCTGGTGGGGTGGTACTGGCAGGAGAATCTTACGAAGAGTCGGCGCAAAGAGAGCTTGCAGAGGAGCTCGGAGTTGATGACGTTTCATTTACCTCCCTCTTTGATCAGTACTTTGAAGAAGATGATAACCGGGTCTGGGGACGGATTTTTTCCTGTGTCCACAATGGCCCTTTCGAGCTGCAGGAAGAAGAAGTGGCTTCCGGCTGTTTTATGAGCATTTCTGATATTTTTACATTATCGGAAAATGAAAAATTTACCCCCGACGGGATTGATATACTGCGCAAGGTCACGAACAAAGTGACTCTCTAATAGAGTTTAAAATTTTACCAAGTATGGAATGTAACTGTCTAGCAGTGCTTCAGATTCTATTGTTTTGGCCCTGGCGTAATAGTAGATTATACGACAAGGTCAAAACGATCGAAGCTGGAGTGCCGCTGAAGAGTTACCAAAACAAATGACTAAAAGACAAATTAAACAACGGCAGAACAGAAGAAGAAAGCTCCGCACTATTCGAAGATGCGGCG
Source organism: uncultured Desulfocapsa sp. (assembly GCA_964538055.1). Classification (GTDB taxonomy): domain Bacteria; phylum Desulfobacterota; class Desulfobulbia; order Desulfobulbales; family Desulfocapsaceae; genus Desulfocapsa. Next base: position 34,800 of record CAZIDU010000031.1, on the reverse strand, counting down.
TTGTTGCAACAACGACTTCTGTCAAACCCATTCAAGTAGCTGTAAAAAGAGTAACTCCAGCGGTTGTAAAGACTGCACCAGCTGCAAAGCCGCAGGGAAAAGCTGCAGGAAAACCCGTGGTGTCCAAGCCTCCCGAAAAAAGAGCGCAACAGACAAATAAAAAGCCTGCAAAATGGAGTGTCTCAGATTTTCCCGTGGAAGCGGAAGAGGGAAAAACCCGTTTTCATGATTTCAAGTTACCCACTGGGCTTATGCACGGAATTGCAGATCTGAACTTCAGATACTGTACTCCCATTCAGCAAAAATCACTGCCCGATGTTATTGCCGGAAAAGATATGATCGGCAAGGCTTCCACAGGAACCGGAAAAAGTGCCGTATTTCTTATTGGTATTTTCGCACAGCTTATGCGGGAACAACAGCAAAAACGGAAAAATGGAACTCCCCGAGCACTCATTATTGCCCCGACAAGAGAGCTTGTCATCCAGATAGCCAAGGATGCAAGAGCCATAGCTAAATATCTTCCCATGCGCGTGGCAGAGGCCTATGGCGGTACCGATTATGAACGGCAGCAGAAGAATATCAGGGATCGGCCAGTGGATATTCTGGTGGCGACTCCAGGACGGCTGCTTGATTTCTCCCGTAAACAGGTGGTGCAGCTGCATCAGGCTGGCATTATGGTGATTGATGAGGCGGATAGGATGCTTGATATGGGATTTATCCCCGATGTTCGATCTATCATCCATAAGACACCTAATAAGGATAAACGACAAACCATGATGTTTTCGGCAACGATTACAGAGGAAGTTACCCGGTTGGCATCGCAGTGGTGCACGAACCCGGTTTCGGTGGAGACCGAAGCTGATCAGATGGCAGTGGAAACTGTTACCCAGATTGTCTACACTCTCACCAGAGATGAAAAATATCTGGTTTTATACAATATTATCAAAAGTGAGGCTTGTGATCGGGTCATTATCTTTACCAATATGAAACGGGATGCCAAACGGCTCAATGACCGTTTAAGTCGGGATGGTATTAACTGCGCCCTGCTCACAGGTGATGTTCCGCAACAGAAGAGAACTGCACGTCTTGAGAGCTTTCGAAATGGAAGAATTCATGTAATGGTTGCAACGGATGTTGCCGGGCGTGGCATTCATATCGATGGTATCAGTCATGTGGTGAATTTTACCCTTCCTTATGAGCCGGAAGATTATGTGCATCGTATTGGACGTACCGGGCGTGCCGGAGCTGACGGAATTTCCATCAGTTTTGCAGACGAAGAAAGTTCATTTTATCTCATGGATATTGAGGAGTATATTGGAGAGGCACTTCCCTGTGTAGCACCCGGGGAAGAGTTGCTGAAACCGATTGTACGGAAGAAGTAGATATTTTTTGCTTTTATAGCTGAATGTCTGTAACTGGTTAATATAACAACATAAGTGTCTTTATTATGAAAAACCTGCGCATCCCCCTTCTGTTCCTGATTCTGATTATTTCCGGTTGTGCCCAGAAGGCACCAGATCCTATTGTGGTACAGCTTCCCACCCATTCTGTCAGCTATCTCCATGAGATTAAGCCGATTCTGGATAAGCGCTGTGCCGTATGTCACTCCTGTTACAACTCTCCCTGTCAGTTGAAAATGAATTCCTATGAGGGGATCGATCGGGGCGGAAGCAAGAAATCTGTCTATAATGCAACCCGGTTGACGACCATGGATCCAACGCGGTTGTTTATCGATGCCAAAACCACAGAGGAGTGGCGTCAGAAGGACTTTCATACGGTGACTGAAAGCAGTGTTTCCGATGGACTGAATAATTCACTTATGCTTCAAATTTTGAATCACAAGATGAAAAATCCGGAGTCCACAGGAGAGTATCACTCTGAAGCAGAGGATTTGACCTGTTCTGAGACCAGTATTGAGCTTGCTGGTTATCTCTCCAAACATCCCAATCGGGGCATGCCGTTTGGTTTTCCTCCCCTGAAACAGGATGAATTTGAGCTCATCGCGGGGTGGCTGACTCAGGGTGCCAAAGGGCCAACAGATGCTGAGCAACAGGAGTTGACATCACCTAAGGCGGTTGATGCAGCGGAAATAGTAAAATGGGAGACCTTTCTTAACAATCAGGATCCCAAATATGCAATGACGGCCCGTTACCTCTACGAGCATCTTTTTCTTGCCCAGATTAAATTTGGTACCGACACCAATGAATATTATGAGCTACTTCGTTCCACTACTGCTCCTGGCAGTCCAGTTGAACTGATCAATTCGGTTCGTCCCTATGATGATCCCGGTACTGAGACTTTCTACTACCGGTTTCGAAAAATTCATTCGACCATTGTTCATAAAACCCATATGGTCTTTGATTTTGATGATGCCAAGCTTGCCCGTTTTAATGAATTATTTATTGAGCCTGAGTGGCTGGAGGGACCCCATCTCGTAGGATATAATGCAACGGCTAGTGCCAATCCTTTTCTCAGTTTCGGGCAGATTCCACCTCGTTCCCGTTATCAGTTCCTCCTTGATAATTCCCATTATATTATTATGACCTTTATTCGCGGTCCTGTCTGCCGTGGACAGATCGCTTTGAATGTTATTCAGGATCATTTCTGGGTTCTCTTTCAGGATCCGGATCATGATTTAAGTGTCCAGTATCCTGCCTTCTTAAAATTGCAGAAAGATAACCTGATCATGCCTATAGAAAAGGGAAGTAAGTTCCCCGTGTTTGACTTGATTGGTAACAAATATGATAAGGCTCTGTGGAAGTATTACGATGCGCGCCAGGAATATTACATGTCCCATAATTTTGACGGACAGGGCTATGATGCCATCTGGAAAGGGAATAAGGCCAGTGATAGTCCAATTCTAACTGTATATCGTCACTTTGACAGCGCCTCGGTGCATAAAGGGGTACTTGGTGATCTGCCTCGAACGATGTGGGTTATGGATTATCCACAATTAGAGCGTATTTACTACGCCCTGGTTGCAGGTTTTGATGTGTACGGCACGCTTGGCCATCAGTTAGCTGTTCGTTTGTATATGGACGGTCTGCGGGAGGAAGGGGAGAGTTATTTTCTTGGTTTTATGCCAGAGGAGCAGCGTAGACCCATGATGGAATCCTGGTATAAGGGAGTAAAGCCCAAAGATGTCACCTATTATGATGCTGGAATCCCTGCAAAGATAGAATTCAAGACCGATGATCCCAAGCGGGAATTTATAGAAGAGATTGTGAATAATCGTATTCTTCCAGAAGTTGGTATCGAGTTTGATAAGGTCAACTATCTGCCGGCAGGACAGGAATTTCCGCCTCTTCCGGATCAATACGAAAGCATGGAAGATTATTTGCAGGCTTTTCGATCTGTCTCTAAACCGGGAACTGAGTTCTTTGCCCTCGTTGATGATTTTAATGCCAATGTAGTCTATATCCGTATTCGTAAAAATGATGGCACCGATGCCGTGGTTTCACTGATAATTAATCGCTGGCACGATAATGTTACCTTTATGTTTAATGAAAAGAAATCCCTGGATTCGACGAAGGATAAGGCGGATTTTCTTGTGGGATTCCATGGTTCCTACCCTAACTATTTCATAAACATTCAACAGGATGACTTGCCGGATTTCTTCGATCTGTTGACAAACCTGAGTAAGCTGAGTGAAGAAGAGGCATCTAAACGCTTCGGTAAATATGGTATTAATCGGGCCAATAAGGATTTCTGGGAGCACTATGACTGGTTTCAGGAGCGCTTTAATAAGGATCAACCGGTGCAGTCAGGGTTATTTGATTTGAACCGCTACTATCATGAAGCTTCTGCAAATCCCAATGGAACAGATTTGTAAGAAGAACAGAGGCGTGACAGATCGAGCTGTCACGCCTCTGTTTGTCTGAGATTACTTACTTCTGGAGCAGATAGTCATCGGAGGAATCAGATTACATAGTCTTGCTCCTGAGGAACACGAAGATGGTGACTCAAAAACAAATGCTCTTTATTAAGGGGAATGGGTTTAGGAACCTTCTCTTTTTCCTTCTTTTATACATTGTTGGCAGTCCTTTTCTGGAACCCTATCCTTCCCTGACAGTTTTGTCCCATATATCTCTGTCAGTGGCTATGTTTGCCGCAGTTTATGCGGTGAATAGGCAAAACAATCAACGGTCCATTGCAATTGCCCTGCTCCTGCCGCTATTAGTCCTCTATTGGCTTGGTATCTATGATATTATTGCCTTTGGTCGTGCCGGTGGCCATTTCCTCTTTACTGTCTATTATGGACTACTCGTCTATTCGTTTGTTTTTCAAATCAGTCATGCTCGAAGAGTAAGTACCAATGTGCTCTATGCGACATTTACTCTTTATCTTATTCTCGGACTCTTCTGGGGTTCACTCTATACCTTATTGCATCAGTCAAGCCCGGGATCCTTTAGCGGCGTTCTTTTGGAAAACACACAAAACGCATCTCATAATTTTAATTATTTCAGTTTTGTAACCCTTACCACTCTGGGATATGGTGACATTACCCCTCAGACCGCGGGAGCAGCTGCTCTGTGCCAAATGGAGGCAATTGTCGGGCAATTTTACACAGCAGTTGTTGTGGCCTGGCTGGTTGGTATGCATGTCTCTAATAAACATGACAAGGATCGATCTGCGGATTTTGATTAATTTGAAAAAATAAGTCCTGACCGGAAGCGTTGTTTGATCCTTTTAATAGAAAAGATTCGTAATCTATTCACCATACTATGAAACGGCGCAATGTTTACCTGGAATCTGGGGACACGATTCCAATTCAAAAGACAAAGACGAATAGGATCATGTCCCCAGTTTCCTACCAGCTTATTCGTTATTCAATTCCGGCTCAAACTCAATTTCGGTGAGTAGTTACAAAGATTCTTTCGTACCAAGGACAAAGGAAATCAGTCATGCAAAAAATTCTCCGCTGGGTTGGCATTATTGTTTTGACCCCGATTCTTTTATTGATAGGCACTCTTACGGTTGTGTCTCTCTTAGGAATAACCGTGAATTTGGAAAAAATTCGTCCCCTGGTCGAGCAAACCGTATCAGCAGCCATTGATCGCAAGGTTGCAATAACAGGATCTGTCAAACTGCTTCCCACCCTAAGCCCACGACTTGAAGTACAAGGGCTGCGTATTGATAACCCGGAAAATTGGGGAACATCTGATTTTGTTGCTGTGAAAGTGTTACGGATGCAAGTGGGGCTAATGGATTTACTCCAGAAAAAAATAAGTATTCATGAAATTACGGCAGAAGGAGTAAGTGTTTATCTGGAAAGTCGGAAGAATGATATCAATAACTGGTCATTCACATCTTCCGTAGAAGAGTCCTCCACTAGAGAAAAGAAAACAGGTGCAATGGTGTTTATGGCGGTGGATGAAGTTTCTTTGAAAAGAATTGAGGTGATTTATAAGGACCGTGTTCTGGATAAAACGATACGTTTTCATCTCGAAGAACTTGCAGGAGAAGCAGCAGTTGGAAGACCTCTTGTATTTAGTGGCAAAGGTAAACTCCAGGAGCAGAGTTACAGCTTTGACTTTGATGCAGGAGCATTGAACAGTTTTCGTCCAGAGCAACAGCCATGGCCACTTGCTCTTTCCGGAACCATCGCTGGAACACCATTCTCAGCAAAAGGTGACGTGGGTTATAAAGATACTGAAAAGCAGTTATCTCTTGAGGTGTCCGTAGGGACGGTTGATGTCGGTGGGGTGCTTGATTGGTTCAATATTGCAGAGAATGTCAGGGCTTCCACCGAAGAGCTTTCTCTTAGTCTGCAACTGAGTGGCGAAAGCCTCCATGAGTTGCTCGGTCAGTCTTCATTTGATTTTACTTTAAAAGGCGGAAATCTGGATCTCAGTGATCCTGAGAGCAGTTCTGGTCTTATAATAGGTAATCTTGATGGAAATATTGGGGCAACCCCCGGTTCTCCCATTGCAATTGGTTTAAATGGTGTAATTGATACAACTCCTGTAAAAATTAGTCTTCAAGGGCTACCTCTTGTTCAGTATGTTGAAGATCCAGGAGAATTGCCTGTTCGTATAGCATTTGAAGCAGCGGGTGCAGAACTTGGTTTCAACGGTGCCGTGGATCTTCCGGTAGACAGCGGTACCTTTAATTTGGCCATGACCCTGAAAGGCCAACAACTGGATAGCCTCAATGAGTTTCTCAATATTGATCTTCCTCCTTTTGGTCCCTATAGCTTGAGTACGCAATTTGTCGCCTCGGAGACCGGTTATGACTTATCCAACCTTGAAATACAGCTTGGGAACAGTGATCTGACCGGAAGTATGAGTTTTAACGAGAGTGACGAAAAGCCAGAAGTTACAATTCAGTTGGTAAGCAAGGTTCTGCAACTGGATGATTTTGAACTTGGGGAATGGCAGCCTGATGGCAAAAAAGATCCCGGGAAAAATGAAAACAAAACGAAAGGACAGCCAGCCGAAGGTAAATCCACAAAAATAACTGCGGTACCCTCGTTCTTATCCCCTGAATCCTTATCCAGGTTCAACGGCACATTGTCCATAGAAATGGCACAGGTGCTTTCCGGAAATGATACACTGGGAAAAGGGGAACTGAAAACTATTTTGCAGGATGGCCGGTTTTCCATAGCCCCCCTGCACCTTGATCTTGCAGCCGGAACAGCAATGCTTGAATTTTCTTTTTATCCGTCTGCTGAAGAAACCGAGATCCATCTGGAGACCACAGTGAAAAATCTTGATGTTGGGATTTTTGCTCGCCGTGCCAAGCCGGAGTCCACCATGGGGGGTACTCTTTCTTTGGATATTGAACTGGATTCAACAGTCCCTGAACTCAGGTATTTGATGGCCCATGGTAAAGGCCATTTTGACTTGGCCTTTGTTCCTGTAAATCTTGATGCCAGACTCATGGATCTTTGGGCTGTGAACCTTTTGTCTGCCATAGCTTCAAAGGTGGATGGAGAAAAAACATCTGTCATTAATTGTCTGGTTGCAAGCTTTGGTATGGAGGATGGACTGATGTCTGAGCGGACTCTTTTTCTGGATACGACCCATATGAGTGTCGAGGTAGAAGCAAACATTGATTTCAAAACAGAGGAATTTAAAGTAAAGGCTGCACCAAAGGCTAAAAGGCCTGAATTCTTCAGTCTGGCAACGCCTATAAACGTAAAAGGAAGCTTCGAGGAATTTGGTGTCGCAATCAACAAACTTCGCTTGACAACGTCCCTGGCCTCATTTGTCACCAGTCCTCTTCATGTCCCGTTACGACGATTATTTTCCGGAGAAATACCTAAGGATGGCGAGGAAGCATGCCGGATAGCCTGGGAAAATCGAAATGTGCCTAAACCGGCAGTAATTGGCGCTGGCGATTAAGAATGGAATGTATTGTGAGGGAATATTGATAGTCTCCTGAAAAGCTGTTCTTTGTCTATCTTGACTTGTCCAGCGGTAGTCCGTTGATATCCTGGCCAAGCAAGTGAATGGCACCATCTCCTCCAAAGAGGGAAAGAAAACTGTCATCGGCCAGATTGCAGCGAAATCCTTTGCAGGAGAGAGGACGGTAATTATAGATTTTGCAGCGATAGAGACCATTGTGGCAGTCAAGGAAGATGCACCCTTTATCGTCCGGGTGGATCATATAGACTTTCCCTTTCTCTTTGTTCTCTTCGACAAGCTGTTCCAGTGACTTTTCCCGGAGTTCGCGCAGGGTGGCGTCAATGCCCACATGGCCGCCCATCTTTTTTATGAAATCAACTTCGTTGCCTTGAAGAAGAACTTTTTTGTATTTTTTGCAGCAGGTTCCGCATTGACGACAATCCTGGAGGATTGTTTTCAGATTTGCATTGTCAGGTATTGGAGGTGTCATCGCTTGTACTCTTGTTAGAGTGTCCAGTATTGGTGTAGTGGATGGCCATCAAGGATTTTCTCAGCTCGAGGAACAGATAATATACCGGGACGGATAAATTTGTCCTGGAGGAGGGCATCAATAGTGGCAAAAATTGATTTTTCCAGACTTATCGGGTTATAGCCGCCTTCCAGGATAAAGAGCAGTCTGTTATCACAGATCTCTGCGGCGTGTCTGCGCAGGATATGGGTAATGGAGGCAAACCAGTCCGAACTGAGAAGTGTATCGCTGATAGAGTCGTCCCTGTGCCCATCAAATCCTGCCGAAACAAGAATAAACTGTGGTAAGTACTGTTCCATCAGTCCCTGAAGGGTTCGTCCCAGGAGGTAGGTATATTCGGTATCTCCAAACTGTGGGTGAACCGGGATGTTAATGGTGAATCCCTTTCCTTTTCCAGTTCCAATTTCATCTGCTTCGCCACTAAAGGGGAATATTCCTTTCTGATGAATGGAGCAGACCATGACTTCATTGGTATCGTAAAAGATCTCCTGGGTGCCATTGGCGTGATGCACATCAAAGTCGAGAATCAGAATACGGTGCAGATCGTATGTGTTCCGTAGATATTCTGCAGTAAGCGCGATATTATTAAAAACACAGAATCCCATTCCCCGGCCGGGAGTTGCATGATGACCCGGAGGTCGGATGAGTCCAAAACCGTAATCGATGTCTCCCTCCATAATACGATCGGTCAGAGCAAAACAGCCCCCTGCAGCCAGCCGCGCAGTCGGCAGGGTTTCTTCCATCAGGTAGGTGTCTTTGTCGTATGAATAAGGGTCGGATTTTACCGAGTGTTCCCGCAATTGTTCCATATAGAATGAGGAATGAGCGGCATGAATTTCAGCATCGCTTGCTTCCCGAGGAGGGATATGGGTGAAACAGTCATTAATCAGGTTCTGCTGTAAATGCATGTAGAGTTTGCGAATTCTATCCGGGTTTTCCGGTGTGGATTTTGCAATTGAATGATAAAGGTACCTGTTGTCGAAAACCAGTCCAAGTTTATTCATAATGGAATTGATAGATCGGGTGAGTGCGGTAGCGCTCGACAGTTAAACGAAAAAGGTGTCCGGTACGTTTTTCATGATGGTCCTCATAGACGAGGGACTCGATGAGTTCAAACCCGAGTTTTTTAAGGCAGCGCTGTTGGGCCGTATTATTTATATCCGTGTACATTTCAATGGCTGAAACCTGGAGCCTATCAAGTATATAGATGATGAGGAATTTCTGAATTTCAGTTCCATAACCCCTACCACGTTCTTCAGGTAAAGCAACTTTAAGAGCCATGGAGACTATGTTTCTGCCCCCTGCGGATCGCCAGTAATGAGCGGTACCAATGGGGCGTGCATCCTCTTTTATCTTTACAATAAACATTTTTTCTTTATCGCTCCAGAGGATCTCGGAAGCAATCTGGTTTCGCATATGCTCTGTGTCGTAACACTCGGGAGTCAGGTAGGAACTGCAAGCAGTTTTTGATTTGCTCCAGGCCACAACGGTGGAAATGTCAGTTTCCTGAAGCTTCGAAAGAGCTAACCTGCGAGTATAAAGGGTGTCACCATAAAGGCTCATATGCGTATTCTGCTGTTCGTTGTGCCGAACCCATTTTACCGCTTGGATCGGCACAACATTTTATTTTCTACATTTCATTAACTGCTGTACTCAGTTCTTTACTGGTAGAAGCGAGTTTGTTCAGCGCCTCAATGGTGGTATCCACTGAGAAATTCACTGCCTCGGTGGATGCCTTATTCTCCTTGGAGGAAGCGACCACACTGCTGATCTGCTCTTTTACCTCGTGACCGTTGTCACTGAGAATATCAGCTTTCTTGTCCAGTTCCTGAACGGCTCCCGATATGGTAACTATGCCAGTGGATATCTTCTCCATGGCCTCCAGTGCTGTCTGGATAACCTCACTGCCATCACCAAGCATTTTCATGCCGTCCTTCATGGCAACGATAGTATCCTTTGATTCATGTTCTACCTTTTTAACGATGTTTGCAATATCCACAGCTGATTTTGATGAATTTTCAGCGAGTTTTCTGATCTCATCGGCAACCACAGCAAAGCCGCGCCCGGCATCTCCTGCTCTTGCTGCTTCAATTGCGGCATTAAAGGCAAGCAGGTTGGTCTGGGAGGCGATTTCCTTGATAATATCTACAAAACCACCAATTTTTTCAAGTTGATTGACTAGATTTGCGACCATTTCATTAGAACTTTCCATGGAGCTATTGATGGCCACCATCTTTTTTTCAGCATCTGCCCCGGCTTTTTTGCCATCTTCGGCATCCTTGGAAACACCACCTGCCATCTCGCTGGATTTTGTGGTGAGTGCTACCATTTCCTTGGTAAAGCTGAGCATGCCATCAATGGTTGCCGAGGAGCCATCAAGCAGGGCCACCTCTTTTTCAATGATCCTGTTCATGGCCTCCATGTTTTTCGAGGCATCATCCATTTTTGAGAGTGACGCGGAGACAAGTGATTCCACCTCTGTAGAAGCGTTATTGATCAGGCGCTCTACTTCAGCCTCTGCTGTTACATTGACTATATATTCGAGTCCGCCCTTTATATTTCCCTTGGCATCTTTAATGGCAACACTGGTGGTCTTAATCGCGATATCCTTTCCGTTACTATGAGCGCTGTCATGTCCGTCAATGATCTTGTTTTCGCGGATGGCTTGATGGATGCCGCATTTATCAGTCTGACAGTGGTCTGTCTTAAAGAGATCCCAGCATTTCTTACCCATGGCATCATCAACCGTCATGCCGGCAAGTGCAGCGCCTGCTGGGTTAATATAGGTAATATTGTAATCCAGATCAACGGAGTGAATGGAGTTGGGAATGACATTGAGATTCTCTATTTTCTCATTGGCTTCCTGGCGCTGTCTTGCCTCGTCGGTGATATTGAGTACAAATTCAAGAGCTCCTTTGATATTTCCCTTGGCATCTTTAATGGGAGCTCCAGTATACTTAATTGGTATAATCATACCATCCTGCGGCCTGGCGATGGTTTCTTCACTGACGATTCTGTCTTCACGCATGGCACGTCCCACTGCACACTTTTCAGTCTGACAGTGGGCTGTTTTAAAGAGTTCGTAACATTTTTTGCCAATGGCTTCGTCCGGAGTAAGTCCAACCACTCCGGCTCCTGCGGGATTCATAAAGGTTACATTGAAATCCGTATCAATGGACATAATGGGTGTGGGGATTGCATTGAGATTATTTATTTTTTCATCGGCATCCTGTTTCTGTTTTGCCTCTTCGGTAATATCGAGAATGTATTCAAGAGCGCCTTTGATGTTTCCCTTGGCATCTTTGATCGGCGAACCTGTGTATTTTATGGGAACTATTACACCCTCGGATGGTCTGGCGATAGTCTGATCGGTGATAACAGAATCACTTTTCATTGCACGATCACAGGCACATCTCTCTGTCTGGCAGTGCGGTGTTTTAAAAAGATCAAAGCATTTTTTGCCCACTACTTCATCGGGTGTCATGCCAACCACAGCCGCTCCTGCCGGATTCATAAATGTCACATTGAATTCAGTATCAATGGACATAATTGGAGTGGGAATGGTGTTGAGGTTATTGATTTTTTCATCGGCATCCTGCTTCTGTTTTGCCTCCTCCGTGATATCAAGAATATACTCAAGAGCCCCTTTGATATTGCCCTTGGCATCTTTGATTGGAGAACCTGTATATTTGATGGGAACAATGACCCCTTCAGCAGGTCGTGCGATGGTGTGTTCGGTGATCACCGAATCTGTTTTCATGGCACGATCACAGGCACATTTTTCCGTCTGGCAGTGGGGAGTTTTGAAGAGGTCAAAGCATTTTTTTCCCACCACTTCGTCGGGTGTCATGCCAACCACTGCGGCTCCTGCAGGATTCATAAACGTAATAGTAAAATCGGTGTCTATGGACATGATAGGCGTTGGAATGGTGTTGAGGTTATTGATTTTTTCATCTGCCGCCTGTTTCTGTTTTGCCTCTTCCGTGACATCAAGAATATACTCAAGCGCCCCTTTGATATTACCCTTGGCATCTTTGATTGGAGAACCTGTATATTTGATGGGAACAATGACCCCTTCAGCAGGTCGTGCGATGGTGTGTTCGGTGATCACCGAATCTGTTTTCATGGCACGATCACAGGCACATTTTTCCGTCTGGCAGTGGGGAGTTTTGAAGAGGTCAAAGCATTTTTTTCCCACCACTTCGTCGGGTGTCATGCCAACCACTGCGGCTCCTGCAGGATTCATAAACGTAATAGTAAAATCGGTGTCTATGGACATGATAGGCGTTGGAATGGTGTTGAGGTTGTTTATCTTCTCATCCGCCTCCTGTTTCTTCTTTGCCTCTTCTGTGACATCAACAATGTATTCAAGAGCGCCCTTGATATTCCCCTTGGCATCCTTGATGGGTGCTCCGGTGTATTTAATGGGAATGATAACCCCATCAGCTGGTCTGGCAATGGTCTGTTCTGAAATGACCGAATCTGTTTTCATGGCACGGGCACAGGCGCATTTTTCTGTTTTACAATGTGGTGTTTTAAAGAGGTCATAGCATTTTGTCCCAACCACCTCATCCGGGGACTTACCTGCAACGGCAGCTCCTGCAGGGTTTATAAAGGTGACGGTGTATTTGTCATCAATTTCCATAATTGGCGTTGGGATGACATTCAGATCTGTCTCCAGTTGCCTAAGTTTTGCCGCCATTCCTTTTACCATGGTTATATCTGTCATGGAGACCAGAGTTCCTTTTTGGGCGGGCATGGGTGTGGCTTTTGAGTGATACCAGCTGGCAACACTTCCATTGTTGGTATAGAGGACTTCACCCTCCGCTGCTTTTTTGATCCGTTTGGATTTTACAATGGGGCAGTTCTTGGTGCCGCAGAGTTGTGTCGGGCATGCCTCTTCACAGGTGAGCTTGTTAAAAACCTGGTTTTCTTTCAGATTGAATTCCTCCAGGAAGGCATTGTTGGCCCAGGTGATGATCATGTCATCATTGACGAGGTAACTAGGATCCGTTAACAGTTCAAAACCTGTGGTATCTGTTTTTACTTGAGTCGCTGGTGTTGTAGTGGCCATTATTATTCCCCTCCCTTTAGAGAATCTGTTGACTGATCAATTATATTTGTATTGTCTTTCTTATCGGTTGTTTGTTCCGCAGTTGCGATGCCCTGGTGGAGATGATTGTGTATTAAATTTTTTGTATTAACCACAAGAACATGCTCTTTTACCCCCTGATCGCCCATGAACTCAATAAGATGGTTCAGGGTATCTTTTCGTGGTTGCAACTGTGGGTTTAACGATGGGGTTACGTGAAATTGTTCCTGTTTGTATATGGTTTTAATAGTATCAACCTGTAAAGCTATGGTGAGTAGGTCATCACGACAGATGATCAGCCTTGAGCTATCTTCTGTTTCTGGACGGTCGGGATAGCCATAGAACGTACGGAGGTTGATCACCGGGATGATTTCGCCGCGCAGGTTGATTACCTCGGAGTCAAAACCTGTGGCAGATGGAATCCTGAGGAGCTCGTCCGGTTCGAGAATTTCCTGTACATCTTTCAGTTCTATGGCAAAATTTTTGCTGATGGAGAATATCAGATAACAGTTTTCGGTGATTAAATGTCTGGCCTCGGCAACAATTGCTTCTTCCTCCTCATCTCCCTCTGTTTTGATACGAGCCATGGATTCGAGACGTTCCAGCTGGGAGGCAATGAGATTGTTAACATCAAGAAGCATGATGTTGCGGCCAGGCCCCGGTTCGTAAATGCCTTTAACAGATTGCTCTTCACGAATAGGCATTGAAAGTATTTTTTCGTTGGTAACGGTAAGAATTTCCCGGATTTCATCGATGATTACACCAAAGGTCAGTGTATCGGAAGTCATGACCAGGATGCGGCTCAGTTCATCAGTCTTGTTTTTTTTCTGGGTGTTTCCTTTCAAAAGAGCATCTGCATTCATGACAGGGATGGTACGCCCTCGCAATTGCAAAGCACCTTCGAGGCAGCCAGACCTAAAGGTGTCATCGATATCTGCAAGAAATGTGATTTCCCGCGAATTGCCTACTGGAATGCCATATTCCTGTCCATCGGAGGTGAATATTACATATCTGGTATAGGTGTAATTATGAGTAGTCTTTTTTTGGCTGGTTGCGCTCATGGCACATTCATTGTCAAGAAGACTTCCTTCCTTAAAGAGCCGATTGAGATCAAGGACTTCAAGGGTGCGATGTTCTGCTCCAAGGGTGATTAGTTCTGAAATGATAAAATCTTCGGATTGCAGAGCCGGTTGGATGGGAAGAAGGAGTGATTCATCGACACGAAGAACTTCTCTGATATCGTCAAAAAGAAGGCCAAAGCGTTGATTTTCCAGAATGATGACGGCAATTTTAGCATCCTCGTCGTATTCGGATTTTTTGAGGCCCAGTCGTTTCTTCAGATTGAGCACCGGAATGACTTCGTCTCGCAGGCGCATGGTACCTTCGAGAAAGGGAACACTTGCGGGTAAAGGCTGGATTCTTTCGGTGAGAGGTGTTGCTTCTGTCACACTCTCTGCAGCGATGGCAATTTCCAGCCCCGAGTCTCGATCGAGAATAAACGATGCAAAAAGTTGTTCTGCCATGGTCATATGTCTCCTTCTGTGGCCCAATACGTACCACAATGTGGCTACTTCGTCGTAAGATCAATAAGCTAGTTGTAGCAACCGTCGTGCCATTTCAGCTGATGGCAAATATAAGAATAAGTTCTATTGATATTGGTACATTGTGTTTGGTGTGAATAAAGGAGAACCACAAATAGATATGGGTTCTGTCCACTAAATTAGACTCTGTCTAGTTTAGTAGACAGAATTTGGTGTTTCGCTCCATTGATTCAGACTTAATTTGGAAGTCTATCATCGAAGTTTAGTTGGATTCCAGTAAAAAGATGGAACAACAGTGGGATAGGGTGGAAGGTTGCGTGGTATCAGTTTCTTCAGAGGATAAAATTTTTTGGCCAGACTGTTAAGCAGGAGGGACAGAGGGAGGGAATTGCGAATGTGTATGTGGGGCGATACTTCGTCTACATCTCTTTTGAAGCGAAGTACCACCCACCTTATTGGTTATTCCAGCCAGGTGCAGAACTCTTCCACTTCTGCTCGCTCAGTACGGTAGGCGTTGATTGGTGAATCCATATCCGGGTAGCCGACGGAAAGGCCAAGAATTAATCGTTTGGATGCTGAGATGCCAAGGCATTCCTTCACTTCCTTTGCGTAATCGGTGGCAAAGGCCTGGGGAACCGTGGCAAGTCCTTTGGCGTGGGCTGCCAGCATCAGACTCTGGGCAAAGAGACCTATATCAAAGAGTGACCATTCGCTGAGCGATGCGTCCTGAAAAAGATAGATGGCATGGGGTGCATAATAGAAATTGAAGTTGGCCTTTTTGGCCTTAACGATCATTTCCGGGGCACCGAGATCGATCCCGGTAAGTTCCTTGCGCTTGGCAAGAAGGTGGGTGATGTTTTTCTGTTCCGCCTCGGGCCAGGAGGTTGGGGCGGCAAGATCCGGACTGTTTTCTTTCCCCTCACCTAACAGGCCAACCAGCATTGTGGAGAGCTCTTTCTTTTTGTCACCGGAGAGGATTATTGCTTGCCAGGGCTGAGAGTTTTTATATGACGGACTCCATCTGGCAGTTTCGATAAGGTCTTCCAGGTCTTTTCGGGGAACAGATTCTGTAGTAAATTTTCTGATGCTTCTGCGGGTTTTGATGCATTCAAGAGTATCCATGGCTAGAATATGTATTAGGCTGAAGGAATAGTAGGCTGAAGCCTGAAGGGAATGATTGCAATTCCTCCTAGGCGGACAGCTGAATGTACTGTTTACAATTGGATGTATTATGGATAAAAGGTTTACAGTTAAATGTCCAAATATTTTTCTAGTTTTTACCTCCATTCTTTTAAGAGATTTATATGCTCAGGCACTGGCACACGTGGCGCAAAAAAAGTCGCTACCGAGAAGTATCAAGAGTTTGTGTGCCACTGGTTACCGGCATGGCAGCGACAACGGTCATGGAATTCACCGACCGGATTTTTCTTTCTCATTATAATGTTAACGCCCTGTCAGCTGTAGTTCCGGCAGGGGTTACTGTTTTTCTGATTCTCTGCTTTCTGGGCGGAGTTTCCGGCTATGTTTCTGTGTTTATTGCCCAGTATCATGGTGCGGGCAGGCCGGAGAAAATAGGGGCCACCCTGTGGCAGGGGCTCTTTTTTACCCTTTTTTCTGGAGTAATCCTTCTCCTGATTGCATCCTTCGTGACCATTCCTCTTTTTAACCTCGTTGGTCATAGTCAGGAGATCCGTGTTCTGGAAGGGCAATACTTTATGATACTCTGTCAGGGCGGTATACTTCACGTGGCCATCCAGGCTTTATCCGGTTTTTTTACCGGCAGAGGAATGACCCGACCGGTGATGATTGCAAATATTGTGGGTATGGTTGTGAATATTCCCCTGAATTATGCACTGATTAATGGGGTCTGGGGAATGCCCGAACTTGGCATCCGCGGTGCTGCCATTGCCACTGTTGTCTCTTGGGGAGTGGTTGTTTTGTGTCTGGCTCCTCCAATTTTTTCGAGAATTTTTATTAAGGAATTTAGGCTCTTTGAGACCATGGCACTTGACCTGGATATTTTGAAAAAACTGCTCAGGTATGGGGTTCCAGGTGCCTTACAGTTCAGTCTTGATATTTTCGCCTTTACCTTTTTTATTCTGATCGTTGGTCGTATGGGGGTCGTGCCCCTGGCTGCTTCAAATATCGTTATTTCGATTAGTTCACTCGCTTTTATGCCTGCTCTTGGTTTTTCTTTAGGAATAAGCAGCATGACTGGCCAGGCCCTTGGCAGAAAGTGTCCGAAGGAGGCCAGGGCTGCAGCATGGAGTGGCATTCATCTGCTTATGGTGTATACCCTGTCGCTCGGTACTCTCTTTGTTTTTGCACCGGAAACCATCATTTCTTTTTTTATAAACAGGGGAGAGATGGGAGGCAATTATGAGGAAATACTACAAATGGGGACAGTCCTTCTGAGGTTTGTGGCCGCATATATTCTGTTCGATGTCTTTTATATGATTTTTTCCGCAGCCTTAAAGGGAGCCGGGGATACCCGTTTTCTTCTTTTTGCTATTTCCGGGGCAACGCTCAGCTGTATGCTTATTCCTCTTTTCGTCGGCATTAACTATTTTGGGATGGGGATATATACAGCCTGGGGCTGTGTTGTCTTTTTTATTGCCAGTCTCTGTGTATTAATTTCATGGCGTTACCATGGCGGGAAGTGGGAACAAATGCTGGTTATTGGGAGATAGTCTTTCATGATGCTTCCGCGAGTATTATAATTACCGTAACTATTCACCGAAATTGAATTTGAGTCGGAATTGAATAACGAATACGCTGGTAGGAAACTGGGGACATGACCCAATTCGTCTTTGTCTTTTGAATTGGGATCGTGTCCCCCGATTCCGGATAAATATTGTGCCGTTTAATAGCATGGTGAATAGCAACTAATTACCGTATATAAATTTGTAAGGCAGCAGACAGTCTGCAAATCTTCCTTAGCTGTGCCACGGGCCTTAAAGACAGGCATCGTTGGGTCGGTATGTCCAAGACTCTGTTTGTGCCGTTTTCCAACACCTAATACCTAATCCCCTCTGCCTCCCTCGTTCATTTCTTTCTTCACTATCCAATAAACGTCTTGCTTTTTCGTCTTCATTTTTCATATCCTATAACTTGAACAAGGTGTTTTTTTTAACCATCCACAATGAATATATAGCATTGTATGTCTGGAATACTCCTGTGTATCCCATGGGGATGAACAGGGACTATGTATAGCCATACCTTGAGAGAACTTAGCAGGGAGCAAAATACATTGGTTATGGAGAGTACACAGCATCTTCCCCACGGGGATATTTTAATAGTTGACGATAATCTGTCCAATCTGAAATCGTTGACAGATATCTTGACTGTGACGGGTTACCGGGTGCAGTCTGCCAGCAATGGAGAATCAGCCCTGCGTTGTGTAGAGAGCAGGCCGCCTGAGTTGGTTCTCCTTGATTATATGATGGAGGGCATGAATGGAATCGAGGTGTGTCGCCATATAAAGTCCAATCCTAAAACAGAGGGTATTCCTGTCATATTTCTCAGTGCCCACGGGGATACGGACATACAGTTAGAAGCCCTGCAGGCAGGCGGTATTGACTATGTCATTAAACCCATCAAGCCCACAGAGGTTCTTGCCAAAATTGATAATCATCTGAGATTGTACCGGCTGCAATGCAGTCTTAGGATTCAATCTGAGGAGCTGAAGAAAGAAATAGAGGAGCGTAAGCTGGCTGAGGAGGAGTTATCTCAAAGTCTTGAACGTGAGCAGGTATTAGCAGATATAGTACGTGATTCCCCCCTTGCCATTGCCTTTGGATACCCGGATGGCAGGCTGGTAAACTGTAATAATGAATTCTCAGAATTAACAGGCTATACCCTGGAAGAACTACAAAAGATTAACTGGAATGAAACATTAACTCCTGACAAATGGCAAAAAAGTGAAGCTGAGGCCCTTGGGCAATTGTCTCCTCTCAAAAAGAGTGTTCGCTATCAGAAAGAATATATTCATAAGAATGGAGAGCGGATTCCCATTGAGCTGGTTGTTGCAGCTAAGTATGATTCTGCACATACCTTAGTGCATTATATTGGTTTTATCAGAGACATCAGCAAGCAGAAAATAATGGAAGAGCAGCTTTTGCAGAATGAGAAGCTGACGACTATTGCCGGTCTCGCCGCCGGAGTTTCTCATGAAATAAACACTCCCCTGTCAGCAATACTGCAGTCCCATCAGCTTATCGAGATGGGACTCTCTGCAGAAAATGCGAACAGCAGAGAAAGGGCAGCCAAATATGCTATTGATCTGAACAGGTTGCAGCAATATTTGAGAGATAACGAACTGGATTATTTTCTGGACGGCATTCGGGAATCGGCATTGAATGCCAGTCATATTGTTAAAAGTCTTCAGGAGTTCAGTATTCCACATGAAGGCAGCTTTTCCAGTGTTAATTTAAATGAACTTATGGAGGAGGCGCTGCTTCTGTCCCAGTCTGATTATGATATGAAGAAAAAGTATGGGTTTGCAGGAATTCAGGTGGTGAAGAAGTTCAGCCCTGATCTGCCTCTTGTAAACTGTTCTGCGATGGAAATTGAACAGGTCCTCCTTAGTCTTATCAAAAACAGTGTGCAATTCCTCTTTGAAGCAGGACAGCAGGAAAATCCGCGTATTACTCTGCGTACCAGCAGCAATAACACCCACGCTGTGATTGAAGTGGCAGACAATGGACCTGGCATACCTGAAGATATAAAAAACAAAGTTTTTGACCCCTTTTTTACCACCAGGGAAGTGGGAACAGGAACAGGTCTTGGCCTGTCAGTATCCCATGCCATTGTTGTGGACAAACATAAGGGGAAAATCCGGGTAGAATCAGAGCCGGGTAAAGGGGCAAAGTTTGTCGTTGAGCTGCCTTTAAACCAAAATAGCAACCATTGATGGCGTCGTATTTATCCCCCTCAAGGGAGGACTGAAAGGAGTACCCTTATTTCGGGTGAAAACGCTCCATCTGCTTCTATAAAGAGCACATTACATGATGAACAACAGGCTTAAGAAATCTATTCGACTCTGTATGCTGCTTTTTCTTGTCGCATGTACAGCAGAGTCTGAGAAAGCCCCCCTGGACCAGGTGATACTACAGTTGGCATGGAAGCATCAGTCCCAATTTGCCGGGTTTTATGCGGCGGATATCAATGGGTATTATAGGGACGAAAACATCCAGGTAAGCATGCAGCCAAGATTAGCCCCCTCTTTTGACGGAATTAGTCCCGTAGTCAAGGGCGAGGCTGATTTTGGGGTCACCTATGGGGTAGGAATCATTGAGGCTCGTGGAAAACAAATGCCCGTTACAGCTGTTGCCTCGATTTACCAGCGTTATCCTCTGTCTTTTATTTCATTACAAGAGAAGGGGATTACTCATCCCCTTGATTTTTTCGGTCAAAGATTTCCTGTGTTAAGCCCCGGTGGCGCTTCTATTTCCTTTGATCTCCTGCTCAAAAAAAACAATATTGATAAGAGAGACATTGTTTGTGTCCAAACTGGTTATGATCTGGACAGGTTCTTTTCAGGAGAGATAGATGTTTGGGCCGGTTATGTGACCAATGAAGTACTCGTCGCCCAGAAGAAGGGGGTCAAAATAAACCAGGTCAAACCCAATGATTTTGGGGTTGATATGATGGGAGATACTCTCTTTACATCGGAAATGCTGCTTAACACTAATCCTGATCTGGTCTTACGATTTGTCCGTGCTACTTTACGCGGCTGGCAATGGGCGGTGCAGCATCCGGAAGCTGCAGCAAAGCTGGCTCTGCAATTTGACCAGACCCTTGACCCTGCCCATCAGGTTGCCATTATGAAGGCAAGTATCCCTTATATCCATGCATCCGTGCCTATTGGTGTCATGGACGATACGCTTTGGCAGGATGTACATAATACCCTCCTGGAGCAGGGAATTATAGAAAAACCACTGAATCTCAATACGGTTTATAGCAATACTTTTGTGGATAAAATGTATCAGGATGGTGAAAATGCAACTGAAAAATAGAATGAAGAGTTTGGGCATGTTTCTGCTTTTCACTGTTTTGCTTATCTTCGGTCATGCTCCTGATGTCCAGGCAGAGGAGCCGATCTATCTGTTTGGTTTGGCACCCCTGTATGAAAAACAGGTGGTTGAAGAAGGCTTTACTCCTCTTGTCAACTATTTGGCAAAGGTGGTCAAATCCCCGGTGAAACTCGTCACCACAGGCTCTTACGAAGAGTTGATTGGAAAAATAATGAGTAACGAGGTGCAGTTTGCCATATTAGGTCCAGCCCAGTATGTGGAGACCAAATGGAGATACCCAGAGTTAGTCTATCTTGCCACCATCCAAACAACACAACAGGAACAACAAAGGGCGTATTATTTTGGTAACATCATCGTTCACAAGGACTCCGGCATAACTGAACTGTTACAGTTAGAGAACATGTCATTTTCCTTTATCGATCCATACTCAACTTCAGGCTATCGTTTCCCGCGAATGCACCTCTATAAAAAAGGCATCAAACCGGAGAATTTTTTCAGTAAGGTTATTTTTGCAGGAACCCATGAAAAAGGAACAGATCTGCTGGCTGCCGGAGAAGTTGATGCGGTCGCCACTTGGGATATGAGCCTGTGGGCAGCTGAAAAAAAATACGGCAAGATTTTCAAATCCGTTGCCAGGATTGGTCCCATAGTACAACTTGCCGTTGTTGCCAATCATACTATTCCTCATGAGATTTCTAAAGCCGTTAAAAATGCCCTGGTTGCCATGCGCTCGGAAGAGCTGTCCGAAAGATGTCCATATACAGGGTTCCAGTCCCTTTCCGATAAAAGTTATGACAATGTGAGAGAAATCTTTAATTTTCCTTTTCTGGATAATTATGTCCCCAACCTGCTTAATGCTGCAGTTAAGTCACATGATGTAAATCAAATATTTACGGCCTTCGATGAGTTGAACTATCAAAAAGCAGTAACCCGGGAATTTATTGAAAATGAACTTCAGGGTGAAGCCGTTACTGTCACCGGAAATATGACCGGTATGGTTGAGGATATCTATTATGGTGACGGATGGTATCTCTTAAAAAAGGCTTTTGTACTTTCTCTTGATAAGGGCCGCAGGGTCTATGTCAAAACAAAAGATATGGCCACACAACTAAAGTCCGGTGAAACAGTCACCCTGCGTGGAAAGATTATCGGTATTAAAGATTTTGATAATCTTGTCCTGGAACGTGTTGATTGAAATGGAGTTATCTGTTTACCGTGTCTGCGAGGAGAAAGATGACAATTTTTAATATAAAAAAATTATGTTCCTGCATATTGCTGATGTGCTTGGTGCTCCTTACCGGGAAAGCAGTTCTGGCCCAGGGACTCAAAAGTGATGCTGACAGCAGCGAAACCACCCCGGCACATGTCTATGTTGAGTTGCAGAGGGTTGAGCAGCTTATTGATGGACTGGGTCTTTTCATGGGGGTCCCAGAGCCTGAACTTCTTGGAGTTAGTATTACAAATGCTGCACCCCATGATGTATATTTCCAGGCCCGGACCCTGGTCATAAAGGCAAACCGCCTCTCTTTTGAGCTTATTCGTAAAGACAGTGATCCTCCTGTTTTGCCAGAGGGTGTTGTCAGACCTGCTGAAGTAAAACAAATGGTCCTTGAAGCCTTGGGGGTCCTGTCTGAGGTGAGCCGAAAATTCCAGATGTTGGGAGTGCATCCGCAAGTAGAATTGAAAGAAGTAACTCCTTCCGATGTCTTTATGGCAAGCATGACGGCAAATCGACATCTTAACGCCTTACTGGAAAGACGGTTTTCTCCTGCTGAGGTGTACAGGGTTGTTAATCTGGCAATCGGTTATACCTCCCGCCTGCTGGCCCAATATCCGGGAGCTCCGCGTATCCCGAAAAAGCCCTTGTATGAAAAGAATAAAAGACCGCTTGATGTCTATTACCGGCTTAACGACTGTTTGCTGCTCATTATACAAATATACCAGGCCAGTGATGTTGATATTCTGCAAATGAATGTTTCCGGCATAAACGAGAAAAACATAAGCCCAAGTGATGTTTTTGACATGGCATCGCTTATCGTTGCCCGACTGGATTTTCTCCACAAAAGCAACGGGAGTAGAGTGCCTCGGGAAACATACTTTCCAGGGAAAAAATTCCCTTCAGATGTGTATCAACAAGCTGGAATATTAGAACAACAGCTCACGACGTTACTCTCATACGTTGAAAATAAAGAACAGGCCAACAGGTAGACCGGAAAATCATGAATAGCCCGCCTGCTCAACATACCAAATCCCGGCAAACCTTTTCCAGGAATCTGCTCAGATCCCATATGCTGATTGCAGCAATAGGGGCCTTTTCTTTACTGATTGCTCTTATTACAATTTTTGTCCAAAGCAGAAACGTATATCTCTTGTCCAACCATTCAATACCGGTCTCCCGGGCATCTTCCATGGTCCTTCGCGGGGTACAGCATTCACTTGCCAGTATGCGTGGCTGGGTCAGTCTGGATGATAAAGAATTTATTAGTGATTGGTCTCAGGTCTGGGAATACGAGATTACTCCGGCTGCCATCAATTTGGGTCAGATTGGAACGGAAATGAAGCTACCGGGATTTAAGCAAAGAATGACTGAGTTGTCCCTGTTGCTGGCAGAGTTGCAGGAATCCCAGTGGTGGGTGCTTGAAATTGCTCAGACACCTGGCAACGAACCGGCCAGGGTTGAATATCAATTTGAGGCGGAGCCTCTCTTGTCCTCTCTTGACGAGATAATAAGAAGTCTTTTCACTCTTAACGACGAGGGGGTGACCCTTTTTTCCCATGATGAGGAGCCCAATAGTTTACACGATGCGGGGATCTCTTTTTACACAGCTAGTGACATGTTGAAAAGGATAGTCTTCCAGGGGGAGGTCGAGCTGGAAGACAAGTATTTCTATAATCTGCACATGTTGAAGACTGCTGTTTCAGTCCTGTCACGCTCCTTCCAGAAAAGTGATGAGCTTGAAACTACTATAAGGTATTTTAAGCGGGATATTGCGGCCCTAAAAACGGTATCAACTGAAATTATTGCCCTCAGAAAATCGTACAACTGGAATGTGGTTCGGCATCGTATGGAGACAGAGACAGTGCCGCTTGCTAAAAAAGTTGTCAAGCTAATGAAAAGATTAGACAGTGACACTGACAAGCTGATGACTCAGCGTGCTACCCTGACGGCCCGTATCGGAAATTTTGCTGCCCCTGGCTTATCCGTACTACTTGTTGCCATGGTTTGCTCTGCCTTTATAATTTCACGGAAGAGGGCCAGGGCTCTTTCTCGTCCAGCTACCATCCTTGCTGCTGCTGCCAATCAGTTAGCTGCCGGGAATTTTATTGAAGATATATCGCCAGTCAGTGATGACGAGTTAGGTGATCTCACCCGGTCATTCAACAGCATGAGAAGAGACCTGCAGGATGCGCAAAAACAAGTGGTTCTTCAGGAAAAACTGGCTGCAATCGGCCAGCTTTCCGGCAGTGTGGCCCATGATATTAGAAACCCACTGAATGCTATCAGTAACTCCATCTATTTTCTTAATTTAATCAGCAATGAAGAAACAGATCCAAAGATTAAAGAACACCTTTTGTTAATGGGACATGAGATAAACAGGGCAAATGGAATCATTAATGATCTGCTTGATTTTTCCAGAGAGAATGTACCGACTTTCTCCAAAGGAGATCTGAATCTATTACTGCAGCAGGTTTTAGCGGGGGGGGATTTCTCCGATGTGATCACTGTTGATCTGCAGCTGGAGTCAGGTTTACCTGTTGTTGAATTTGATCACTTGCAATTGGAACGGGTGTTTACCAATCTTATCTCCAATGGTGCTCAGGCCATGCCCGACGGCGGTACCTTAAAGGTTCACAGCGCCCGTGATGGTGCATCGATCCGCATCACAATCAGCGACACAGGTCATGGCATTGCCGAGGAAAACTTGGATGAAATATTTGAACCGCTTTTTACCACCAAAGCCAGTGGGGTTGGGCTCGGTCTTTCTATTGTCAAAGATTTTGTCAAAAAGCATTATGGCAGGCTTACGGTTGCAAGCGTGGTGGGCAGTGGAACCACATTTACGGTGCTGTTGCCCATGGATCAAAATGCAGCAAAGGAATAAATCATGACCCCAAAGAGCAAAATCCTCATTGTCGATGATGACCCGAATCTACGAAGAACCCTTTCTGACATACTCAAAGCAAAGGACTATCTGCCCGTGGCTGTTGCCACAGGAAAAGAGGCCCTGGAAAAGATAGCAGAAGAACTATTTGCTGTGGCCCTGGTTGACTTTAAACTTGATGATATGTCAGGCCTTGCTGTTATGAAGAGCATAAAGGAGTTCTCCCCTGCCACGGAATGTATAATGGTAACGGGGCACGCCTCCCAGACTTCTGCAATTGAGGCGATAAATCTGGGGGCCTATAGTTATATCATCAAGCCCTACGACATGGATCTGTTGCTGCTGACGATTCAAAGAGCCATTGATAAACAAAAGACCGAGGAGGCACTGCGGACCAGCGAAGAGAAATATAAAGCACTGTATGAAAATGCTCCCTTATCGTATCAATCGTTGAATGATGATGGATGCTTTATTGATGTCAATCCGATGTGGCTCAAACTCCTCGGGTATGAAAGGAAAGACGTCATCGGTCAATATTTCGGGGATTTTCTGCATCCGGACTGGAAACCGCATTTTTTGACAAACTTTCCGGCCTTTAAAGAACGCGGCTACGTAAACGATGTCCAGTTTAAAATCCGACATAAAGATGGGCATTGTCTGGATATCTCTTTTGAAGGCTGTATCGGCTATCACCCCGATGGCAGTTTTAAACAGACCTATTGCGTATTTAAGAACATTACCGATGTCAAAGAGGCGGAAGCAGAACTGTTAAAGTATCAGAGGAATCTTGAAGAGCTTGTCAAAGAGCAGACAAATAAACTGGAAGAAAAGGTAGCTGAACTTGAACGCATGAATGACCTTTTTGTGGGGCGGGAATTCAGAATTAAGGAACTCAGGGATAAAATTAAAGAGTTAGAGTCGAAGAGAGATTAGTGATCAAATGACGTGTAATCGTAAAACAAATGTCGGGTTTAGAGATGCATTGCCGACAAATTCGTGGCTGATTAATACCTTGCTGGCTGGGGTGGGTTTTGTTGTAATCGGCATATTGGCCTATGGCTTTTACACCGGTGACCGCATGAGTAGAATGTATGCGCCACTTGTCGATGCCGCCATGGAGATTAAGATGGAAACAACCACCGCTCATCTCTGGTTTGAAGAGATCATGAGTGGTGATCGTAATGAGAATATGGAAACGGTATGGCAGCACCTGGATCAGGCGGATTGGTACACAAAGGTCATGCTGGAAGGGGGGACAAACTCTGAGGGAAGCTTTATTCCCCTTGATGACAATGTAATGCGCCGGGAGATTGTTGAGGTGCAGGGGAAAATTTCAGAGTTCAGGGATATAACTGTACAAAGAATTGCGGCCCAAAAGACATCCGGAGTTGGTACGGATATAGATCAGAGATACGATGCTATTTTTAAAAATTTTATTATCCAGGCCGATGATGTGGAGACGAGACTGCAAAGAATAATGGTACGAGATCTGGAACGCTTCCGATACGCCCAGTTATTCCTGATGGTTGCCTGTTCAATGATTTTCGTGATAATTAGTGTAGCTTTTCAGCGTTTTGAGCGCAGCAGAGCACGGAGTTTCAATACTATTCTGAAAACAAAAAACAACATGGAAAGAGAGATAGTCGAGCGGCAACGGGTGGCGGAGGAATTAATCGGAAGCAACCGATCACTCAAAATGCTCAGTGAATGTACCGAAGCAGTAGCGAGAGCCAGGGATGAGTTATTTTTACTCAGTGAGGTTTGCCGGATTATTGTGGAGAGTGGTGGATATCGTTTGGCCTGGGTATGCTATGCTGAACAGGATGAGGCAAAGACTGTCCGACCTGTGGCTCAAGCTGGATATGAGGAAGGGTTTCTTGACACCTTAAATATCACCTGGGCCGATTCTGAAGATGGTCGTGGGCCAACCGGAACAGCTATTCGCTCGGGGAAGCCCTCCATAGCATTAAACCTGCTTACTGATCCCAGTTATGCCCCGTGGAGAGCTGAAGCAATTAAACGCGGCTATGCATCATCCATAGCCCTGCCTTTGGTGAGCGATAATGATGTCATTGGTGCCCTGAATGTCTATGCGGAGGTGGCGGACTGGTTTGACGCTGTAGAGGTTACACGATTGATGGAACTGGTAGATGATCTCGTCTATGGCATTATGGCCCAGCGCTCAGAAGGTAAGCGGATAAAAGCGGAAGCGGAACTGGCGAAGTCCTATGCTCATCTCGAAGAACAGGTTGATAAACGAACAGAAGAACTTAAAGAAAAAACAAATAAAATTGAAGAGTCCCGCAAAGCACTCACCTATCTTCTTGAAGACATCAACGATGCAAGAGAGGAACTCCAGAAAGCAAATAGTGATTACGCTGCTGCAAATACAGAACTGAAGGAGTTCGCTTATATAGTATCTCATGATCTGAAAGCACCACTCAGGGCCATTGGTCAGCTTACCCATTGGATTTCCATGGATTATTCCGAAGTATTTGATGCCGATGGCAGGGAACAAATGGACTTGATTCTGCAAAGAGTGAAACGCATGGATGGCCTTATTGAGGGTGTTTTGCGCTATTCACGCATTGGTCGAGTCAAGGAAAAGGGAGAACAGTTGGATCTGAACCTGCTTGTCGGGGAGGTTATTGACAACATTTCTCCACCTGATACTATGCAAATAATAATAGAAAACAAACTTCCCGTGGTCTTCAGGGATCCCACACGCATGGAACAACTTTTTCAGAACCTTATCGAAAATGCGATAAAGTATATGGATAAGGATAAAGGGATTATCAAAGTGGCCTGTGTGGATAAAGAGACAGAATGGGAATTTAGTGTGTCTGATAACGGCCCTGGCATCGACAGGAAATATCATGATAAAATATTTCAGATATTTAGAACCTTATCTGCCCGTGATAAACATGAAAGCACGGGGATTGGCCTGACGCTGGTTAAAAAAATTATTACTCTCTATGGTGGTTCTATCTGGGTGGAATCAGAAGAGGGGAATGGGGCGGCGTTCTTTTTTACGCTGCCCAAAAAAGGAGAACTTGATGAGAAGCTCTAAACCAATCCTATTAGTGGAAGATGATCAGGTTGATGCCATGACGGTGAAGCGGGCCTTGAAAGAACTCAAAATTACCAACAGGCTGGATGTGGTAGATGACGGAGAAAAGGCCTTGGACTTTTTGCAAAGTTCTGACAATGAAAGACCGGGTATTATTCTCCTCGATCTCAATATGCCGAGGATGAACGGCATCGAATTTCTGCAAATAGCCAAAAAAGATAACAAGCTGAAAAGTATACCCGTTGTTGTGCTCACTACGTCAAAAGATGATCAGGATAGGGTCGACAGCTTCGATCTCGGAGTTGCAGGCTATATGGTCAAGCCAGTAGATTACCAGAAATTTGTAGAGGTGGTAAAAACCATTGACCTGTACTGGACGTTGAGTGAACTGCCGGATTGATCCGATGGTTGGGAGAAAGCTGTAATGATAAAGGACCTCCCCATGGAAGAAAAAACAATTCATCTGTTGCTTGTTGAAGATGACAAGGTTGACCAGATGGCCTTTGTACGGCACGTCAAACAAAAGAATCTTCCCTATGAGTACACCATTGCAGGGTCTGTGGCTGAGGGGGAAAAAATATTAGAGACAGCTTCTTTTGACGTCATTGTCTCCGATTATTGGCTTGGAGACGGAGTGTCCTTTGAGCTTTTTGAACAGTTTAAAGATACCCCGGTTATTGTGACAACTGGTACAGGGAATGAGGAAGTTGCTGTGGAGGCTATGAAATTAGGTGCCAGCGATTATCTTATCAAGGACCCTGACGGGCATTATCTCAAAACATTAGCTACAACCGTCGACCTTGCCATTCAGCGGAAAAAAAACGAGCGGGAATTAGAAAATTACCATAAACGTCTTGAGCTTATGGTGGAGGAGCGAACAGCCGAGTTGCAGGCTGAAATTATCGAACGGCATAAGGCTGAGACTTCCATTCGTAAAAGTGAAAATCAGTGGCACCGAACATTTAATTCTTTTACTGATATTGTCACCCTTCAGACAACTGACTTCAGAATAATAAAAATTAATCAGTCAGGGTGTGACACTCTAAACCTATCCTGTGACGAGATTGGTGGTTATCACTGCTATGAACTCTTTACAGGCTCTGAAGATCCCTGTAACGAATGTCCCCTTCTTCAGGTAAAGGACACTTTTGAACCCTACAGTCGTGAAATGTATCATGAGAAACTAGAGAAAACATTTTTGGTTTCGGCCTCTCCGGTATTTAATGATAAGAATGAAATTGAATATATCGCCCATGTCGCCAAAGATATCACAGAGCAGAAAAAACTTGAATCTCTGCTGCGTCAGTCCCAGAAGATGGAGGCCATTGGTACCCTGGCCGGCGGGATAGCACATGACTTTAATAACATTCTTGCTGCCATCCTTGGGTATGCCGAATTTATTCAAATGGAGGCTCCGCCCGAGAGCCATATCCGAAAGGATATTGATAAAGTGATTCAAGCAGGTGGACGGGCAGTGGCTCTCGTCAAACAGATCCTTACCCTTAGCCGCCAGTCAGTCACAGAAAAACAGCCCATTCGTCCCCATTTGATTGTCAAGGAGGCGATGAAGATGCTGCATGCAAGCCTGCCGTCCAGCATTATCATAGAGGAGAACATTGATCCTGATTGCGGGGCAATATTGGCAGATGCCACCAATATTCACCAGATTACCATCAATCTCTGTACCAATGCTCTGCATGCCATGTCCGATGGGAAAGGTACTTTGAGCGTCAGCCTGCAGCATGCAGAAGTCAGTGCTGCTGACCTAAGTGGGGAGCCGTTTCTGACGCCAGGCCCTTTTGTTGTTCTTATGGTGCGTGATACCGGCTGTGGTATGGATACGAAAACCATTGATCGAATATTTGAGCCGTATTTCACCACGAAAGAGGTGGGAAAAGGTACAGGTCTGGGGCTTGCCGTTATCCATGGTATTGTTCAGGATACCGGGGGATTTATACGGGTTGTGAGTGAGCCGGGAATTGGGAGTTCTTTTGTTGTTTATCTTCCCGTTCTACAGGAAACGGGTTCAGCAGAACTGGAATCTAAGTTTCGAATTATTCCGCAGGGGGGGAGTGAGCATATTCTGGTTGTGGATGATGAACCTCTTCTGGTTCGGATAACGCAGAGGCAGCTTGAACGTCTCGGGTACACGGTTACAGCTGTATATAATAGTAACGATGCTCTGGAAATAGTTCGTAGCGCTCCAGAGAAGATTGATCTGCTTATTACCGACCAGACCATGCCTGGTCTCACTGGCATGGAACTAGCTTTGGCCGTAATGCAGATTAAACCGGAGCTGCCTGTCATCCTCTGCACCGGACATAGCGATCAGGTTTCTAAAGAAAAGGCTCTGGAGCTGGGTATTCAGGAGTACGTCTTTAAACCCATTGTTAGTGATGAACTCTTTAAGGCCGTGAGATCGCTTCTGGATGCGGGACAGAAGGGCGCTGAGCAGTAATAGAAGCGATTTTCCAGCTTTCTTTAGCTGCATCTAAAATCCCTGTTTACTCTTTCTGCGCCCCTCAATCACTGCAGATCAGCAGAGTGTTATTGCCGAAAAGTGAATGTGTATTGAAAGGTTTTTGGGTCAAGCCAGTCAAGAGTTCTTGTACCGATCTGGGCATAGGGATAGCCCAAAGTGTTCAGGGCCGCGCCATGTTGTGGCGGGTTTAGTTGCAGATCACGTCCCATTGCAAGTTTTACTCTATACTGATCCCAGCCGCCCCAGAAATATTCCCGATAGTCTTTGGTTCTGGCATCGCTTAGTTCTAGTTTTTCCTTAAGCATCATTTTCCGTACATCAGCCGGATCCACTGGTACCCAATCGTAACCTGGCAGATAAAATTCAGCCCAGCAATGTTGCCAACCGCTTATATCCTGTTCTGCTTTTTTTCCTTGTCGAATTCCGAAAACTTCCCGGGCCGGAATACCTGCGGCACGGCTTAGTGAAACAAAAACAGAATGAATGTCCGTGCATTTTCCACCGGGTTGCTCAAGAAGAAGACAGACATTTCCAGGGCCACAGCCTTTGGTCGCAGGATCACGATACATGTTGTCACAGATCCAGTCATAGATGGCCTTGGCCTTATCAAGTACCGTGGTTTTTCCCATGGTGATTTGGTCTGCCAGGATTTTAACCTGACCATCAACTGGCCCGAGGCTGGTTGCAGCGAGATAACGTGCATAATCAGCAGGATCCCAGGCAGCCTCTTTCTCAGGGAAATCCCGGCGTTTTACTTCCTGACGGACAACGTGGAAGGATAAACTGAGTTTGCGACTTTTAGCTCCTTTTTCCCAGCGTGCATACAGCATGGGGGTTGAGTAGGTTTGGTCGCTATATATTGCAGATTCAGTATAATCTCCGTCTATTTTTATTTTGCTGATAAGCTGATCCCGATCGGAGAGAGGATAGGGAATCCATAGCTGGGCCTCTTCGTTTATTTCATGCTTGGAGAGGTCAAACTCCATGGTAATTGTGCCACTACTTTCATTGGCAGCCAGACTCCATAACGGCACCAGAAGAAAACTTATTGCTATGAGAACACTCCATATTTTTTTCATTTTTATCCTTTTGTAGTTGTATGTCTGAATACGATCTATTTTGTACTTACCAGCATTTCTTTGTATGGCCACTTTGCTACTCCGCCTTTTAAAATAGTAAGTTTTTCATCAGGGACCCCCTGGCTTTTCATAAAGGAGTAACATTTTTTAGCTCCACCTCCACCCCTTGGGCAGATCACAACCACATCATGTCCCGTTTTTTTAAAGGCTTCCACGGCAGGGAGGATCTTGTCTTTCATGGCATCTGTTTTTACTGGAAAGGCATTTGTTTCTATGGATCCTGCAAAGTGGTGAGCCGCGAATTCATCTTCCACCTGGATATCTACGATGATCATTGGCTTGTCAGCTTCTATCCACGTCTTGAATTCATCAGCCTCCAGATAATTATATGATTGAAAAACTGCTGCTATGTTGAGGAAAAAGATAAGGGCCATTGAGATGATGCTGAATTTTTTCACAGGAACTCCTTGAATGTTTTTAGAATATGAACTGGAAAATTATGGGCTATTGATATATTGTTATTCGTGATAATGCAAATAGGAAATACCTATAGTAAGGCGAGTGTCTATAGATATTGCTCGCGAGAATGATATAAGGGACGGGAGATCCTATGGAAATCAGAAGATTAGATGCTTTTTGCAAGGTGGTAGAGTTGAAAAGTTTTACCCGTGCGGCCGAGGTGATGCTTTTGTCCCAGCCCACCATAAGTGAGCATATTCGCAGTCTTGAGGAAGAGCTTGATCAAAAATTGCTTGATCGTCTTGGTCGTGAAGTCGAGGTGACTCCCGTTGGCCGTGTTTTATATGGCTATGCACGAAAAATTATGCAAACTAGACAGGAGGCTATTCAGGCAATCGGGCAATACAGCGGTAAGCTTCTTGGGAGGATTTTACTTGGTTGCGGGACAATTCCAGGGACCTATATACTCCCTGAGTTAATCGGGAAGTTTCGTGCTCAGTATCCCTCTATAAAAGCGACACTGTCTATTAGCAGTTCCAGGATTATCTCGAAAAATGTCTTGGAGGGAGATGTTGAAATTGGTGTAGTCGGTGCCAGATGGAATAGCCCTGGCCTCAGTTGGCGTGAAATATTCTCGGATGAACTGACCCTCGCTGTTCATCCCGGACATTCATGGGCCATGAAAGGTTCAGTTTCCATAGAAGATGTTATTCAGGAACCGTTTATTATGCGTGAACAGGCCTCGGGAACCCGGAAGGTCTTTTCTACTATTTTGGAGGATAATGGTTTCAAAGAAAGCGATCTTCAGGAAATTATGGGAATAGGGTCCACTGCCGCGATTAAGGAGGCGATCAAGGCTGGTGTCGGGGTCTCCATTCTTTCAAGGTTGGCAGTAACAGACGATGTGGCCTGCGGACGACTGGTTACTGTCGCCATCCGTGGCAACAAGACAATGCGCCGGCCTTTCTATTTAATCCAGCGAAAAAATAGAGCCCTTTCTCCCGTCGCTTCAGTTTTTCTTGAATATCTGCTCCAGCGTGAACATTCCCTGGATCAGGCTTTGTCCACCCCGTAGCCATTTCTACACCTTTGTCGCTTTTGGGTGTCCAGGAGGACCTATCCAGGAAACCTGCAACACAACTGTCGACATAAAGCTACACTTTTTCTGCCGAATGCGGCACATCTGTTTAGTGTCGCATTCTATAGCCCCATTAGTGTGTCAGTTGTGTGTGTGGAATGCCTCTGGTGAAAAATCTAAGATTACAGTATGTTACGTGTACCTGGGTCTTTTGTTTACCGGTTGCCAGCAGATTGGCATCATTACTGCTATATAAAAGGCAAGAAATGGAAAAAGAGCACAAATTCAAACCCATAGGGAGAACATCATGACTACAAATACAAATACTGCAAGCAAAACTCAAGTAGATGCTGGATATGAAACTTCAAAATTCGCTCTTGGTGTTGGGATGGCAACAGCTGGAATGATCGGACTCTGGGCCATAGCATGTATGGTAAGTGTCCTGATGAGTAACGGTTTTTCCGGTACAGCAAAGGCATTGTTTACCGCAATAACTGGCTAGTAGTTACGGCCAGAAACTGTTTAAGAAGAATAATTATAAGAGATCAGGAGGACACCATGACTGCAAAAACTTATACACCTGACAGAATTCAAGATGATGCTGGATACGAAGTTTCTACATTTGCTCTCGGAACAGGAATGGTCATGGCTGCCCTCGTTGGGATCTGGGGTTCAGCATGTCTGTTAAACGCCCTTGTCAGTGTTGGTCCTTTGAATGTTATGAAGGGCTATCTTACCGCATTTGTTGGCTGATAGAAGACAGTGTTTTTATAAAGAAGAAGTAAAAGCCTTCTGCTCTCAGAGCAGAAGGCTTTTTTGTTTGGTAGAGATATTAGTGACTTTCTTTTTTGATATCTCTATGAAAGTGGCTGACTGTTTCGAAGTTTTCACTGAGCAGTTTTACAAGGGCTTCGGTTACAGCGACAGAACGATGGTGGCCACCTGTACAACCGATACCTATCCGTAGTTCCTCTTTGGCACTCTTATGGAGTTGTGCTGCATGAAACTTCACTATCCGGTGGAGGTGCTGTAAACATTCTTTTCCAGAATCATTATTCAATACAAAATCAGCAATGGAGGCTTCCAGGCCGGTAAAAGAGCGGAGTTTCTCTTTATGAAAGGGATTTTCAAGAAAACGGACATCAAAAAGGAAGTTCACATCCTGAGGCGGATCGTATTTATAGCCAAAAGAAAAAATGGTAATGGGAAAGTGGGACATGGTAGTCATGGAGTAACTCCGAGAATTTCATCCCGTGTATAGAGGGCGATCACTGGACAATTATCCATCTGGTTGAGTTTGGCAAATTTGAGGATATTTTCGACTCCATTGCCATTGCCACTGTCTATAAGGATTATGATCTTAACAATATAGGCACCAAATTGGATCACTTCTTCAAGCGCCCGAATAAGCTGACTCCCTGTGGCAACAACATCTCCAAGCAATGCAACCCGATCTCCTGCTTTGATCCGTGATTCGATCCACTTGGGTTCTTGTATGTTACCTTCCTTCCGCATGGAATCGCGTATATAAAATACGCCAATTTCTTTCAAAAAAGCAGCACGGCAGAGAACGGAAGCAATTGGATGTCCCGGTCCCCCGAGGGCACATATCTGGAGATCTTTGATCTCATTGTAGACAAGTTCTCCCGCCAGTTTAATCCCTTGATGTTTGAGAGAAATCTTGAAAAAATCAAAATGGTCCGTGATGATTCCAGAAGGGGTACGATAGTGTCCATCCTCAATATGGGCACGCTCTGCAATGAGTTTTCTGAGTTCTTCTCTGCTATCAGACATGATGTGTTATTAACCGGTTTTATAAATGTGTTGTTGGACAGCTAGGCATTGCAATGTTCTACCCAGCCAGAAAAAGATCCTTACTGAGTATATTTAACAGATTGAATATGGAACAGGTTTTATATAGAGAAATAGTAACTATTCACCGAAATTGAGTTTGAGTCGGAATTGCATAACGAATACGCTGGT
>CAZIDU010000030.1:0-37431 GCA_964538055.1 uncultured Desulfocapsa sp. | reverse complement strand
CACAGATGATTTATTAAATCGTTTCACTCAATAAATCATCATACAAGTTACAATTAGTTTATATATCATTTTATACCTTCTGGGAGTAACTTTGTTTTCAAAAGAGAATTATCCCAGCGGAAAACTTATCAGAGAATCCAATGCAGAAGACCGAACTCATTCAATTACAAGAGCACTTTCCAGAAGTGCAGGAATTGAGTCATTCTAAAACACATTCTGCTAAGCCATTTATTCCAAGTTTTGAAGATAAAACATGGACTTCCATTCTATATATTGAAAGGGGGAATTTTCAGATTCGTTATGAGACAGGGGAAGTCCTTAAAGCTAAAGGAGGCACGTTTTATTATCATCCTCCTCTGTCATTGAAATATCAGACCTTCGATAAAACAATCACACCATATTCGATGTTTCACCTTGCGGTTGATCTCTCATTGTCTGATTTATCACTTTTCACATCTCATTCAGCAGAACAGCAAATCATTAAACAACTTCCTAAATATCCTTTTGTCCGTACGGCACCATCTTTATTAATTTCTTCATTTAAAACTATCGTTAACGAGTATGATAAAAAACAATCTGGCTACCTGGCACAAACAGCTAACTCCATTAGACAAATTCTCATTTCCTCCGTTCGCAGTGAACTTGAACAAAACAGCCCCCCTGCAATTAGCCAGAAATTCGTTAAAAAAGTTGATACTTTCCTTAATGATACCATTGATTTCATGGGTCCGGTGGAACATCTTTTTGAATTAATGGGAGTCAGCAGAAGCAGGGGCTATGATATTTTTCACCAGACTTTTGGTATAAATCCAAAAGAGTATATTCTTCGCAGAAAGATTATTCTGGCCAAGAAAATGTTACAGCAAAACAAAACTATTACTTCCATTGCATATGAGCTTGGTTTTTCTTCCAGCCAGAGTTTTGCCACCACATTTAAAAAACTTACCTGCTCAACTCCCAGCAATTACCGTAAGCTAAAAATGATCAAATAATTTGCTTTAGAATGCCGTCTTCCTTCAAAAGAGTATCTCCCGAAAGTTCCAATTGTTTTCAAAAATTTCTTTGAGTATTTCGAACGTAATTCATCCCAAAAAGGAATATTTAATATGGACTGACTAATGACTTAGCCATCGGTTACTTTTAGTTTCCGAGAGATTGTCAACTGGTTACAGTATTTTTTCAAGGAAGGTGATCATGAAAATCGCTATTGTTCACAATATAAATCAAAGTGGTGTAATTAATCGCTTCGGTATATTGAATAAAGAGATGTATTTCCGAAATGAGATTGATTCATTTGTTGATACACTTACAAACAATAACCATACCGTTCAGGAATTTGATGGAGATAAATTTCTTTTTAAAAAGCTTGAAAACTTTTTACCTGTCATAAGGAATGGGCATACACCTGAAGGCCTGGCTTTTAATCTCGCCTACGGAATCCAGGGTAACAGCAGATACACTCATATCCCTGCTATGCTGGAACTTGCTGGCATACCCTATACCGGTTCCGGGCCACTTACACATTCAATTGCTCTTGATAAAGAGATGACAAAACGGATTTTACTTCAAGCCGGAATTCCGACACCTAATTTTATAGTTGTTCAACAAGATGAAAAATTAGATGAACTCCAGTTAAAAGAACTTAAATATCCTTTAATTATCAAACCAAAGAGCGAAGCAGGAAGCTTTGGTATTTCTGTTGTTGAAAATCAAAATGAGTTGATTGTAAATATTGTTTCAACCCTGAAAGAGTATAATCAGGATCTTGTAGTAGAAGAATACCTGGATGGAAGAGAACTCAATGTTGGACTTCTTGGCAATGGAAACACAGTAGAAACATTTAAACCAGTTGAAATTGATTTCAACGATACCGGGGATAGGTTCCAGTCAGCAACCGGTAAAAAAGACGGCAGTTACGGTCATATTTGTCCTGCAGATATTCCTGTTAGTTTAACTGAAAAACTTCAGAAAATTGCAAAACAAACATTTTTGCTCCTTAAATGCAGCGATTATGCCCGTGTAGATTTTAGACTTGATGCACAAATGAACCCCTATGTGCTTGAAATAAATTCCATGGCTGCAATTCATGGAAAGGGATCATACTTCCTTGGAGCAAGGGAAGCCGGGTTCGATTATCAGGGCATGATTAACAAGATGGTTGAAGTGGCAGTCACTCGATATCAATAAATAACATCTCATAATTATAAATGTTAAAAAAAACAAAGGGGAAACAGATGGAAATCATAAAAGAAGGCCCTAAAGGTGTTACAGAAGAAGGAAGAAAGGTTGCCACCGCGAGATGCGTTGAATACAAAGAAGCTATTCAAGACTATCTCGATGCAAAAAAGAATATCCCATGCGGTCTTGATCTGACTGAAAAAAATAAAGAGCAAAAGCAAAAAATCTTGTCTGTGTTGAATGGTAGTGAGAAAGATTGGAATGACTGGAAGTGGCAGGTAAAAAATATGATTCGTGATGTGGAAACACTCTCGAAAATTTTCCCGCTATCAGAAGACGAGAAAAAACAGATTGAAGAAGTTGGAAAAGAAGTTCGTTGGGGAGTTTCTCCCTACTATGCGAGCCTTATTGACCCTGATGACCCAAATTGTCCCGTAAGGATGCAATCCATTCCAAGCATTCAAGAAGCTCTTGATCCATCGATTGTGACCGAACCTGAAACGATCCTCTACAACTCACCGGCACCTTGTATAACAAGACTTTACCCTGACAGGCTCATTATTAATGTTACAAATGCCTGTTCCATGTTCTGCCGTCATTGCCTGCGTCGTCGTGATATTGGCTTTGAAAATATTCGTTATGCTAAAGAAAGCATAAAAGATGCTCTAAGCTACATACGGGAAAACACTGAAATCCGTGATGTACTGCTTACCGGTGGTGATGCGTTAATGGTTTCCGATGAATACCTTGACTGGATACTCTCAGAACTTGATTCCATTGACCATGTGGAAATTAAGAGACTTGGGACACGAACTCCTGTTGTGCTCCCCATGCGTATCACCGATGAATTTTGTGAAATGCTTGAAAAGCACGGTACTATTTATCTGAATACTCAGTTTAATCACTCCAAGGAAATCACTGAAACATCAGCAGAGGCTATTAAAAAATTAACCAAGGCTGGTGTGCTTGTCGGAAATCAGACTGTATTACTCAAAGGCATTAATGCTGATAAACATATAATGAAAAAACTTATGCAGGATGCTCTTCGAATCAGAGTCAAACCTTATTATATCTTTCATTGTAAGAAGCTTGAGGGAATCCGTCATTTTAGGGCACATATTGAAGATGGATTGGAGATTATGGAATATCTACGCGGCTATACGAGTGGACTTGCAATTCCTACTTACATCATTACAGCCCCTAGTGGTCGTGGCAAGACTCCAGTAAATCCAAACTATATTCTTAATACAAATGTTGATGGTCAGGTGCTGTTTAGAACCTGGGGTGGGCATGTAATGAAATACGATAATGAAAGATAAACTGAGATAGCATCATGCATAAACAAATTGTTGAATATGTAGATTCCAGACGAGAAGAAATCATTGCCTGCCTAAAATCTGTGATTGATGAAAAAGCAGGTTCGGAAAATTCAGCTGCGGTGAATCGGGTTGGTGAAATATTTACCAGGGAATATTCCAAACTCGGATTTCGGCATAAGAAAATCACAGGAAACAGTCCTTTTGGTGATCATCTTCAGTTTACAAATCACGATAAAGAACAATCAATTATCCTTGCAGGACATATGGATACGACTTTTACATCCTACGAGCATTTACCGGAATTTCATATTGAAGGTGATCGTTGCATAGGACCTGGAACAGGTGATATGCTCGGAGGATTAGTGGTTTTCCTTTACGCAGTTAAATGTCTGGAATCAATAGGACGATTGGATTCATTACCTTTGACCATCTTTATAAACAGTGATGAAGAACGCGGGTCTCCAACCTCTCGGCCTATTTTTGAAGAATTGGCGGTAAAAGCAAGTCACGTGATGATTTCTGAATCTGGCGGAAAAAACAATGATATCGTAATTGGTCGTCGCGGAAAGTTAAGTTTTGATATCCATGTTCATGGTGTTGAAGGACATGCAGGCAACTTAGTAGGAAAAAAGGCCAGTGCAGTTGAGGAAATCGCCCATAAAATTATTGCCATTGAAGGATTAAATTCACACTGGGAGGGAACAGACTTAAATGCAGGCAAGGTAAGAGGAGGTATTGCAGGAAACACTGTTGCCCAAAGTGCTGTTCTCTCTTCTGATATACGTTACAGTTTTGGAGAACATGAATCTGAGATAAAGGAAGCAATTAATACTATTGTTGAGACTAATTTAGTAGAAGGCTGTGTTTCCAGACTTGAGATCACCTCAGAACGACCACTCTGGGAGGCCTCTAAGAATAGTATTGATCAAAAATATCTGGTCACACAAGTTGAAGAAGCTGCAGAGGTCCTCCAGCAAAGCTTTTCCACCGAAATAAGGAAAGGAACATCAGATGCAAATTTCTTTGGTGCTGCAGGTGTGAGTGTTATTGATGGAATGGGCCCGATTGGATTTAATGATCACAGTGCAAATGAATATATTATACTTGAATCACTCTTTGAGAGAATTAAACTCTGTACTCTTGTTCTCCTTAAACTCCAGGATGACAAAACTATGCTATAAGACTATGATATGGGGTTCTGATAGTGGGAAAATCACTATGATATACGGCTGATTGGCCTTAATATCTTAAGGCTACCTTGCAAAATTGCCTTTTCATCCCAACCCTTCGTTGCGCGATAAATTTTTCACCCATATAAAAAATATTTTAGTTAGTTCGGTACCTCGTCCCCGAAATATCAGTTATATGCCTGCGGTAAAATTTGTTTCACGCCTCGATTTGGAACGAAAATGCTAAAGTTTCAAGGCACCCTTAAAACTTTAGGAATCTTATATTTATAGACGGAGAAGAGTTATGAAAGGATTATATGGTTTGAAAGGAATCACTCTATTCTGTGCAATGGCTTTGGTTGTTATAAGCACAGCGAATACATTTGCACAAACCTACAAAGTAGCTGTCTCTCAAATAGTCGAGCATCCGGCACTCGATGCCACCCGCCAGGGACTCCTTGACGGTCTCAAGGCAAAAGGTTTTGAGGAAGGGAAAAATCTTGAATTTATCTATCAGACTGCCCAGGGGAATCCTGCTATAGCTGTACAGATTGCCAAACAGTTTGTTGGAGAAAGCCCCGACGTTCTTGTTGGTATAGCCACCCCGACTGCTCAGGCACTCGTTGCTTCCACCAGAACTATTCCAGTTATATTCACCGCTGTGACCGATCCACTTGGGGCAAAGCTGGTGAAGAATCTTGACAAGCCTGAAGGGAATGTAACAGGACTGTCTGATTTAGCTCCCGTTGCTCAACATGTAGACCTGATGCAGGAACTTGTTCCCGATCTCAAAGCGATTGGAGTGGTTTACAATCCCGGTGAGGCCAATGCCGTATCAGCCATCGAGCTATTGAAAAGTGCTGCCAAAAAGAAAAACCTTAAGGTAATTGAAGCCACCGCACTCAAAAGTAGTGATGTTCAGGGTGCTGCCAGGATTATTGCTTCCAAGGTTCAAGTGATCTATGCTCCGGTAGATAATACTATTGCCAGCGCAATTGATGCCTTGGTTGGTGTTTGTAATCAGGCAAAAATCCCTGTTGTTGGTGGTTCCACGTCATTTGTTGAGAGTGGTGCCGTTGCCTCTCTGGGTTTTGATTACTACCAGGTGGGAATACAGACAGCTGATTATGTAGAAGCCGTACTGAAGGGAAAAGCAATTTCTGAAATTCCTGTCTCTTTTGCTAAAGGTTCTGACCTTTTCTTAAATCTGGAAGCAGCAGAGAGTCTAGGTATCACTATTCCTGAATCCATGCTTCAACGAGCAACAAACTTGAATAAATAGTCGGAAAGCCATCAAATGTCACTTTTTGCATTTCTCGGTACCCTTGAAATCGGGCTTATTTATGGTCTGGTTGCCCTTGGTGTCTTTCTAACGTTTAGAATTCTTGATTTTCCAGATCTAACCGTGGATGGAAGTTTCCCCATGGGTGGAGCCGTTGCTGCCACGGCCATTATAGCAGGAATAAACCCCTGGTTTGCCACTATTCTCGCGATAATGTCCGGATCGATGTGCGGTCTGGTTACAGCTTTTCTTGCTGTACGTTGCGGAATACTGCATCTGTTGGCATCCATCCTCACTATGATTGCCGCCTTTTCTATTAATATTAGAATTATGGGTCGTCCCAATGTTTCCCTGCTTGGAGAGCCCACGATTTTCACCCCCTTCGAGCAGAGTGGATTTGATCAGTTCCATGTCCATCTCGCTGTTGTTTTCCTCCTGGTTGTATTCTCAGCGCTCTTTATTATTCGCCTTCTCACAAGTGATTTTGGCCTGGGACTCAGGGCAACCGGCGTAAATGACCGTATGGTCTCTGCCCAGGGTGGAGACATCGGATTTTTCACCTATTTTGGCCTGGCTCTGTCCAATGGTTTTGTTGGCTTTGCAGGTGCTCTTTTTGCTCAAAGTAATTCCTTTGCCGATGTCACCTCGGGTGTTGGAACCATAGTTGTTGGACTTGCATCTGTTATACTTGGGCAAACCCTGATGTCCAGTAGCCGTATTTGGGTTGCTGTGCTTGCGGTTATTGTTGGTTCAATTCTGTACCGACTTGCCGTTGCCTTTGCACTGAGCAGTGGAATGTTTGGCATGCAGGCATCGGATCTCAATCTTGTTACTGCAGCCCTGGTGGCCGTTGCTCTTATTGCCCCTAAGATGAAGGGGAAATTGCGGTTTAAATCGGTGAAGGGATAAAAACAAGATGATTACTTTAAATAATATCCGTATCACCTTCAACGCCGGCACTATTCTCGAAAATAAGGCATTGCGTAATGTCTCACTCACCGTCCCTGAAGGGCAGTTTATGACTATTATTGGGTCAAACGGTGCTGGAAAATCAACCCTTCTGGGAGCAGTGAGCGGCGAGACACCCATATCCGGTGGAAATGTTGGCATTGATGGAGTTGATGTTACCAGATGGCCTGTCCATAAACGGGCCAGATTTGCGGCCCGTGTCTTTCAAAATCCACTGGCAGGAACCTGTGCCACTTTAAGTATCGAAGAAAATATGGCTCTTGCCTACAAGCGTGGCAAGAAACGAGGCTGGCGCCTAGCCCTTTCATCCAATCGCAGAAAGATCTTTCAGGATCGCATTGCCATTCTTGGTCTTGGCTTGGAGAATCGCTTAAGTGATTCCATTGGACTTCTGTCCGGAGGACAAAGACAGGCCGTCAGTCTGATAATGGCAACATTGAGTGATAGTCATCTTCTCCTTCTGGATGAGCATACCGCAGCACTTGATCCTCGTATGGCTGCCTTTATCCTCGAACTTACCAATAAGGTGGTAGAGGAGTTCTCACTCACCGTGATGATGGTCACCCATTCAATGAAAGATGCACTCGCAAGCGGAGATCGAACCATTATGCTGCATCAGGGAGAAGTAATTCTCGATGTTGCAGGTGAGGAACGAAACAAACTTGATGTTCCTCATCTGTTGGAGATGTTTAATCGTGTCCGTAACGAAGAACTTGCAGATGACAGCCTTCTTCTGAGCTGAATAAAGTACAAGATCTCTTTTCACCACCATATTATAGCAATCTTATGCTATAATATCCTAAAGCGCGCTCTGCCCGCAATCCAGGTTTTAGAGGCTGAAGGCCGCGTGTAATGCTGTTTTTTCTTCAGCTTAAACACCTTCAGTCTACATACTTTGTCGCAAAACTTTGATCTGCAGAAGAAAAGGGAGTCCGGATCACATTGTTTGAAACAATCTCTTCCCCTAAAATCATATCTTTTTTACTCATTGGCTCAGGTGCTACTTTCCTGTTTATCGCCATAATTGCCGGAATACGACTGAAAAGCAAATTGCCGGAACCTCTGCAATACCGATGGCTGCTTCTTATCTGGTTGATGGTATTTTTCTTTTGCGGCCACCTCCTGATTGCCTGGCTTCTCTGGCACGACTTTGCCTTTCCTCATATACTTATTGCCTCCTCTATCTTCTTTGGGGGAACTTTTTCCCTGTTCCTTATTGCTCTGACCAGGGCCAGCGCCAAGGCTTTTTGGGAGAGTAAAAGTAAACTCACCAGGGCCAGTGCAACACTAAAGATTAAAGACAGTATGTTAAGCAGAGAGATCACTGCCCATTCAAAAACAGAAGCAGAGCTTGAACGTTCCAATACGTTGTTTTTAAAAGATCTCTTTGAAATGATGATCGAAGTGCTTGCCAATCGGGATCAGTACACCTTTGACCATGCGCTCCATGTTGCCTCGATTTCTAAGATCATAGGAAAAGAAATGAATCTTGGGGAAGATGAGTTGGATATCCTAGAACTTGGCTGCCTGGTTCATGATATTGGAAAAACCGCTATTCCCGATGATATTCTTTTAAAACCTGACCGTTTTGACAACCAGGACAGGAAGATCATGGATTATCATCCGCTGATCGGGGCCAAGCTCATCACTCGACATATACAAGATGACAGGATTACAGATATAATTCTTAAACATCATGAACGACTCGATGGAAGCGGCTATCCTTTTGGCCTTAAATCGGAGGATATCGGAATTCTACCACGTATTGTAGGAGTGGCAGACACCTATGATGCTCTGGTGAGTAAGCGTCCATATAAAGCACCTTTTTCCCATGAAAAAGCCATGGACGTTCTCAGAGATGAGGTTAAGGATGGAAAACTTGATAAAGATGTGGTTAGGGTCTTTAGTAAGGCTTTTAAAAATCATAAATTGTTACATTCTTCACTGCCAATAACAGCAGGATTTATGAAGGATATCGAGTTGTTCCGGAGCCGGGCCTATTTCCGGGAGCCATTGAGTGATTTCTATAACTATCGCTATCTGCTTTCCCTTGATGATGCCGGGTTCCTGGCCAAAGAAGATCTCGCTTACGATTTGATTTTGATACGTTTTCCGGACTTCAACAGCTTGCAGCTAGATATTGGGTATGCCGTTGCT
Source organism: uncultured Desulfocapsa sp. (assembly GCA_964538055.1). GTDB lineage: Bacteria > Desulfobacterota > Desulfobulbia > Desulfobulbales > Desulfocapsaceae > Desulfocapsa. The sequence goes on along the minus strand of CAZIDU010000030.1, from coordinate 28,357 downwards.
GATCAGGTTGCCGATGAATTAGGGCACAATCTTCTCGAAATTGTCGCTGCAATCAGCCATAAACGAAAATATTATGATGGTTCAGCAATGTTTTTTAAAAAGGGACTGGATTATCTTGTTTATTCAGAATGTGAAGAACAGTACAGCCGTTCCGAACTCCTTGATCGGGTAACACGAATACTGGATCAGGCAGAAACCGACTGGCATCTTGTATATACAATTTCCTCTCGTCAATTTTCTCCGGGAACGCCAGTTGTTCAGGCAATCTGCCGTCTTTTTAGTGAAACTCTGCCAAAATCCAGCTAAAGCCTCAATACGCCTGTCATTCATTTTTACTTCCTGTCATCTAGACAAAACGCACCTGACTCTGCTGTAAGCCTTGTTCGGGCAACTCCCTGATTGTACGACCGTATGTGTTGCATTCCCGCCCGACATCAACCCGATTCCAATCGATATCGGGTTTTTATCTCTATTTAATCGTCCTACAGTGAAACTACAGCATGAGATAAGCTGTATCAAGTCGATGAGGGAACCCTTAAGTCAATCGTCAGTAAAACAAATCAGAAGGAGAACACACATGACAACATTGAGATCACTATTTGGATTCATCGCTCTTATCTGTATCTTGAGTTTACCGGTCAATTCATTTGCCAAAGGCCACAACAAGTATGACGATGTTGAAATAGAAATTATTACTGACCGCAGAGGGAGTTTACCTCTATTGAGTGCCCACTCCAAAAGAGCAACACTTGAACGTCATTATATTATTGCTAAACATAATGAACCCTATCGACTTCGAGTAACTAATCAAAGTAACAGGCGGGTTGGAGTGGTGATTGCCATTGATGGGAGAAATATTCTTAGCGGTCAATCGTCCGAGTTAAAATCCTACGAAGCCTTGTGTGTCCTGGAGCCCTACCAGACCAAGTATTATGGTGGATGGCACGTGGGGAGACACCAGATCAATGGATTCCTTTTCAACACCATGGACACCTATTCTGGAAGAGGATATTCTCAAAATGGTATGGGAGTGATTGCACTTGCTGTATTTAATGAAAAGCACCAGGGCAAAAACGGATATTATAACGTTCATAAGGGAAAGAATAAAAAATCAGCCGGATCAAATGGAAGAACTGTACATTTCAAACCTGGAAAGAGAGCACATGCCGAGAAGATTATCAATTATGCATCCCATGAAAATCTTTGTCAAAAGGGAATAGTGCAGTGTGGACCCAGGCACAGAAAAAATCATTTGCAAAAGACGAAGCGCCAGAACAATCGGTATGTATCATCTCCGTCGTGGCATTTTGAGCTGAGGTTATAAGAAACAGAAACAACCGTTCAGCAGTCTACGTCGTGATAAGGGGGCGGCAGCTGAACGGTTTTTGAGGAGACGTACAAAAAACTGGATTGGAACAAGAAATCGAGATTTAATTTTCAGAGAAAAATTGTCCTGCGCCCTGATGAAGCTGAAGGCCTTTGATTCCTTTTTGTGCCTCCTGCACGGGATAAAGAGATAGGGCAGGGTGGCTCCTCTGTAGTCGCGCCTTACTTTTATAAAGCGCCTTTGTTATTGCATAGCCGGTTTCCTTATCGATGCTACCTGAAGCAACAAGTATCGCTCGTGTTCCAAAGGTTCTGGCAGGAACCGAGTCAGATGCCACTTTTATCTGCGTCTTCCAGCAGGGTGGACGAGAATCGACCAGTTTGTCGATAGCAGTGTCATCGATATCCAACACCACACCCTTACAACTTTCTATCAATTTTCGGGTAGATGGAGACGGATGCACACCTATTGTAATCATTGCCTGTACTGTGCCCTGGCAGAAAGCCATGTTTCCCTGACCGTGGGATGTGGGTAATTCTTCAAACCGTGAAAAATCATCCACTGACCAGCCCTTGGCCTTCATTATAAGCCCCATGGCACGACGTTCAATTGATCCAGGGGATCCACCATTGACTCGCTTTCCTTTGAGGTCATTTAAGGTTGAAATTCCAGCATTGGATTTAACAATAATTCCAATGGGTCTGTCGTAGAGAGGGGTCAAAATGGCAAGATTCTCATAGTTGATATCGAGAAATTGAAACTGTCCCGATCTGTTGACTGCAGCATCAAGGATATCTGAATTAATAATCGCAAGATCAAATGATCCTCCCTGCAGGTTGGTAAGGCTATCAATTGCATCATGGGCAACCTTTACGCTACAATTCACTCCAGAGACTTCTTTGTTGATGGTTCTGCACAGCATTCTACCGGAAAAATGTGAGAAACTACCCTTTTCACCAGTACCTATAAGAATATCGTAGGCACTGGCGGATGGTGGCACCAGAAAAAGGATCAGCCCAAAAAATAAATTAAAAATTACAGGTACAGCGGATGGAGAATACAACTTTACAGCAATCTCTTTTTGAAAGATCATCTTTACCTCCAGTTGTTTCGACAAAATACTACACTGAAATTGAGGCCATTTAAATAATATGATCACGAAGATTTCTTAGCCGTAGGACTGAACAGGGAGCATCCCTGTAAACATTTTTGGCACAGGTGTGACTGAAAACTTCATTGATCTCACGGTAGCGATTGTGATAGACCACTATCAGGTCAGCTTCCCATTTTTTGGCCAACTTCACAACTTCTTCATAATGTTTTCCCGAACGAATATGAAATTTCACTGATTCGTCACAATTATTTTTTACAAATGATACCAACTCATCCCTGAAATGTTCTAGTGCTTCTTTACGAACTCTTTCAGAAATAAAAGATCCGACAATTGGCATGCCAAAACCTGGCATAACACTTATGAGTCTGATTTCAGCACCAAAAGGTTTTGCTATTGCTGCGGCGCCGTTGTAAACGGCCTTGGCTGCAACCGGACGATCAACATCAATGGGAACTAATATTTTCTTAAACATACGATTCTCCAAAAGGTGTTTTGTTCCACCTTTCAACTTGATTCCTGACTGTACCAATACGCCAAGTCAGGAATCATTAATATAAGTAATCGGATTCAGACCTGTCTATGCAGCATACATTTCAAGCTTATCCCTGCGCCTTCTCTGAAGAATATACACCAGGGCAAATAACGCATAGGCCGGAATAAAAATGAGTTGTTTGGGAAGTCTGTCAGTGGGCATTTGAATGTTCAGGATTTCCTGATCAAAGTCAATCCCAGCTTTTTCTGCAGCGCTCCCGAAGACCACATTGTCTATAAGTATCTTTCCTTCCTCGTTACGGGTTTCAATGCCAATCCCGTCAAGACGCTCTTTACCTGAGTTCTGATCGCCAACGGGCAGCATGACGGTTTTTGTAAACTCCTCTCCATTCATTCTTTCGCCCTTGATCATAACACGCATCATAGAACCAGGTTTTGTTTCGGTAAGTAAGGTTTCCATTCGGGTTGGAGATTCAGTTGTAAGAGGTGGGTAAAATTTATCCCAGATATATCCAGGTCTGAAGAGTAAAAAGGTCACGATAAGAAGTGCAACCGTCTCCCAGATACGGGATTTGACCAGGAAAAATCCCTGTGTCGCCGCGGCAAATGCCAGCATGGCAGCAATAGCTGCAACTACGACAAGTATCAGTACCCCCCAACTATCCACACCAATCATTAACAACTGAGTATTGAAAATAAACATAAATGGGAGGATGGCTGTTCTGATATCGTAGGTGAACCCCTGTATACCAGTTTTGATCGGATCACCGCCAGAGATCCCCGCAGCCGCAAAGGCGGCAAGTCCAACTGGAGGTGTATCATCGGCAAGAATTCCGAAGTAAAAGACAAAGAGATGAACAGCAATCAAGGGCACGATAAGACCGTTCTGAGCACCGAGATCAACAATTACCGGAGCCATCAGTGTGGAGACAACGATATAGTTTGCTGTGGTAGGCAGTCCCATACCAAGAATCAAACTGATAATGGCGGTAAATCCTAGGATCAACATCAGATTTCCGCCAGAAATATACTCTACGAATTCAGTCATAACCAGACCAACACCGGTGAGAGTGATGGTTCCGACAACTATACCCGCAGCTGCAGTTGCCACTCCGATACCGATCATATTTCTGGCACCTGCAACCAAGCCGTTGATAAAGTCATCAAATCCACTTCTAAAACTAAAGTATTCTTCCTGACTGTTTCTGAAATATCCTTTTAAGGGCTTTTGACTTAAGACTATAACTATTAGCAGCACTGTTGCCCAGAAGGCGGAAAGGGCAGGCGAGAGCCGTTCAACAACCAGGCACCACATCAAAACTACGATGGGGAGCAGAAAATACAAACCAGCCTTGGCGGTTATCCATAGGTCAGGTAATACTTTGATATCATGGGTCTGTTCGAGTTCAGGTACTTTTGTTGCGAATTTAATAAGTCCAAGATATGAGACGGCAAGGAGTCCTGATACTATATAAATAGTTGCATCTCCGGCAACGGTCTTGATCCAGCCAATGCCATAATAGGTAACCGCGGCCATAACCAGCATAAAGAGAAAACTAAACACAAATGAGAGTAACTTCTGTGCAAGAGTTTGGGTAACTTTTTTCTCCAGTCCTTCAAGACCAAGTTTACAGGCCTCAAGATGAACAATATAGACAAGTGCAATATAGGATATAATTGCAGGTAAAAAGGCGCATTTTATAACTTCAATATAGGAAATTCCGACATATTCAACCATCAGGAAAGCGGCGGCCCCCATTACGGGCGGCATCAGCTGTCCATTTGTTGAACAGGCAACTTCAATGGCACCTGATTTTTCAGCGCTAAAGCCTACTTTTTTCATCAGGGGAATAGTGAACGTCCCAGTGGTCACCACATTGGCAATGGAAGACCCGGAGACAAGTCCGGTGAGGCCTGAGGATACAACTGCTGCCTTTGCCGGACCACCCTTGAGGTGGCCAAGACCTGCAAATGCAGTACGGATAAAATAGTTACCGGCACCAGCTGATTCCAGGAGTGCACCAAAAAGAACGAACATAAAAACCATACCGGTGGAAACACCAAGAGCAACACCAAAGACGCCTTCGGTACCGAGCCAGTAATGAGACATGCCCTTATTAAGACTAGCTCCCTTATGGGCAATAACATCGGGCATAAACTGGCCGCCGAAGGTGTATATACAGAATATTGTGGCAACTATCATCAGTGGGGGGCCTAGAGCCCTGCGGGTTGCTTCAAGCAGGAGAATCATACCGGTGACAGCAACAACAATATCCATCTGGGTCGGATCACCTGGACGGTCGGACAATGAGGTATAGAAGAAATATAAGTATGATGCACAAAATGCTGCAACCATACCAAGAACCCAGTCTTGAATGGGAATGTAGTTTCTGGGAGAAGATTTAAACGAAGGGTAGGCAGTATACGAGAGGAATACAGCAAAAGCTAAATGAATTGCCCTTGCTTCGGTGTCATTAATTACGAAAAAATTAAAAATAAATGGAAGAGGAGAGGCGTACCAAAGCTGGAAAATTGTCCAGAGTAGAGGAACGAAAAAAAGAACTTTTTTGGGAAAAGCTCCTGTGGGATTTCGAGCCCCGGAATCTGTCTCAGCGATCATCTCCTGAAGTTCTTCATCGGTTTTGATATCGTTTTCTACTTCACTCATGCGATGATTCCTTCATTGAGGTTTGTGTAATGTGGGGTTTCTGGATAGTCTTGGAAATCTGGAGTAATGCAAATGCATAGTGAGAAAGTAAAAAAGGCGTACCGTCTAGCGGTACGCCTTTTTTGAAAGCATGGGCTATTACATAAGGCCGGCTTCTTTATAATACTTAACAGCTCCATCATGTAGAGGAGCAGAGAGACCGTCTTTGATCATCTCTTCTTTCTTGAGGTTTGCAAATGCAGGATGAAGTTTCTGAAATTGATCAAAATTTTCAAATACTGCTTTGACTACGTTATAAATAACGTCTTCAGGAACATCGGAGGAAGATACAAATGTTGCACCTACACCAAAAGTAGGTGTGTCAGTATCGGTTCCGCGGTACATTCCGCCAGGGATTGTTGCGGTACGATAGTAGTCGTTATCGGCAACAAGTTTATCAACTTCGGGACCTGTTACACTGACTATAACGGCATCACATGAAGTGGTAGCTTCTTTGATGGATCCACTTGGGTGTCCAACGGTGAAAACCATGGCATCAACTTTATTGTCACAAAGTGCCTTAGCCTGTTCTGAAGACTTCAGCTCTGAAGCAAGTTTGAAATCGTCATTGGTCCAACCAAGGGCACCCATAAGAACTTCCATGGTACCACGCTGACCGGAACCGGGATTACCAATATTTACACGTTTACCTTTCAGATCTTTGAAGTCTTTAACACCGGAATCTGTACGGGCAACAACAGTGAAGGGCTCAGGATGTACGGAGAAAACTGCACGAAGTTTCTTGTTTGGTCCTTTTTTGGCAAATTTTGATGTTCCATTATATGCATGGTACTGCCAATCGGACTGGGCAACACCCATATCGAGCTCACCGGCAGCAATGGTATTCAGGTTGTAAACAGAACCACCGGTGCTTTCAACGGAGCAACGAATTCCGTGCTCTTTTCTGGTTTTATTTACAAGACGACAAATGGCTCCACCGGTAGGATAATAAACACCGGTTACACCACCGGTACCAATGGTAACAAATTGTTGTTCTGCAAATGATGGGCTAGAGGCGAGAGCGAGGGCAAATCCACAACCGACAGCAATTTTGGATACAAGTTTCATTCGTTTTCTCCTGGAAAATAAACAATTTTATAAATAGTTGTACTACGAGTGATATTATTTCGAGCGAATTGATGCTGTTTCGTAAAAGTTTTTAGCCTCCTTTTGCCTGAAGTGATATGAAAATTAACTATTCAAAGGAAATACCTGCGTATTGTTCCTTTAACATAGTGAATTTTAGTAAAAATACTAATATTACATGTGAATTTAAGAGAACATTAAACAAGTAATATTAATTATCATAGATTAGGTATATCTATAAACCTGATGTAAGGCAAACACTTTTAATTCTTTTTTAAGAATGAAAATAGAGCGCAAAAATCCCGGAATATATTTTTTTATATTTAAGTGAAAATGAAGACTCTATATCAGGCTAGGAAATGGAGAAGTGGCCCATTTGCATGACTTTGGGATGCTGATTTGTTCATTCCTTCTTTTATGACTCTATCCATATATTCGCCACTCATTTGGAAGGCAACAGCAGGTTTTTTGTCAAGACACAGGTAGGAACCAAGTGCTGAGGAGTATGTGCAGCCGGTTCCATGAAGATTTGGGTTTTGCAAGCGCTGGCGTTTTGATTCGATGACGGGTTCACTGGCTTGTACCAGGAAATCACTGATTGTTCCCTCTGACTCTTCAATATGTCCGCCTTTTACAACGACCCCTCTCATTAACGGATACTGCTTTAAGAGGAACCTGGCACAGTCAATGGCCTCCTTAGCGGTGGTAATTGATCGATTACTGAGAAATTGTAGCTCAAACCTGTTTGGGGTAAGCCAGGAAACCTTCGGCAAAAGTTCTTTTTGAAGGATCGAAAGTGCATTATCAGTTAAAAGTCGTTCACCTGTGGATGATGCCATAACGGGATCATAAATAACCTCACCTGAAAAGGGATCGAGTAGTTGGGAAAGACAATGAAGTATTTCGTCGTTTCCAGTCATTCCGATTTTTATATGGGTGACATTATGATTTTCCAAAACAGCTTGAATTTGCGTCTTAATAAAATCGACTGGCAGGGGTGTTATTTTCTGCACTCCTTTGGCATTTTGCACAGTAAGACAGGTGATGGCAGCTGCCCCATAAACCCCGATACTGGTCATGGTTTTCAGATCAGCCTGTATTCCCGCTCCCCCCGAAGGATCAGAGCCGGCAATGCTCAGCAGGGTTGGTTGAAGCAACAATCGGCTCACCTCTAAATTAAGAATATTAGTAACTATTTAGCAAATACCTGTTAGTTAGTATAACACTGAACTGTAACTGTTTAGCAGTGCTCCAAATTCGTTCATTCGGAGTCTACGCTTACCTGGGTATTCGAAGCATACTATTGCTATGTAATAAGGCCAGGTAAATAAAGACTCCGAAATAGACGTAGTTGGGGTGCTGCTGAATAGTTACGGATATTCTTATGTTCACAGTGTGTCATTCCGTCTATTGCGAAATATAGTAAAATGCAATACTATTGCAAGGTCTCATCATATTAATCATCAGAAAAACCCCTTGCAACACTCATAAAATGCCATCAAATCCACAAGTTTACGACGAAAGTAAAGTAAAGACTCTAAGTTCTCTTGAGCATATTCGCAAACGTCCCGGAATGTATATTGGACGGCTTGGTTCAGGTACTCACCCTGACGATGGTATCTATATCCTGCTCAAAGAAGTAGTCGACAACTCGGTTGATGAATTTATCATGGGAGCAGGTAAAAAGGTAGATGTCGCCATCTCTGAAGAGGGCAGGGTGGTCGTGCGTGATTTCGGTCGGGGGATTCCCCTTGGAAAAGTAGTGGAATGTGTGTCGCGAATTAATACCGGTGCTAAATATTCAACGGATGTCTTTCAGTTTTCCGTGGGTTTAAATGGAGTCGGTACCAAGGCAGTCAATGCCATGTCTGATTTCTTTAAAGTGACAGCATTTCGAGAAGGAGAGTTTGCCACTGCGACCTTCTCAAACGGGATACTCAAGGATCAGGATAAAGGTACAACCAGTGAACCGAATGGAACTCTGATTGAATTCCTTCCAGATGCCGAACTTTTTCCAGATTTTCATTTTGATCTTGAGTATGTAGACAAAAGGCTCTGGCGTTACGCCTATCTCAATGCCGGGATGAAAATTTACCTTGATAAAAACTGTTACTTTTCCAAAAACGGCCTTCTTGATTTGCTCGACAAAGAACTTGGCGGTCAGGGCATCTACGATCCAATATACTATCAAGATCCTACCCTGGAATTTGCCTTCTCACACACCGAAGGATACAGCGACACCTATTACAGCTTTGTAAACGGAACCTACACCAGTGAAGGCGGAACCCATCTTTCGGCATTCCGTGAAGGTATCCTGAAAGGGGTGAATGAATTTTCCAACAAAAAATTCAGTGGCAATGATGTTCGTGATGGAATTGTTGCGACCCTTTCCGTTAAGATTGCAGATCCGGTATTTGAATCACAGACAAAAAATAAACTCGGCAACACCGATATTCGTGCCTGGATTGTAAATAAGGTTAAGGATGCTGTTTCCAGCGCTTTATATAAGGATACGGAACTGGCAGACAGACTGATGGAAAAGGTACAACGCAATCAAAAAGTCCGCAAAGAACTACAAAGCGTCCGAAAAGAGGCAAAGGCTAAGGCTAGGAAAGTTGCTCTTAAAATTCCACAGTTAAAAGATTGCAAACACCATCCAACCCGGAATGCACCTTCTGCCAAAGATTGTGAAAACATGGTCTTTATAACAGAGGGACAATCTGCTGCTGGTTCTATTGTTTCGTCCCGGGATCCACTAACCCAGGCCGTATTTTCATTGAAGGGTAAGCCCATGAATGTCTTTGGGCAAAAACTTGCACTCCTCTACAAGAATGAGGAAATGTACTCCCTGATGCGTGCCTTAAACATCGAAGAATCCATCACTGATCTGCGTTTTGATAAGGTCATTCTTGCCACCGATGCCGATGTGGATGGTCTGCATATCCGCAATCTACTCCTTACATTTTTCCTTCATTATTTCGAACCTTTGGTGAAGCTTGGCCATGTGTATATTCTGGAAACACCAATTTTCAGGGTACGCAACAAAATAGAAACGCATTACTGTTATAACGAGAAGGCCAAGGACCAGGTTACACGACAGCTTCAAGGAAAGGGGAAGGTGAAAAAAGCTGTTGAGACCACTCGTTTCAAAGGCCTGGGTGAGATATCGCCCAAAGAGTTCAAACAGTTTATTGGCCCTGATATCATCCTTAAACAGGTGGATATGGGGTCTGTAAGTGAAATGACAGAAGTGCTTTCCTTTTATATGGGAAAAAACACTCCTGACCGCAAAGCATATATTATGGAAAACCTTCTGTAGGAAAATAAGTGGAATCACAGCACGGTAAACTACATCAGCTTTTTGAATATAATTTCCTCGAATACTCCTCCTATGTAATTAAAGAGCGTGCTATTCCTGATATTAATGACGGTCTCAAACCTGTACAGCGTCGCATTCTTCAAACCCTTCATAATATGGATGATGGCCGCTTTCATAAGGTGGCAAACGTTGTCGGAGCCACCATGAAACTGCATCCCCATGGGGACCAGTCTATCTTTGCAGCTCTTGTTAACCTTGCGAACAAGGGATACCTTATCGATCGCCAGGGGAACTACGGAAACATTTTCACAGGAGATTCCGCATCCGCTCCTCGTTATATCGAGTGTCGCCTGTCACCACTTGCCCGTGAGATTATGTTCAATAAGGATCTCACCGAGTTTGTAGATTCCTATGATGGCAGGATGCAGGAACCGGTAACCCTGCCATGCAAAATTCCATTATTGTTACTGCAGGGTGCAGAAGGGATTGCAGTCGGCATGGCCACAAAGATCATGCCTCATAATTTTTGTGAATTGCTTGAAGCCCAGAAAAAAATTCTTCGGGGAGAAGAGTTTACCCTCTATCCCGATTTCCTTCAGGGCGGGATGGTTGATGTTTCTTTGTATAATAACGGAAATGGTAAGATCCGCTGCCGTGCCAGAATGGAAGAAGCCAATGAAAAGACCATCCTTATAAAAGAAATCCCCTATACTACCACAACCGAGTCTTTAATTGATTCCGTAGAAAAGGCCGCCAAAGCCGGTAAAATAAAGATTATTTCCATCAATGACTACACCGCAGAAGAGGTGGAAATTGAGATCAAACTTGCCCGTGGCATCTATGCCAAAGACACCATAAAGGCACTCTATGCCTTTACCGACTGTGAAGTTCCGATTAGCCCCAATCTCACCCTCGTCCAGAACGGTGTCCCCAGAACGGCAACGGTTGAAGAAGTGCTGCGTTATAATACGGAAAAGCTTCTTTCCGACTTAACCCGGGAACTTGAAATCGACAAAAATCGTCTCGAAGATCGGCTCCATGCCCGTTTACTCGAACAAATATTTATCGAAGAGCGTATCTACAAGACCATCGAAGAGAAAACCAGTTACAAGGCTGTGATTATAGGAGTTGATGAAGCACTGCTGCCATTCCTGGAAGAACTGCAACAACCCGTCGTCACTGAAGATATCGAAAGACTTCTCGAAATTCGAATTAAGCGCATATCCCGTTATGATATCAATAAGCAGAAAAAGGAAATCCAATCCATTCGTGCTGATATCAAAGCAATCGTCAAACACCTCAAGGATATGGTCCTGTTTACTACTAATTATATTGATAAGATCCTTACAAAATATGGTGAAGAATACCCACGCCTAACAGAATTGAGGGAGTTTACTGAAGTCAGTGTCCGTAGAGTTGCGCTATCAAATCTCACGGTGTGTTATGACCGGGAAGAAGGGTTTTTGGGGCACCAGATCAAATTGAGTGGGGGAGATGCGGAATTTTCCATCCCCTGTTCCGAGTATGATAGATTGCTGCTGATTTACGAAACAGGAATGTATAAGATTATCCAGGTAACGGATAAACTCTTTGTAGGTCACGATCTCCGCTGGATCGGCAAGATGAAAAAAGGCCTGGTCTTTAATATGGTGTACAGGGAAGGGCAGGAAAACCTTTGCTACGTCAAGCGCTTTTCCACACCAAAGTTTATTCTTGATAAAGAATACAAGCTTTTCGATGAGCATAAACGATCAAAAATCCTTCTGCTTTCCTTTGGCGAAGAAAAGAGCGCCCGTGCCAGTCTGGTACCAGCACCTCGCGCTAAAACCAATGTTGTCGAAATCCTCTTTGATGAGTACCTTGTAAAAGGGCCGGCTGCAAAGGGCAAACGTGTTTCGACACGGAAAGTCCGGCGCGTGATTGATGCCACCGGTAAAAAACCACAGCCAAAGAAGGTCAATCTGGCCCTTCCGGGTATGGACAGTCCAGATCCCGATCAGAATGAAGAAAAGTAATTATCGCTAGTAGTTACTTATCTTTAAATCAAGTTGAAATAAATTTTCTGCCTTACTCCCCTTTGCTCATTCCTTACAAATCCCTCAACCACCCTATATTACATATACCATAGTTTGTAGCCTTTTCGTTTTTTGTGTCGCACAGTTTCTCCATGATGATATATTTCCGTAATATACTGAACTTAATATATAAAATTTATTGCAACAGATAGTTAATGAATGTAGATTCATTGATGGTTGCTCGGTTGTCTGATATCGACCTTTTGCATGAATAGTATCTCGATGACAAAGGTGTACTTTCCACTTTAGGCGCTTTAATATCTCGATAAATGGAAGATCTTTTCCATCTTTAATAGTTAAATATAAGAATAAGTGGAAAAAAGCGGAATCTATTACTGTCAATATGATGGAAAATTCCCACTTATTAATACTGTATGTCATACGGATCTAAAAATATGTAACTATATGTAAATATTGATTATGTTTAAAACATTATTTGTGAATTATTTTTGAGTCGGAATTACCATACTTTCGATAGCCATAATTTTGGACTTAAACTATCCGACCAATCAAAATAAAATATTTATTGTTTTTATCAAACTGGTTGATGCTGTAGGTATTTCGATAATCATCGCATCAATATTTACTTATACATCTGGAACCTCGCAATTTATTGAAATAAATCAAAGACTTACTGAAAGACCACATGATACGTACCATGAATGGCATTTTTCAAAAAAAAGGGGTCAAGTCTTTGCTTGACTTAAACATAAACAGGTAAAGGTCAAGCAAAGACTTGACCACTGTTTTCCTTTGTCGCGACTCACGATAGTCATGACCAGCGGTTTAAGGTTGAAGGGGGAAGCTGATCCTAGGCCAGCATCAAAAAAATGGTAAAGTTGTCGCGGTTTTTTGGGAGGGCGCAAAGGGTGGTAGGTGTACTTGCCGTTACCCGGCCCCTCCGCTGAAAATAGCGATTACTAATTTTCGAATTAATTAATTATAGGGAGATTGTTATGAAAAAAGTTGTAATTGCAATGGCAACATCAGCGCTTTTGGTGGCTCCGGCATTTGCCTCTGATCACGCTAGCGAAACGCACAGTAAGCACGCTGCGGTTTCTGATGAAGTTATGACCTCGCAACGCGAGGCTCTTGCTAAAAGCACAAAAGGTAAAGGCTTCGGTCCACAAACACCGCGTGATATTGATTCCAAGGCCGGAAACAACGCGCGTATTTTTGGCCGCGCGCCCGCTTCTACAGAAATGAATCTGTGCAACATTCACTTCCACGAAAACGCCGAACACAAAGCCAAAGACTTCTCGGTTTATGCCGGTAACGGAGACGGTCACGGTTATGGTAGCGGTTATAAATATTCCGGTACTTTCAGCCACTCTGAACTCGCACCAGTTGCACATAACGCTTGCCCAAGTGCCCATGGCGACCTTGAACCAGGTGATACAATTGAGGTTCATTACGTTTACAGCACCGCTCAAGTTACGCCCGGTCCGACTCTGGGTTCTTGCCTGAGTGATTCCATTAATAATCCGCAACTGCGCGTTGAAACTCAAGTATACGTACTTGTGAATGATGACAATGCGCTCGATTTCGGAAAACTGGCCAACTATGAACAAGTTGGTGACCTGTATCAGGCTACTGATATCCCTACTAACACTGGTGCTCCGGTCGTGTTCGAAGGCTCTACCACAGGCCCCGGCTACAACGAAAAAGGCTCCCCCTTTCAGGTTACTTGGGCTGTTCGGCCTCATGTTGCCAAAGTCAACATCAACACTGTTGGAGACTGGTGTAAAGACAATGATTTCAAAGAAGATCATGCACATGGTGTAAGAAACCTCGTGAAGAATCCCGATCTTCTTTCTACCATCGAGTAATTAGATATTCACCTGAGCGCAATAAAAACAGCCGCCTCTTTGTTAGAGGCGGCTGTTTTTATTGGTGCGACCGGCAGAAAGACAAAAACAAGGTGGAGGGGGACGTCAATGTTATTATGCGTCTCTTGAGTATAACGTGATTGGGCTTGGTCAAGCTAACAGGCTGAAAAACCCGGTTAAGTCTGCACAGTAGGAAGGGGAAGAAAGAAGGGGGCAAGTCTTTGCTTCACTTTTAGAGTGTAAAATGGAACTTGAAATAAACGTAATTGATGCATTTTCTGAATCTGTATTTGGTGGAAATCCCGCGGCGGTAATCATTACAGATAGCTGGCTTTCAGATAAGCTCATGCAATCCATTGCATCAGAGAATAATCTCTCCGAGACGGCATTCTTAGTTATGTCGAAACCGAGCACATATCAAATTCGCTGGTTTTCACCAATCACTGAGATTGCATTTTGTGGTCATGCGACATTAGCGTCAGCTTTTGTCTTATTTACTAAATCCCCGGAAATAAACGCCATAACTTTTTCAGCTAAAGCGGTTGGCGAATTATCCGTTGTCAAATCTGATTCAGGAAAAATTCAACTGGACTTTCCAAATACCAAGCCTGAAAGGGTCGAAAGTATTCCTAATAGCTTGAAGTCTGGCCTGTCTATCGAGCCTATTGAAGTTTATCGTAATTCTCAGGCATACTTTGTGGTTTATAAATCAGAGTTCGATCTTTTATCTGTAGTTCGTGATAATGAATTACTTAAGCAGCTCAAACCGCTTGATGTCGTCGTAACCTGCCAATCAGAGTCACAAGAGTATGATTTTATCTCTAGGTATTTTTGGCCTGCGAACGGTGGCGATGAAGACCCAGTGACTGGCTCAATTCATACAGGCTTAGCACCATTTTGGGCTGAGCGTATAGGTAAGCAAGAGTTAACAGCATACCAAGCATCCAGTCGTGGTGGTGTGCTCCACTGTATAGTTTCGGGTGATAGAGTTTTAATTTCAGGTAATGCTGTTCAGTATTTAAAGGGTAGTATTATAGTTTAGGGCCACAAATTTCTAACTCCGCGCTCTGCGGAAATTAACCACCTGTTATTGTACCATAAATACAACTAAGGCCTCAGCGTGTTGTGATGCAACAAATAGTGAAAGGTGGGTCTTCCAAAATAGGGAACTTTTTCTACAGACTCGTTCGGTAAAAAAAGGATACATTAAGTGAACGAAATTTATTTCATAAATCCATTTTCACGACCGGAATCGCTTCTTTAATAGGTGGGGGACCGGGGGAATGATTGTCACGGTTTTGTCAAAAAGATATTGGGTCAATTGGGGACAGACCACGATTGACTGAAAAAAAGGTGAACAAATTAGGAACTATTATCATATTAATCTTGCGGTCATAGAATTTAGCGTTATAATGAAACTTAAAGGTTAATCGTTTAATTCAAAATTAGAGAGTGAAAGATGATACAGCAATCTACTGCAATAGCATTTCAGAGCGGCTTACAATCATATGGAAAGAGTGCATCCCAGGAAAGCAGTTCCCCAAACAGGACTAAAAGCAGCTCTCAGCAACAACCTGAGCAAGCCAGTCAATCTTCTCCTGACGTTGTAACTAGTTTTTCACAGGCTGGCCTGGAAGCCGCCAAGGCCCTTACTCAGCCCCAAGAGGTAGCTTCTCAGGGCAGAACCGAAGAAAGAAGGGGAGAGTCAGAGCTTCGCGAATCATCGGCTAAACAACAGCAGGAAATGAGAAGTCAGGGAGAGCAGCAAATGTCAGGACCTATTGACCTCCTCGCTTAATAATATCTCCCCGGCATTTAACCTGGAGGCGATTCTCAAAAACGGTTTGATTGACCTCTCTCTCTGTAACGTAAAATTTATTAAAAAGATTGGATGAGGTCAGTAGAATGATCCGTAGCTGAATAACCAAACATCAGTGTCAGCGGAGCGCCTGATCCTTACCTCAGTTGGCTAATTATATCCGTGAAATGGCCAGATTGCCTACTTATAGCTAGAAAGTGTTCCTTTGTCTTTTCTCTGTTATCTATCGTTTCTGCAACGCAAAATATCTATCTTCTCAAATGATTTCAACTCCATTGGTGTTCTGAGCTTGGGAAGGGGTAAGTCTTTGTTTAGCTCTTTGTTCGTCCTGAAATAATCAATCGTATTGTAGTACCACCAAGAATAGCATATCCCAATACCTAGGAGTTTGTCGGACTTGAACAATTGACGCATTCTATCACGCTGATATTACGCAATTAAAAGTCTTGCTTATTCTTTGTGTGGAAATGTCGATGCGTGTAAAACCAGCAAGTTACAAGTGCCACATTTTTATAGTCCGACAGACTCCTAGTATCATTTGAGAATCATAGCAGGGCAGGGGGAAATGTTTTTTCTGACAAAAAAGACTACGAACTCCTTTCCGCCATTCTGTAGGAAATTTCCGGGTTGTTTGATTTGCGTCAAGCAGCGCTCGTTGTGAACCTCGTATTGTCTTGAAAAAAGAAGAGAAAAAATGTATAGCAGGCTATTCACTAGAATTCTGAACCCACCAAACGGATGTTCTCCCCATGAAAAAAAACCCGCCACGAAAACGCTACAAGCTCACCCTGGAATACGACGGCACCCGTTTCAGCGGTTGGCAGAAACAAAATGACGCCCGTACCATTCAGGGGGCATTGCTTGATACAGGTATGTCCCTTTTCCAAGACCAAAAAATCGACGTCCAAGGCAACGGCAGGACCGATGCTGGCGTGCATGCCCTGCGGTATATCGCACATCTGGAAACCATCACGACTCTCCAGCCTGAAACAATTCTGTCCCAATTTAACGACTTGTTGCCAAACAATATCGTCCTGCTCGATGTGGAGCCCTGCCACCCTCGCTTCCATTCCAGGCACCACTGCATCGGCCGCAGCTATCTTTATCAGATTGCCAAACGCAAGACTGCCTTCCAGAAGAGATATGTCTGGTGGGTAAAGGACGAACTTGATACACGGGCCATGATCGAGACCTTGAACATGTTTGTCGGTATGCACGACTATGCGTCGTTTGCGCAAAAACAGGAACTCAAGAAATCCACCAAGGTCCTGATTAATGCCGCCCAATTAGTTGAAACGGACGACCTTATCACCATCCGCATAGTCGGCTCGCACTTCCTCTGGAAGATGATTCGGCGGATGGTCGGGGTTCTTGTGGAAGTGGGGCGACACCACCAGACTTCAGCAGAAGTTGGTGGCTTTCTTCAACAGCCATCCGACGTCCCTGGTCATTATACTGCGCCGCCATCCGGACTTTTCTTTGAAAGGGCATTCTATTTTGAAGAGGAATTTCAGGATTTTTTATTAGAAATAAGCCAGTAAATCTGAGCCGTGTTCCTCATCGAAAGGGGTCCAAAAAAGGATCATTAAATCAGTGTGTCTACTCTGCATTGTACATGGGGTAAAGTTGCTTGATTTATAGGGAAATTTACAACTGGAGTCCGACATGGATTTGAAAAACAAAGAATTATGTAAAATCAGAACGATAACAACATTTTTAGCTTTAACTGAAGACAAGATGCACTGGAAAGAGGAAATCTTAAAAGCCTCTTCTTTTTGTTCTGATTTGTCTAAACAATTTCATTCGCAGGGATACACCGTTCAATCAATAAGAATCGTCACAAACCCGTTTGGTGAGTATTTGAACACGGAAAGTATTGAAAAGGCCAGGGAAGATCTCTCGTATCTTAGCCAGCTCCTCAACTCATCTGACTTGAGTGGAATCCGTGTTAGACTTGCCATTGGAGAGGCGCAAAACAAACGTGAAATAGAGATGATACCTGAACTTGTTAAAGAGTTTGGTGATCTTTGCAATGTATGTGTTAATGTTGGGATTGATGATGCGGAAGTTCTTAATAATAAATTAATTACTTGCTCTGCCGAGGCGGTTTCAAAAATCAGTAAAATAACCCCAAGAGGAGAAGGTAATTTTAATTTTACAATAAATTTCAACTGTGCCCCCCTGATCCCATATTTCCCAGCTAGCTATCACAGGAAAGAGTTGGGCAACCGCTTTGTTATAGGACTTGAAACCCCTGATTTACTTGTTGCTGCACTTGAGAATTTCCACCAACATTCTAATACTACCGAACACAACGATTTATATAAAGGTTACTACGAGGCAATGCATGACGCGCTTCAATATCATGTGACAGCGATTAATGAAATTATAGAGCATTCAGGTAACAATGAAGACTTTAGTTTTTCAGGTTTTGACAGCTCGGCAGCACCTTCTAAAAACTGCGCAAGCATGGTCGAAGTCTATGAACTAATGGGGGTTGACTATTTTGGAGCATCGGGGACAGTGGAGGCCTCATCACTTCTAACTAAAGTATTCAAGTCTATTAAGGGGGTGACTCTCGTTGGCTTCTCCGGGCTTATGCTTGCCTTAACGGAGGATACTGGTCTTGCCCGTGGAACCATTAATTCAGATTACGATATCCGCTCGCTATTAACATATAGTGCTGTCTGCGGCATAGGATTGGATACGGTACCAATTCCGGGCGACACCTCTATTGATAAAATTTCAGCATTAATGAGAGATACCGGAACAATGGCCTTTCGCTTAAACAAGCCATTAACCATTCGGTTGTTTCCCGTTCCTGGATTGAAAGCGGGGGATATGACAGTATTTGAAAGTGATGATTTGTGTAATTGTGCCGTCCTGGCTGTACCATAAAAAGAATTTACTGTGCTAACGTATCTACCAGCAGTCGTTGATACTTAGCTGTTCTTCTTCTGGGCGCAGCAAAAATCATTGGGAGCTGGAAAACGTCTATAGACTTTTCTCGGAAAGAAGGCATTCATGAAGAATGGTTTTGAGTTCTTCTACCGTAAAAGGTTTTGGAACCACTCCGCAAAAACCGTATTCTCCGTAATTGGCCATGACAGGATCATTTGCATATCCACTTGAAACCAGGGCCTTGACATCTGGATCCAGAGCTCGGATCTTCTCCAGAGTTTCCAGCCCTCCCATGCTCCCTGGAATGGTTAAATCCATGATCAATAAATCAAATGGATTGTTTTTTTTCTGTGCTTCCATATACAATTCGATTGTTTCATAACCATCCGAGGCAGAGACACTTTCACAACCAAGGTATTTGAGTATTTCCATTAACATTTCCCGAACTATCACCTCATCATCCATGATCAGAACCCGTCCGATGACAGATGGGAGAGAAGTTGTATTCCCGGCTTCGGGGGGCAGAATGGTAACAGTGTGAGGTGTAGCAGGAATGTAAATGGTAAATGTTGTACCCAAATCGACTTGAGACTGAACTTGAATCAAACCGTCATGGCTTTTTATGATTGAATAGGAAATAGCCAGTCCCAAACCGCTCCCTGATTCTTTACTGGAAAAATAAGGATCGAATATTTTAGGGATGTGCTCCTTTGGAATACCACAGCCCTTATCTTTAAATTGCAGCTTCACATACTCCCCAGGAGGAAGAGTAGTGTCTAAACCCAATCCAATAACTTCATTTTCACCGCTTATGGTTATGGTTCCACCAACTTTCATGGCCTGACTTGCATTGATAACAAGATTTTGGGTTACCTGGCTTAGCTGCCCCTCATCCACTTCAACCGACCAGAGATCTTTCGGGAAATCAAAGACGCAGTTTACGTTAGAACCTCTGAGGACAAAAGCAGTTGAATCTGCAATTAAAGCACCGATAGTGGTGGTTCGCTTGATAGGAGCTCCACCCTTGGAAAAGGTAAGTAATTGCTGGGTTAAGCCCTTGGCGCGAAGGGTAGCCCGTTCTGTGTTCTCAAGGTAGCTGTTTGTTTTTTCTGGGTCATTGAGATACATCTTTGCCAGAGAGACATTGCCAAGAATAGCAGTTAGCAGGTTATTAAAGTCATGGGCAATACCCCCGGCGAGAACTCCGAGAGATTCTATTTTCTGGGCCTTATTCAGCTCTTCTTCCATACGTTTTTTTTGAGTTACGTCACGAAAGATACATTGCGTTCGAACTGGCTTCCCATCGACAAACTTGCATATAGCATTACCTTCTATACTCACACTGCGACCGTCTTTTGCAGTAAAAACAGTGTCGATATAATTGATTTTTGGCTCAGTTATGACTTTCTTGAAAACCGCTTCGCAGTGATCTTGACAGTTTGGAGAAATTAATTGAAAAATAGTGAGGTTCGCTACTTCTTCTTCACTGTAGCCGAGAGTTTCTCTCCAGGCACGGTTTACGTAAAGGAGATGGCCGTCGGGAGCCACCAGTTGAATGAGGTCAGTGGTATTTTCAAAAAGCTCCCGGTAGCGCTCTTCACTTTCCTGAAGGGCTTTGGCATTAATCTGGATTGCACTGAGGTTCCTGAATACTCCAGTCATGGCAACTGGCTCACCATCGATAAATCGAGTTGAGCAACGGCCTTCAACGTTTACTTCACGTCCGTCTTTAGCAATGAATACAGTAATGTTTCGGTCAATTTTTTGTCCGGAAAGGAGATCCTCAAAAATAAGCTGACATTTTCCCTGATATTTGGGATCGACAATATCCATCAACCTGAGGTTTTTTAGATCTCCCTCACTGTACCCCAGAGTATTTGTCCACGCTTGATTGACAAAGAGGAACTTACCATCTGGTGTTACTGAATGTATAAGATCTGAGGTGTTATTTTTCAAGGCATCGAAAAACTGAGCCTTAGTTGTCAAAGTGGCGATGGATCGTTTTTGCCTGGCAACAGTTTCTTCTAATTCTTTGATCTTTTGAGTGAAAGCTGTCGAGTCGGTTTCCTGGGTCATTGCTATGCTGTCCTCTGCTTAGTCGGCATCTGGGATAAAACTGCGGCAACCAGTATCTCGTTTTATTGTCATGTTTCCGAGTGTAAACCACCAATACAGGCCGTTTGGAGATTTGGTGAAGACACTACTAAACTAAATGTCCCTTGCTCATAATCGGGAGTCGTATGAACCAATATATTTAAGAACAACTTCCTGACAAAAAAAATGTATCAAAAATAGTTAATCAAATCATTTTCAAGAAGACAAGGATAAAAAAGCAATCATATCAGTATTTCCGTACGATTATAATTTAAGACATAGCAATTAAATGCTTTCAATTCCGTGATCGACGTTCACAGGTGATAATAATTATAATAAGGTCAATATAATGCATCGAAGCCCTCTTTATTTACTAGTGTAGTCACGCAGATTATCACAAAAAACGCGAATATGGTCATCGCTCGTCACAAAAGATGTAACCAGTCTCACAAAAACATTATTTTCCTGAAGAGTTTTCCTGCTGGAAGCGCGGTTACCGGCCAATTATAGAATTCGGCTCCGGCTGTTTGCAATGACTCTGCCAACTGTTTGGGCATAATAATAAAAATTTCGTTGGCATCGCATGGCCAGACCTGTTGGATTCCCGGAAAACCAGCCAACATTTTCACTAATTGCTGCGCTTTGTCATTGGCGTGTCTGGCAAGATCGAGGCAGTGATCACCCTTCAACCAGCCAACAAATTGAGCACCAAAGAGACGTCCTTTCGAAAGAAGATGCCCAGATCGTTTTCTCCGGTGTATAAAATTGACTGCAAGGTCACGGTTAAAAAAAATAACCGCTTCGGCTGCGAGCGCCCCGCATTTGGTTGCGCCAAGAGTGAGGACATCAACCCCGGCTTTCCAGCTTATATCAGCAGGTTTGCACCCTAGAGATACGACCGCATTAACAAATCGTGCACCATCCATATGGACATGGAGCCCATTTTCATGGGCTATGGCGCAGAGCGTGGTGACTTCTTCCTTTGTATAGACTTGGCCAGCCTCATTGGTCTGCGTAATGCTTAGGGCCTTTGCCGTTGGTGTGTGGGGAGCTTCAGGAGAGGTATCCCTGAAAAATTGTCGCAGATGCCGGGATTCGAGTTTTCCTGCTTTCTGAGAGAGGGGCAAGAGGCGGGCACCTCCGGAAAAAAATTCAGGGGCCGTTGATTCATCAAGAAGTATATGGGCGTGATGATGGCAAAGAATTGTTTCCCATGGCTGTACCATACAGGAAAGGGCAAGAGAGTTAGCAGCGGTACCGGTGGCAACGAAAAATGCATCGAGTTCACAGCCAAAAAACTGTTTTAAGGCCTCGGTTGCCTCCGCGCACCATCGATCATCGCCGTACCCGTGGGTGAACCCGCTGTTTGCAGACAATACTGTTTCAAGTATCTGATGAGAGGCTCCAGCCTGATTGTCACTTCCAAATTGCATCAAACTCTCCTGATTTATTTTTTTTCAACTGTCATTTCCTAACAGCTTCTGTTGATATTTCCGTCTAACAGTGTGGTATTCGTAAAGGCCTGGACAATAAATTAGGATATCGGTTCGGTCAACAATTAAGAGATTTTCATGTGAATATTAAAAAGATGAAAAAATTTGATTTTTCCCTTTCATTCCTTGATAAATTATTGCTAACACTCATTAGTGAAGTTAATACACATTACTTATCCTTTAAGGAGCAGAAAATGAGTGTCCCAAAAGTCTCTATACGAAAAATTCTTTACACTACAGATCTTTCAGAAACCGGGCGCCATGCATTTGCTTATGCCGCCAGTCTCAGCAAACTCTATGACGCCGAATTAACTGTTATGCACGTGGTTGATGAGATGCCGGAACTTGATCATCGTCTGGCTGGTTATATGCCAAAAGACCTCTGGGAGGCAATTAAAGACCGCGACCTGACGGAGGCAAAGGAAGTACTCCTTGGAAGAAAAAGAGACAACACCGTAATTGTTGGTGAATGTGTTGATCGATATTGCTCAGAAATTCGAATGGATTCGACGGAAAAGGAAACTATCAGCTATGATGTCATGGTAAAACTTGGTGATCCTGTTAAGGAGATTGTAAAAGTTGCTATGGAACATGATTATGATCTGATCATTGTCGGCCGTCATGGACGCAGTAAACTTCATGAGGCCGTTCACCGCAGCACCGTTCGTGGGTTACTGGATGCCACCAGTATTCCTGTTTTTGTGATTCAGGTACCGGAGTAAAACAAATGTCCTGGCACAAACGATGAAAGTCTCCGCCAGTTTGTGAGATACATGTATTTATTTGTTATAATCGGTCACTTGTTGCTAACTTAATGCCCAATCCGACAAGTAAGGTGCCAATGCCACGATCCATCCAGCACGATACTTTTGTGTTGTTACTGAGATATCCAGTTAGCTTACCACCAATAAGAATTAAGGGAGGTTCAACGAAAGCAGCTACAACAATAATGAGAGAGCCGTGGAGGAATAATTGCGAACTAACGGGGCCTGCCCCGGCTTCAACAAATTGCGGAAGAAATGCTATAAAGAAAACAGCTACTTTAGGATTTAATACTGCAACCAGTACGCCCTGTTTGAATATTTTCATCAAGCCCTTTTGAGAGACCTGACCACTTACAGATATATTTGCCCCCTTAGAACGTAACGCTTGTATACCAAGCCAAATAAGATAAGCTGCACCAATCCATTTAACTGCTGAAAATGCTACGGCAGAAGTGGCCAAAATAGCAGATAAACCCAAGGCCGCAAAAATGACATGGATAAATGCACCCGTCCAAATGCCAAACATTGCTGAGAAGCCAGACTGGACACCTCTTTTAGCAGTTTGACCAAGAATAAAAGCCATATCTGGTCCTGGGGAGAGGTTTAACAGAACAGCAGCTGTAAAAAATGTTACCCAATGGGCAAGAGAATAATCAAACATTTCCTTTCAAATCCTTTCTCAGATAGTCGTAAGATTTCTATTTTTGTGCATAACAAGTTGTTGTCAGGTCTCTGGATATCATGTGTATTTCGTATGATATACGGAAACTGGATATCTTCTTTATACAATCATTTTAGATCCAGTGGCAAGGTTAACCATTTAAGTAAACCTGAAACTATTACGTATATAGGCTGATAGGGGATCACCGGAGGTTTGCCTGCTACCTGTGTCGGATTAGATCTCACTTTATCTACAAAACTGTCAGATTGAGTCAGCACAACTATAACTAATGCTTGAGGAAACCGTAGTTCTTTTCAAACTTCCAGAACCAGATGGCAAGTTGTTGTTGAAAGAGGAAGGCCAGGGCTACCATCATGGCTGTCTGGGGTGGAAATGCTGTAACCGCTATTCCAATACATATGGGTAGATTGCGTAATTCAACATTTAAAAGCAGGCTCATCGCATCCTTATATGAGAAGAAATTACGCCCGATCACGACACAGAGAGCCAATATGGTGCAATACCAGAGTAAAAGACAGGACAGGGCCTGGAAGATAAGTTCCGGATAGGAAAAAAACATCCCTGCCTTCATGCTCACGCTTGTGAATAGCAGATATATTAACCCCCAGACGCTTATTGCAGGCAACAATGGCTTTATATTCTGTTGAAATTCTTTCTGGCCATACCGTTTCAAGAGGAGCTTGTAGGCGTAAACTCCTGCAATAAGGGGAATAAATACAACCAGCCCAATAGTTCTGCCAATGTGGAGAATATCTATTTCCACAAGGGTACCCGCCAAAAGGTAAAGATACAGTGGAGCGAGCAGTGAACCGAGGATGAGATTCGTTGTGCTCAGCTTCAGGGATGCATTGACGTTTCCTTCAAAAAGCATGGTAAAGGCTACGACCATATTTCCACCCGGAACAACACTGATAATCAGAAGGCCGACGCGTAATTCTGGCCATGGTGCCAGAAACATCTTCCCAATGAGTAATGCAGTCAGTGGCAGGATGAAGAAATTCATTAAAAGATTGACAAGCATCAACCGTAAATCAGTGAGTTTCAGTAACTCCCTTGGCTGAAATCCTATCATTGCTGGGAAAATTGTTGCAATTGCAACCGGTAATATAAGTGTTCTCAAGAGAGAGGTGTCGATAAACTGACCACAGAGCAAGGCTATACAAATCACACTGGGAATAACAGAAATTAGATTTCTGGATGGAAATGTAAATAGCGCTCGAAGGCTCATTTGTTTTAATGGAGGGTGGACATGCGTCCTATCCTTTCTGCAGGGTTCCCTGCAGGGAGTGGTGTCCTGCGTGAATAATAAGGGCTGTCACAATATCACCGGGCCTGCAGCTGTTTACGGTGTCTGCAATATGGACAAGATGGTTTGTTCCGGTTCTTGCGACAATTGCACTTCCGTCATTCTTTTCAACCATCATGGAAAGCTCTTGGCCAACATAATTATTATTGTGTTCAAGACAAATTTCATCCTGTCGTGTCTGGAAGCGTAGTAATCGTTCGGCTTTAAGCGATTCGTCCACTTTGTCCTCAAATTCTGCAGAGCGGGTTCCGGGACGATCAGAATACTTGAAGGAGTATGAGCCATGATAGTGGACTTTCTCCAAAAGAGACATGGTGTCCTCGAAGTCCTGGTCCGTTTCACCTGGAAAGCCAACTATCATATCTGTGGTAATAGCAATTTCCGGGCAGTATGAACGTAGGGCAGCTACCTTTTCCAGATAGAGTTCACGACTATACTTGCGATTCATTAAAGAGAGGATTCTGTTTGAACCGGATTGCACCGGCAGGTGAAACTGACGACAGAGGATATCGACTTCAGCAAAACAGCGCATCAGATCATCGGAGAGATCTTTGGGATTGGAAGTCGTAAAACGAAGCTGCCTGAGACCGGGAATCGAAGCGACTTGACGAAGCAGATCACTAAAACTGTAGGATGCGTTTCCCTCGATGACCGTATTGGTTTTTCCATAGGAGTTTACGTTTTGACCCAGGAGCGTAATTTCTTTCACATCAGCATCAACCAACGAGTGAGCTTCTTCTAGTATGTGGCTGACTTGACGCGATACTTCTCGCCCCCTGGTGTAGGGAACAACGCAGTAGGTACAGTAGTTATTACAGCCCTGCATAATCGTGAGAAACTTTTTAAAGATAACTGGCTGTGGAGTAGCTTCTCTTTTGCTGGGATCAGGAATGAAGGCCGGTATACTGTAATTGTCTACAAGTGAAGTTGCCACGGATTGTGTTTTTTTCTCATCCAGTAACTCAGCAAGCTGGTAGATATTCTGGGTGCCGACTACCAGATCCACATGGGGCATGCGTTCGATGATCTGTTTTCCTTCCTGCTGGGCCACGCATCCCGCAACACAAATCTTCAATTTTGGGTTTCGTTTTTTCTGTTTACGCAGCACTCCAAGGAGACTCATCACTTTTTGTTCTGCTTTTGCACGGATGGAGCAGGTGTTCAGGATAATCAGATCAGCATCCTCGGAAGTGCTTGTTTCGATATATCCTTTTTCGCTAAGGATTTGGGCCATTATTTCAGAGTCGCGCAGGTTCATCTGACAGCCAAATGTTTTTATAAAAAAAGATTTCGAGTGCATGGCAAACTTATTTGTTGGATTTTCCGGTACTGAAAGAGAGTGTGGTTTTATTGAACCTGCAAGTTCTCCAAGCAGGGCACAAAGGGTTTTACTCTTTTCCCGGGGGTGGCGAAGACAAACACAACCCTTGTCTCCGGGTACCGTGGAGAGAAGGCACAGGCCATCATAGGCTTCAAGAATATTTTTCAAAAAATGATACCTTGCAGGGTTTATCCGCAGGTACATGGGCGTCAGCTTCATAGTAGGAACAGTGTCAATAGTAAGGAATTAGACGGAGAGCGAAGAATCCACTTCACCCATCTGGTGTTCTCTGGCTGCGAGTAACGGTACAACAACCTCTCGTATGTATTCGTCGGTCTGGGCAGAAGCCCGGCCAGTAAACTGAGTATAATCGCCAACGAGGGCCATGAGTTCATCGAGAGAGAAGGGGATGCGATCATCACCTGCCAGTCTCTCGAGAAGGTCGTTGTCGAGACCTTCTTCCTTTACAACTTTCCCTGCAGCCAACGAATGCTCCTTGACGACTTCGTGCATCTCCTGACGGCTTTCGCCTTTTTCAACGGCCTCCATGAGGATTTTTTCCGTAGACATAAAGGGGAGTTCCATACGAAGGTGCCGTTCTATCTGTTTGGGAAAGACAACCATTTGGCTAGTAATGTTAATGTATAACTTTAATATGGCGTCAGCCAACAAAAAGGCCTGTGGAATATCCATCCTGCGAATGGCTGAATCATCAAGGGTCCGTTCGAACCATTGATTGGAAAAGGTGGCTGCAAAGTCAGCGGGCAGGCCCATCAGTTTACGGGAGAGTCCTGTTAACCTTTCTGAACGCATGGGATTTCGTTTGTAGGCCATGGCAGAAGAACCGGTCTGGTTCTTGGCAAAGGGCTCTTCCTGAACCTTTAAATTTGAAAGCAATCGCATATCCACTGCAAACTTATGGGCAGAGGCTCCAATTCCAGCCAGGGTTTCAGCCAGCTTCATATCAAGCTTTCTTGGGTAGGTTTGTCCCGTCACGGCAAAAACTTTATCGAAGCCAAGCTTTTCAGAGACAAGCACATCGAGTTGCCTTACTTTCTCGTTATCACCGTGAAAGAGTTCAATAAATGTGGCCTGCGTTCCAACGGTTCCCTTGGCACCCCTGGCCTTAATTTGATCAAAAAAAGAATCTATATACTCAAGATCCATAACAAGGTCTTGAATATACAATGTATTCCTCTTACCTACTGTGGTTGGCTGGGCAGGTTGATAATGGGTAAATCCAAGGGTTGGGAGATCCTTATGCTCAAGACAGAATTTTGCGAGATTAGAGACTACCTTAAGAACACCTTTACGAATAAGATCCAAGGCCTGCTTCTGAATCATGAGGTCGGTATTGCAGACCACGAACTGAGAAGTGGCTCCAAGGTGGATAATTCCCTCTGCTTTTGGACATTTACTCCCAAATTCGAAAACATGGGCCATCACATCATGGCGGATTTCCTTTTCCTTTGCCGCGGCCATATCAAAATCAATGTTATGAATATTAGCCCTCATCTCATCGAGCATTTCCTGGGTGATGATATCGGTGAGACCGAGTTCAAATTGAGCCTCGGCTAATGCCAGCCAGCATTTTCGCCAGTTCGTAAATTTTGTCTTCTCGGAAAACAACTCCTGCATGCCACGACTCGTGTACCTGCTGACAAGGGGTTCCTGGTATATATCTCTATTCATAGTAGGCTCCATTTCCAATGGTCTCGGGAAAATTTATTGTGTGAGAAAAAAATGCTCTTGATTACCCTCAATTCTAACGGCGAGTTCCAGTGCTGAGCAGAAAAATAATCAAGAAACACCTTCTACCATCTTTTCTGAAAAAGTGAAAGAGAGCCCTGGTGGCTAGAGGTTTTGTCGTTGCCCATATTGAACAAAATCGACAATCCATTGGACAAATAGCGAGTTATCCAGCTCTGCTTCCAGGGACTTCAGCCCTGCTTCTATCCGATCTCCAGGGATAATTGGTTAGTGTACCATTCTTTCTGTAAATTCAAATAAAGCTTGGCAGTAGCAGGC
>CAZIDU010000029.1:0-37877 GCA_964538055.1 uncultured Desulfocapsa sp. | reverse complement strand
TTTATGTCATTGTTTTTACTCAGTGATGTTCAATTCTTTGCAACACCTTTTAATACTGGAGAAAAGAACAAATGAAGAAAATCATCCTGTCACTCTTTACAGCAGCGTCGTTTCTGGTGTCAACACAGCAGTGCTATGCTGCAAAAAGTGGCGATCAACTGGTACTGCAACACGGTATTGTGCAATCGGCGAAAGTTGTTCAATTGGATTCAGAGGCAGCAAAAGGTGCTTTGCTCGGTGGGGCCGTTGGTTTATGGTCCGCCAATGGAAAGAAAACATCGAAAAAATGGCGGAATGCTCTCGGTGGGGCAGTGGTCGGTGGCGCGTTGAAGGCTCGCAGTGAGGGAGATAGACGAGGCATGGAATATGTTGTTAACACCAATTCCGGCTCTACAATTCGGATTATATCAGATCAGGTTGAGATCAGAGTTGGAGATTGTGTGACCGTTGAACAAAGTGGTAAGATTGCCAATATTCGTCGGGAGGCCGCTGCGACTTGTCAGGCTGGATCCCAAAAGGTAGTGCAGGAGCTGCGTGAAGAGTTTGTAGCGGAGGCCAATGAGTGCCTTGCGGCCAAAAAGCAATTACTGGACGCTCAGTCAGATCAGGAGGTTGATTCGGCTCTGCGCAAAGTACAGGTCCTTTGTAACGATTGATAAATACAGCAGTGGATGTAATTAGCAATCACAATGGGAGAAATGGGGCAGAGTGAGAATATATTCTCAAAAGTATTGTAAAGCAAAAAAATGAAGGTAGCCATTGGGATGGCGAAAGGAAAATGGTTGTTTTTTATCCGACCCTTCATCGGGTGAACCATATTGAGTGATGGTGTCATTAATGCTCAAAAAGTCTCTCGAATCGATTGTCCAATACAATAAGATATTTTTCTTTCATCATATCCGACAAAAAACTACTATCGAGCAAGGCTTTCCATGGGTCACGAAGCTGTTTAAACTCCCTTAATACTTTGTTGATAATCCGATCAGTCAATTGCAGCCGATCCCGTCCGAAATAATCTATTAAGTCATGTCGTTGTAATCTGTTCTTTTTCCCATTTAAAGGCAGAGCCAACTCTTCCTCCGGCCTGGGTAGAACAATGGTTGTATTCAGGAGATCATAGGCTGGGGAAAATGCTATGACATCATCTTTATAAATAATCGAAAAGTTTTTCAGATGCATATCCTCGTTGCCAATCAGAAAACAGAACAGAGTCAGTCGGAATAACTTGAGCTTTTCAATAACAGGAAAAGTGCAGTATTTTTCTATCAAGCCAGTAACTTTTTCCATGCTTGATCGATATTTTGTGTCACGGGATAATTCTGCAAGCTGGGCAAAATCTTCGACATGAATTTTAGAGTTACGCCCCATCCGATCAAACCTGCGAATAAAATACGTTAACTCCTTGTTGCGACCATATAGCAGACCATGTAGAGGTACCTCAATCCCTGCAAGATGAGCAAGTCGCATGGTAAGGTCTTCATTTTCAGGTACTTCCTGGTATTCTGCAATCTGTGGTTTCAGAATATAGTGCCCATACCTATCACATATCTCAAATTGTTGTTTTTTTACATTCAATCGTGCGGAAAGTTTTGGCTGAACACCCTGAATGGATATTTTGTCTGAACGTGCTGCGGCTTCACGACGTAATTCCTGCGCAGAAAAGGGCAATTCTTTTAACTCTGTCAGGTTTCTTGAGAGGAGTTTCAACCCTTTTGTAGAATATCGTCCATCACAAGCCTGGTAGGTAATAGGACAACGATTCATGGATGGTTAGTCATCTTCCAGATGCTCCCGCACTGATACTGCGCCAACGGTATCTGCCCCCACCAGCAGTAATTGACCAAAGCAGTCATTCCTATCGAGTTTTCTCTGCCGCAACAATGCCTCGAGCTGGAACCCCTCTGGCAGCAGTCCATCAAAAAAAGGGGGAAAACTTTCAAACTCAAAAGAGCCGTTTCGTACGGGCATGGTTTGCGAAATTGGAGGGCCTGTATAATCAGGTAAATAAGAAAAACAAAATCCACCTTTAGTTTGCGAAGGAGTGAGCTGTCCAGCCAAGATATCCTGAAAAAAAACATCAGCAATCTGCATCTGGGTACTCCTTCAAAAAAACATCACGGAGCGGGCCTTGAAAAGTCAGTTCAATGTTAAGCACCTTCAGAATTCTCAAGAGGTTATTCAACTGTACACTCTGTTTTCCGTTTTCCAATTCATAAACCATATTTTTGCCAACGCCAGCCATTTCTGCAAGTTGAAGCTGCGTCAAACCACTACGTTTTCTATGGAATAGAATGATATTTGCTAATTGCTTACACATATGTTCCCCTGTTTAATGGGAAAAAAAGCTGCTTATGGGAAAATCATACCATTGCGCATGTGAAACGTCAATATTTCCCTGTTTGTAGGGGGAAGTGTAGGTAAGCACAGTCGCCACTTTCCCTATTCACAAAATAACTGATTTTTCCCTGCGAACAGGGATGTATTGTTGTCCTGAATTCATATCTGCAGAGTGGCCTAGAAACAGTTGGTCAACAATATCTGATCCTGTCAATTCTTAGTATAAGATCAGAGGCCAAGTCCCGCGACCAGAAGAGCTACACCCACAAGTCCTACAGCATATCCTATAAAGGTGAGGACTTTATACAGACCTTTATTAGCTTCATGAGTTTGAGATAGTTCTATATTGTCAAATTTGACCACTCCGCTTGAAGATCGATTCTCAAATTCATATTTTTCAAGAAGAGCAGTTTTTTTGCGAGCCTGTATAGCCATATAAACACCAATGGCTAAGATTATACTTCCTACTATAAGTGCACGTATAGACATTATTACCATCCCTTTGTTTAATAAAAAACGGAAGTTACGTATTTCAAGAGTGCCATGCGTATTTCTAATAAATTTTGCTATTGTTCAGCTTTAATGAAACGCCACTCTACGGTAGCAACCCTCACAACCATAACTGATTCCTGTTCAAATTGCCCAGTGTACAAAGGATAAAATGGTTGGAATAAAATTAGATCGTGTACCACGGGGCGCGGGAAAATAGGGCGGGGTTTAAATATATCTTACCTCAGGGCATTACGAAGCATCAAAGAGGGCGATCCTTGAGATGGCGAAAGAAGATATTTGTTTTTCTCTGCCCCCTTCAGGCATTTTAGGCAACTTGCAAGCCAGGTACAGAAGCGGTCCATCGTCACAATTAAAAATTGCCCAGCCCTCTCCTTGTCGCTGAGAATCAGGAAACATCTTAACCAGCCTATCTTGCCTGATGGTTGACCTTGCCAAGGCTATTCTCTTAAGATGCAATTCTTTTCAAGAAAAGTGCAAATATGGGTATTTCTACCTATATGAAATTTACTGGAGTCATGTTTTGTTGAATGGTGATTCATTTTTGAGAGGGAAGAGGAATCAAGAAGAAGCTCAATTTTCTTTTTTTTACTGCCTATTGATCTTACCACTGCAAATCTTAGTTGAATGTTTGCTTTCTATTTCATAGAATGAGAAACGGTCATTCTCTTGTATCGCTTCTTCCTTTCTGTGTCACATAATGAGGTAATACACTAATACATGTTACATCAACGACAAGATACAGTTCAACTCCTACAGTGGCATGAAGGGGTTAATGCCATTTATGATTCGTTGTTTTCTACAGAAGTTGTTACCGAGAAATTAAAACGTATCTGTGACGGGGTTGTCTCCACCTTTAAGGTTGATTTCTGCCGTATCTGGCTCATCTTGCCTGGTGACCTTTGTGAATCAGGATGCCCACATGCCCTTACCGCAACCAACCAACATTATTGTCGTCATCGATCTCGGTGTCTCCATCTGGTAGCTAGTTCCGGGAGGTATACCCATTGTAATGGAGGACACGCCAGAGTACCTTATGACTGCTACAAAATTGGTCGTATCGCTTCCGGCAAAGAACATACTTTCCTGACAAATGATGCCGCCCACGACGAGCGTGTGCACAACCATGCCTGGGTCAAAGAGCTTGGATTGGTTTCTTTTGCCGGATATCAGTTACGTGATCACAAGGGGAATGTTAATGGAGTACTGGGTTTTTTTGCTGATTATGAGATTTCTGAAGAACTCCACGCAATTATGCAAAATTTAGCCAACTCAACCGCACAAATTATTCAAACAGCCCATCAACAGGAGAAGCGGAAAGCCACACAGGCGATTCTGAGAAAGAAACATGATAATATACAGGCAATTTACCAAGCCACCAGCAACATTGGGTTCATTACTACAGATCTAGCCATTGACAAGTCAACCATACTTTCGTTCAGCCCTGGTGCCGAAGCAATTCTCGGTTATTCAAAAGAAGAAGCGATTGGCCGTAAGGTGGATATTTACCATAGAAAGAATGATACCGACCGTTTTCTAGAAATCAAAACAAAATTAAGACAGGGGGCGGTTGGATTCAAAGGCGAGATGATTCTGCTGCGGAAAAACGGGGAGCAGTTTCCAGCCATGCTTACGATTTGTCCTTTATATTCTACTCCTAATGAAGCAACAAGGGCTTTGACGGTTATTATTGATCTTTCAGATCAAAAAAAGATATTGAATGCTCTGGAAAGATCTAAAAAAGAATGGGTCTCCACCTTTGATGCAATCCCTGACATTATTACCATTCAGGACAAAGATATGCGCATTGTCCGGGCTAATAAAGCTGCATATGACTTTTTTGAAGTTGGTTACGGAGCTCTTGTCGGTAAGTATTGTTATGAAATCTTTCGTGGTATCACCACACCATGTCATGGATGTCCTCTGGAAAAAACACGTCAGGACATAGCAAATCACTCGGAAATAATACAGCATGAGAACCTAGACAAAATTTTTCTTGTAGGCGCTTCTGTAATAACAGATGAAAATAGCGACTTGCAATATCTTGTCCACATTGCCAAAGACATAACGGAACAAAAACGACTTGAAGAAGACCTTTTTCAGGCTCATAAGATGCAAGCTATCGGTACTCTGGCTGGCGGCATTGCCCATGATTTTAATAATATCCTCTCGGCTATGTTGGGCTATTCTCAATTTGTTAAGCAGGAGCTTCCTGTCGGTAGTCCTATTGAAAAAGATATTGATATGGTTATCCAGTCAGGAAGCAGGGCTGCTGATCTTGTCAAACAGATCCTCACTTTCAGCCGCAAAAAAGAGCATCACCTACAAACCCTGACTCCCCATCCAATTGTCAAAGAAGCACTTCAGATGCTGCGAGCCACATTGCCGGCCACTATTACAATAGAAGAGTATATTGACAAGAAATGTGGAAACATTCAGGCAGACCCGACAGGCATCCATCAGATCATGGTCAATCTCTGCTCCAATGCTCTCTATGCCATGGACCAGCAAAAGGGAACTTTGACCATAAAGTTGTCTCGTGAAGACCTAAATGCTGAAGACGTTGAAGCCTACGAGAATGTTGCTGCCGGTTTCTTTGTTTTACTTTCGGTCAGTGATACTGGCCATGGTATGGATACAAAAACCATGCAAAGAGTTTTTGAACCCTATTTCACCACTAAAGAGGTGGGAGAAGGTTCCGGTATCGGCCTTGCTGTTATTCACGGCATTGTCCAGGACTACAAAGGCTTCGTCAGGGTAGAGAGTACACTGGGACAGGGTAGCACCTTTTATCTCTATCTCCCGGCATTGAAAGAATCCTTAGCCGATAAAGATGATGAGGTAACAACGCAAAGAAGTGAAGCTCCATTACCCAAGGGCAGTGGGCGGATTCTTGTTGTTGATGACGAAGAGCTGCTTGTCCGGCTAAACAAAAGACGCCTGGAGTATGCCGGGTATACAGTCACCGCCATAACTGACAGTGAAGAAGCTCTGGAGGAAATACGTGCCCAGCCGGAACAGTTTGATCTGCTTATTACGGATCAGACCATGCCGAATATGAGCGGTGTGGAACTGACCAGAGAAGTGCATAAAATAAAACCTGACATGCCTGTTATCATGTCCACCGGTCACAGCGATTTGGTAACAAAGGAAGAGGCACTGGAGATGGGAATCAGTAAATATGTGGTCAAACCGATTCAGGGCAATGAGCTTATCGATGCTGTGGGAGAAGTGCTTGACCAAAAATGAGCAACCTCTGTTAAGGCTGGCAATGATAAGGTCTTCAATTTTAAATAATCCTTAATAATTACACTACTACTGTTGCTATTAAGAGTGAGGAGTATTTCCCGCCCTTATTCTACACCACTAACCGTAAAACCACCCCAATATCATAGCCTTTTACGTAATCGGTTAACCTTACCAGTAATTTTCGTGGAACATAAAGCATCTCTCCAATTCTTCCATTTTTCGGGTTCTGGATGGTTAAATATCTTTCTTGGGTCTCATATGCCTGAGGTTGAAAATTTCACAGATCGTCATGCTGTTCTTCACCATAAGCTCGAATGTGATCCTGGGAACAACTAACATTCCATGGCATCATATCTATACAGGTGATGCCATGGAGGAATTAGCTATAGGGCATATCATCAGGAAACATCTCAAGCTCCCCGTCATGCGTCCTGGCTTGAGAGCGCCAGTGGATATCTCTATCTGTTTATCTGCTTCTTGTCTCTGATCATCTGCCTGAATTTAAGTTTCACATCCATCAATTTTTGTGATAACCTTTTTGAAGATAGCTATCGTTCTTGATAAGAAATTAGTACTTATAATTTTATAGGTTATGGCGGTTCTCTTTACACCTTAGCCACCTTATGACAGTTGGTGAAACAACCCATTTTTTGCTCTCAGACACTAAGGGCTTCGTGGGTGTATATCCTTGATAGGAAATCAATTCATAAAGCCCAAGATAATACACTAAACAACCCCCCGAATGGGGCTTTGTCCAATAATGCAACATCTTCTATCCCTATGAAAATTCAATCTAAACTGATACTAGCTTTTCTTGCTCTGTCTATTCCGTTGCTAGTCGTCACCAATATTATTTTCTACAGCAGTGAAAAAAAAGCGCTGAGCCATAATATTTTAAACCATCTAGAATCCGTAGCGTCCATCCAACAAAATAGAATTCATGATATAGCCCAGCAGAATGCTGAAAGGCTTAAACTTGTAGCAAGTCGAACCCAGTTGCGCCTCAGTCTTGAGAGATTTTTAAGCAGTTCTGACCAACAGCATCAGGATAAAATGAATAAAATCCTTCGTGATGCCAAGGAATCTATCCTTGACTTTAAACATATCTCTGTCTACTCCCCAGATGGAGTAATTGTAGCCTCAAGTGATTCATCCCGTCATGAGAATGAACATCTCCATGGAGATAGTTTTGCCAAGGGCAAGGAAGGGAATAAGGTTGACCTGTTCTCTCTTGATACGGACCAGAGTCTTTCACTGCACCTGGCCGGACCACTCTGCTTGGAAAACAAATTTCTGGGAGTGATTTTGATTGATACTAAAGTTGACAGCATGGTCAATGCTATAAGTGATTACACGGGATTAGGTCAGACAGGCGAAACCGTTTTGGCTGCGAAGAATACTAATGGTGACACTGTTTTTATCATGCCAACTCGGTTTGACAGTCAGGCAGCACTCCGATTAATTATTCCCAAGGATGATCCTCACATACCTATCAATCGGTCCTTTTCAGGTAAAGGAGAACTGCTGACAAATGCAACTGATTATCGCAAGATACCTGTTCTTGCAGCCACCAGACACATCGAAGAATTCGATTGGGGTGTAGTCGTTAAAATTGATAAAGAGGAAACTCTTGCCCCCCTTGTCAGGATGAAAATGCTGTTATTCAGTATCCTTGCTGGTGCAATAAGTTTGATAGTGTGCTTATCATTTTATCTTGCAAAAAACATTACCCGGCCCATTATCAGGCTAACCGGAGTAGCGCATAATATTGCTGACGAAAACTTTGAAGTGCAAGCTGAGGAATCACAAAAAGACGAGATTGGAATGCTTGCTGCTGCGTTTAACAAAATGACTGGAAAATTAATCAACACAAGAAAAATATTGGAAGAAAATGTTGATAACCTGCAGATAGCCAATCGGCACCTTCTAGAGGGAGAAGAGCGATACAGGGAGATCTACAATGCCCCAAGCGACGCTATCTTCATCCATGATGCCGTCACCGGAAAGATTCTTGATGTCAATCAAGGAATGCTGGACATGTTTGGCTATACTTATGAGGAGGCTCTTCTGGTCGATGTGGGCAGTCTCAGTTCCGGTGAGCCCCCCTTTACCATTGAGGAAGCCGGAAGTAGAGTTCATAATGCTGTATTGCATGGCCCACAGAGCTTTGAGTGGCTATGCAGAAAAAAGGACGGCACCTTTTTTTGGGGGCATGTGGCTTTGAAATACACCGAATTTAGTGGTCAGCGTTATGTTATTGCCGTAACCAGGGATATTAATGATCGTAAACAAGCACAAGAGTCCCTTTATTTTACGAAATCTGCCATAGATCGTAGTACCGATAGTGCATTTTGGAGTAGACAGGATGGAAATTTTTTCTATGTAAATGATGCTGCCTGTAAAAGCCTTGGCTATTCCCGTGAAGAACTTATGGCAATGACTGTCAGCGATTTTGCCCCAGACTTCCCACCTGCCGCCTGGGCCGGCCATTGGCAAGATTTGAAAGAAAAAGGTTCAATTCATGTTGAGACATTTCATAAAACAAAGGCAGGCAAACTCTTCCCTGTAGAAGTTATGGCTACCTTTATGGAATATGAAGGGAAAGAATATAATTGCTCCTTTGTTCGAGACATCACTGAAAGAAAGCAGGCTGAAAAAAAACTGGCAGCCGAAAAAGAGAGGCTTGCTGTAACCTTGCGAAGCATTGGTGATGGTGTCATCACAACGGACATATTTGGAAATATTGTTTTACTGAACAAAATCACTGAAAATCTTACCGGCTGGACTAATGAAGAGGCTGTCGGAAGACCTTTGGCTGAAGTCTTTAATATTATCAATGAACAGACCAGATCGGCGTGTGAGAACCCTGTGACCAAAGTGATCAACAGTGGCCAGATTGTAGAGCTTGCCAACCATACCCTTTTGGTCGCAAAAGATGGCACTGAACGAAGTATTGCTGATAGTGGAGCCCCAATTCTTGATTCTGAAAGTAATGTTGTCGGGGTGGTTCTTGTCTTTAGAGATGTTACCGAGCAGGCTAGGACAGAAAAAGAACTACTTAAGGTCAAAAAACTTGAGTCAATCGGCATTTTGGCCGGAGGAATCGCCCATGACTTTAATAATATTCTCACCGCTATTTTGGGTAATATCAATCTGGCCCTTTTCGATACAGACCTAAAAGATGACACGAAAAAACTCCTATCTGAAGCTGAGAAAGCATCAATCAGAGCCAAAGACCTGACCCAGCAATTGTTGACCTTTGCCAAGGGAGGCGAACCTGTTAAAGAAGTAGCGTCTCTGGATACAGTTATTAGAGATTCAGCTAATTTTGTCCTTCACGGAGACAAGGTTGCCTGCCGATTTGATATTCCAGACAATTTGCGGCTTGTTGACATTGATAAAGGTCAAATCAGCCAGGTAATCCAAAATATTGTCCTTAATGCAAGTCATGCTATGCCAGAAGGCGGGATTATCACTGTCACTTGTGAGAATGTTTCCTCCATTGAGACTCCCAACACCTCTACTTTGCCAAAAGGATTATTTGTGAAAATATACATCCGAGATGAGGGAATCGGTATGTCAGCCAATATAGTAGAAAAAATCTTTGACCCCTATTTTTCAACCAAACAGGAAGGTAGTGGACTAGGACTTGCGATAACACACTCCATAATCATCAAACATGGTGGTCACATTTCGGTAGAATCTTCACCTGGTGTTGGTACTACTTTCACTCTGTATCTTCCGGCCTCAGGACATGAGAGCGAGAAAAGCCAGAAATCTAAAGCGCCCATAAAACCTTCAGCACAAGCGAACATTTTGATAATGGAT
Source organism: uncultured Desulfocapsa sp. (assembly GCA_964538055.1). Classification (GTDB taxonomy): domain Bacteria; phylum Desulfobacterota; class Desulfobulbia; order Desulfobulbales; family Desulfocapsaceae; genus Desulfocapsa. The sequence goes on along the minus strand of CAZIDU010000029.1, from coordinate 27,953 downwards.
GATGATGAGATGGTGAGGGACATAGCCAAAGCGATGTTAACCAGATTGGGACATAACGTCATTCTGGCAGCTGAGGGGGTGGAAGCTGTGAAATTGTATCAGGACTCCATGGGTTCAGACAACATTGATCTGGTAATCATGGATTTGACTATCCCTGGAGGCATGGGTGGAGAAAAAGCAGTGCGGGAAGTTCTTAATATTGACCCTAATGCCAAAATAATTGTTTCAAGTGGTTATTCAAACGACCCTGTCATGGCAAATTATAGAGACTATGGCTTCTGCTCCGCAATTGTAAAACCATATCAACTAAAAGAACTTTCCAAGGTCATAAGTCAGGTCATTGCTTGATGATAGCTTGCCAGAGGCATAAATTCAGGGTTTTTCAATATTGCTTTAGGTATACATAATCTCAACGATCAGGCAAGAAACTGATCTCTGGTTAAAAAATATGCCCAGCCGATTTTGCCGAATCCATTGTCTTCAGAAGTCGAGCTGTTTCCCAAAAAATGCTGTAGTGATTCCGGGTTGACATTGCCACATCCAATCTCAGGAATTTCTCAATTTAGCCCAGGTTGAGATGCCTACTGTGCATCTCCGATCTCGGCTTCACACTTTAAAAACTGCCCCGCCCTCTCCTTGTCGCTGAGAAGAAGGAAGAAGATAATGGTTGCAATTTTTCATAAATACTTAATCTTACCACCGGCTCTCTTCTGATATGTTTTCCCATATTTCTCTGGGATTCAGGGGACATGAAACCATTTAATTTCCCAGTGCCAGACTATCAGTTGATCCTCGAAGTAAAAAAAACTAGACGCCACCATGTGAGTGACGGCGCTATTCAAAATGCGATGAAGAAGATCGTTCGGGAGGCTGATCTTGTGCCCCCCCCCATCAGTTAATACTCTGCGGCATAGTTTTGCTACTTACCTCTTACTGAATGGCGTAGATATTCGACAAATTCAGGATTATCTTGGAAATACGAATGTGGAAACCACTATGATTTACACTCATGTGGTGAAAAACATGAGAAATCCGGCTATTAGATCTATTGGATCTACTGGATCAGATGACAGGTGCCAGTGAAGGAGAATATGGATGAGGTTTGTTTTTTTGAGTGATGCTGGCATGAAACTGCAACATAATGCTAAATTATAGCATTTTAAATACGTTTATCGGGTACCTGGATACAGACTGTCAGACCTTTCGGCCATAAATATACTGCCCGCAAATTCTATCTGGAAATTCCGCAATCTCAGGAAGGTGTCCCCATTGTGAAAACCCGTTCTTTTCAAGAAGGGCAACGCTTATCTGATTTGTATCAAGCAGAATGGCAAAGAGATTGTGAAGGCCAAGTCTTGGTGCTTCCTGTAATGCGTGCATCATGATGTGTTTGCCAACGCCTTTGCCTCTATGGTTTTTATCCACATAGTAGCTGATTTCAGCCACATTTGCTAACGCCATCCTGCCCCTTCGATGGGCACTGAGACTGCACCATCCGATGATGGGGGCACCTGTCTCTTCCTCAATAACATAAATTGGATACTTCTCAGGAGTATGATTTGCAAACCACTCCTGCCGATCGGCCACCGTGAGCGCTTCGGTATCGGCAGTGCAGTTTCCTTCTGAAATTGCCTGGTTGTAGATGTTTACTATCTGCTCAAGGTCGCTTAGTCTGGCAGTACGTATTTGCATGGGTATTGGAGTATATGTTATTGGTTAGTGTTTTTTGTTGCTGTACTGTAAGTATAAACGTATTCGAGTCAAGAAACTCCTGATTATTTAAACTCCATTTTTAGAAGCTATGTTCTATCTTCATCTCTCCAATAGAACTGAGAATCTTGTTCGTCAGCTTGCTGAAGTATTACGGCTTGATGGTGGACGTGATCCCTTCAGTCCCGAGTATTTTTTGATTCAGAGTCAGGGGATGGAGCGCATGCTTTCCCAGAGCCTGTCGCAGCGCTTCGTCTCATGGTGTAACTATGAGTACATGCTGCCCACCCGTTTTTTCGCACTGATGGCAGACCGTCTTAGTGTGGAGTCCGGCCCGGAAGATTATGCACGGGACAAGCTCTGCTGGTATCTCGAAAATATTTTTCGTGATCTCGGTGCCGAAAATGATACATTTGCAGAATTGAGTCGTTATGTTGCCGGGGATACAAGCGGTATGAAACGGTATCAGCTTGCTCAGCAACTGGCAAATATTCTCGATCAGTACCAGATTATGCGTCTCGCCATGATTGAGGGCTGGGAGCATGGAAAACTTGCCACGAAAAACCCAGCTGAAAAGTACCAGATGGAACTCTGGAATATGCTGCGTGAGGTCATCGGTCATTCAAGGCATCGAGGCCTCTTTCTCCGCGATTTCATCCAAAAGCTGGAATCGGATACCGACTTTGGTGAGCTGTTGCCCAGGCGTCTCTCTGTTTTTGGACTGCACAGTCTTCCGCCCATACTCTTGAACTGTCTCCGGGCCCTGGCCAATCATTGTGATGTACATTTTTATCTTTTATCCCCTTGTGAAACTTTCTGGGGCGATCAGATTGGCCGGCAGGCACAGCTAAGAAAGGACATTTCGGCTCTGCGGCATGGCAAACAGGTAGTAGAACAGAGCCAGGTGGGTCATCCCCTTCTCGTCTCCCTGTGTCAGCAGGGTAGGGAATTCCAGAATATGCTTCTGGAGGATGTTCAGTTTGCAGGCGAGTACCCAAGTTTCGCAGATCCCTTTGATAAAAACAAGCCATGTCTGTTGCATAAAATACAGTCGGATCTGTTGAAGGGTGAGGTTGCCATTCCCGAGGATCCCCTTGACAAGGATGGCTCCGTGGTCGTTGTTTCTGCGCACTCTCCCCATCGGGAGTTGATGATATTAAAAGATCGTATCCTGTACTGGCTCGATGAAGAACCTGATCTGGCACTGAAAGATATTGTCGTTATGGCTCCTGATATTCAAGACTATAGCGGGATGATTCCTGCTGTTTTTCATGATATTCCCCACTCCATAGCAGACAGGAACCCCTCGCTGAGTAATCGATTTCTTGCCGTTTATCTCCAGTTTCTGAGTCTCTGTTCCGGTCGCTTTGGCTGGGGCGAGGTGCTTGATCTCCTGGAGCGTGAAGAGGTGTACCCACGATTTGAGATTCATAAGGATGAACTTGAGTTGATTCGTCACTGGGTGGTTTCGTCTGGTATCCGCTGGGGGATGTCGGGTAAGCAGAAACAGGATATGGGGCTGCCGGGAAGAGACGAATGTACCTGGCGCAGTGGCCTTGACCGTCTTCTGATGGGCTATGCAACCGGAGATGCTGGAGATGGTAGCAGTATTCTGCCATACCCGGATATTGAGGGAGGAATGGCCACTCCCCTTGGTGGCCTGACGTTTTTCAGTGAACTGCTCGAGGAGGCCACGGAGCAGTTTTCAAAGTCCCATAGCCTTGCAGAATGGGCAGGGATCCTTACCGGTTTTGTGGATCGTCTTTTTGTGACCGTTGACAATGATGGTTTGGTGGAACTGTACGGAATACTCACCGACCTTGGCCTGGAGTATGGGGATCTGCACCGGGCAGGGGTGAGTTTTGAGGTGATTCGTTCCTGGATGCAGAGGGTTGCTGAGGAAAAACGCTCCAGTGCAGGATTTTTACGCGGTCAGCTGACCTTTTGTTCCATGCTGCCCATGCGTTCCATCCCGTTCCGGAAGGTGTGTCTTCTTGGATTGAACGATACCGTATTTCCAAAAAATGATTTTCATCCACCCTTTGATCTGCTGGGTGATAATCCCATTCCCGGGGATAGATCCCGCAGGAGTGATGACAGGTATCAGTTTCTGGAAGCCATCCTTTCGGCGCGTGAGAGTCTTTATCTGAGCTACGTGGGGCAGTCGATTCGAAGTAATGATACTCTGCCTCCATCGGTTGTTGTTTCTGAGTTGAGTGAGATTGCAGCATTTTATGGAGCCAAGGAATTAATAGATATTCACCCACTCCACGGATTTTCCTCTTCCTATTTTGACGGGGCCGGTGGGTTGTTTAGTTACAACAGGCAGTTAATGGGAGTGTGTTCAGCATTACAGAAAAAAAATGATACCCCTGAGCCATGGTGGCAAGAGAGAATAGAGGTCGAGAGAAGAGAGTCCTGTACGGTTACAGAACTCTTTTCATTTTTCCGAAATCCACAAAGATATTTTGTTCGTGATATTTTAGGGATTCATCTTGGAAGGTATGCGCTGTCCATGGAGGAACATGAACCCTTCGTTCTCGATACTCTTCAGAAGTATCTGGCGGAGCAGGATCTGGTCGATGGCGGGATCAGTGGGACCGGACAGCGGTTGCAGCAGCAAATGCAGGCTTCAGGGCTTTGGCCCCTTGGCACACCGGGGGATATCAGTTTTGCCGAAAAAGAAAAGGAACTCCGCTATTTTGTGGAGCTTGTAACAACACAAAAGGCAGTTGGAAGTGAAGAGGACAGGTACATCGATGGGGACTTCTGTGATATGCATATATCTGGGAAGATAGGTTCCTTTTATGGCAACGGTTCTTTTCTCTTTCGCTATACAGGTCTAAAAGGAGGCGATGTCTTCAGGGCCTGGCTTCACCACTGTCTCTCTGCCATCTGTCTCCATGATGCCAGGGAAACCAGATTGCTGACGAAGGATATGGAACTGGTCTTTCCCGCTGCAAGTGTAACAGAAGAGGATCTTAGAGAGTTGCTTACTCTTTTTCAGGGAGGGCAGCAGGCTCCATCCATGCTGATGGTTGAGGCTGTTTTTGCCTATGCCGTGCAGGTCGTGGAAAATGAAAAGAGGGGAAGAACCGATCCCATCGTCAAGGCCACACAAACCGTTGAGAAGTCTCTGGATAGCGGTTTTGAAGCCGAATGGGAAATGCTTTACCAGGGGCAGAGTCTGGAAAGATATTTGGGACAGGAATTTTCTGTCCTCTGCAACTGGTTTTACGAGTCTATCTGGAAGAGGGCACATGTCAGAAAAATTTAGTGCATTTGATGCCGCATCTGCCGACCTCAAGAAAGGCGTGAGCGTGGTGGAGGCCAGTGCCGGAACCGGGAAAACCTACGCCATCGCCATGCTGGTATTGCGGTTTGTCGTGGAATTTGAAGTGGTTGTTGAAGAACTGCTGGTGGTCAGCTACACCCGTGCTGCAACCGAGGAGCTGCGCTCAAGGATTCGCACCCGACTGCTTGAGGCCAGAAACCTGCTCATTGATGGGCCGACGAGTAGTGAGGACTCTGCGCTTCGTGTGTATCTGGAGAGTCTTCCTGATAAAGCACTTGCCATCGCCCGTCTTGAAGTTGCCCTGCTTGATATGGATCGGGCTGCAGTGTTCACGATTCATGGTTTTTGCCAGCGAATGCTTCAGGAACAGGCTCTGGAATCTGGACAGCTTTTTGATATGGAGCTTACTGCCGATATCAGTCAGATACGAAGTGAGCTGGTGGCAGATTACTGGCGGAGGCAGATGTATGAATTGTCGAGCTTTCATTGTTCCCTGTTTCTCAGTCATTTTTCAAATCCCGACGCCCTGTATAAAACCGTTAAGGGAGTCGGAGCTGAAGATCGTATAGCGCCTGCTGAGAGAATTCCCGTTTCTGAAGCACTGCAAGTCGTGGATTCTGCTTTTACAGGGCTTGCGGAGTGGTGGCAGAGAACGTTTGATTCCCTTCATGACTGTTTTCTGAAGGCTTTTGAGGAGGGGAAATTTAAAAAACCGTTCAGTGAGAATTTTGGGCACTGGTGGCAGCAATGTGAACTGTTTTTTTCTGGGGAGGAACAGCATGTACCCGCAAATATTGAGTTTCTCGGACGTTCAGCTCTTATGGAGCAACTCAACGGCACCAAACTGCGTGGCGAGGTGAAAAAACAGGCGTTTTTGGAACCGTTTCCTCTGGCTGACACCATCCTGGAAACATTTCTTGAAAGCTCTAACACAGCAGTTCTCGCTCTTCGTATCAATCTTGCTATTGAATTGCAGACCGGACTCCGTGAACGACTGCTTTCCCTGGGACGTTTCTCTTTTGACGATCTTGTTATTTCTCTTGCCAGGGCACTCGATGGTCCGAGGCGAAAAGATCTGCAGCGAGTACTGGCCAGTCGTTTTCAGGTTGCCTTAATTGATGAATTTCAGGATACCGACGCTGCCCAGTATCGCATTTTCTCAAGCCTCTTTGGCGGCAATGCAAAAGACCATTTTTTATATCTTATTGGTGATCCTAAACAGGCCATATACAAATTTCGAGGGGCCGATATTGCCGCGTATTTTCAGGCAAGAAAATCTGCCGATGCTCTTTTGGGACTCGAAAGAAATTATCGTTCTAATCCACGGCTGGTTGCTGCTGTAAATGATCTTTTCCTCCAGAGGGCGGATGCCTTTGTTAGTCCTGATTTGAGCTATAACCGGGTGGCTGCAGCAAAGCCTGACGACTGCTGGCAACTATGGCAGGATGATACTCCACAGGCGGCCATGGTTTACTGCAGTCTGGAATCCCCGGATGAGGATGGAGTAAAGCCATGGACATCAGGGAAAATACGGGAACGGCTTGAATTATATGTGGTCGCGGAAATCAAGAAGCTGCTCCGAGACGGATCTCTGCTCACAGATACAGGTGAAAAAAGAAAGGTGGCAGCAGGAGATATTGCCATCCTTGTACGCAGTAACAGGCAGGCTGAATCCTTTCAGGAGACTTTGGCTCTTCGTGGTATTCCGGCCGTTGTCTTCAGTAAAAAAACCGTTTTTGAAACACGCGAAAGTCGCGATCTGCTGCTGGTGATAGAGGCCGTTGCAACCCCTTCGGATGTTCGTTTGCTACGCAGTGCCATGAGCTGTAAATGGTTTGGGATGAATGGGCTTGAACTGTACAGGCAGATACATGATGAACAGGAATTTGATGCGTGGCAGGAGCGTTTTCATGGCTATCACCGTCTCTGGGAGGAAAAGGGCATCCTCGCCATGATGAACAGCCTTTTTGTGCGGGAGTCAGTTTTTGAGATGCTCTGTACATTCCCCCTTGCGGAACGGCAGATCTCAAATTTTCAACATCTTGTTGAACTGCTCCAGGAAAAGGAAAGTCAGGATAACCTGCATCTTTTCCATACCCTCAAGTATCTGTCCATGCAGGTGGAATCCGCCGAGCATCACGAACATGCCCAGTTGCGTCTTGAAAGTGATGAACAGGCTGTAAAAGTGGTGACCATGCATGCGGTAAAAGGGCTCGAATATCCCATTGTATTCTGCCCCTATCTCTGGCATCGTCCGGGCTTTCTCAAACAGGAACAAGACTGCATATCCTATCATGATAGAGAGAATAACCGGGTGGCTGATCTGGGTTCGGCGGATTTCCAGAAAAGACGTGAGACAGCATTGACGGAGGAATTGGCAGAAGAGGCAAGGCTGCTCTACGTGGCTGTAACGAGAGCCAGCAGTCGTTGTTATGTGTTCTGGGCCGATGTCCGTGGCGGACGTTTTGACATGGCGTCAAGGGAATCAGCATTGGCCTGGGTTCTGTCCCTTAAGGATTGCCAGACAATAGATGAACAGACGGAGCGTTTTAGAAAGCTTTGTATTGATGACTCCGTGGAACTCCAATCGGTGGCGGCCCTTACTGAAGAAGAGTCGTGGCTTGCACCGAGAGAGCAACAACAGCCAGATCTTGCCTGTAGAGTTTTTTCCAGGACATCGCTTCCAGGAGAATGGCTGATGACCAGTTATTCGGCCCTTGCCGGATCCGGGCATTCGACTGCCGGATCTGTACCCGCAGAAACAGCGACGGAGTCTGATGCAGAATCTCCAAAAATTCATACACTTCCTCTGGGGGCAGCTCTTGGCAATGTGGTCCATGGTTTACTGGAGGATTATTCCTTTGCCATGCTTGCAGGTGATGCTGATTATGCGGCCCAATGTGAAGGGCAGTGCAGTCGTTTTGGGGTAGATGCCGACAGCGAACAGCTTATGCATTTGCTGCGGGATGTGACACGATCACCGCTGCAGCACAGCGATGAGCAAAAGATGTTTTCCCTCGCAGAGCTTGATGACCGTGATGTGTTAAAAGAGATGCCATTTTATTTTCACCTCCGTGAGGAGTCCACTGAACGAATCAATGAATTACTTCGTTTCTCGGCCGTGGTGCAGCCCATCCAAGAGAGGATGCTCAAGGGTTATCTTACCGGATTTATTGATCTGGTCTGTCGTCATTGGGGAAAGTATTATGTTATGGATTATAAGACCAATTATCTCGGCCCTCATTTGAGTGATTACAGCACGGATCGTCTGGTAAGCGCCATGTATGATCACAACTATGGTCTCCAGTACTGGATTTATACTCTGGTGATGCACCGTTATCTGCTGGCGACCCTTCCCGGCTATACGTATGAAGAGGATTTTGGCGGAGTGTACTATCTTTTTGCCAGGGGCATGAGTCCGGAGATTCCTGGAAATGGTCTGTTCTTTGACAGGCCGGCGCTTACGGTACTGGACACCTTGTATACCTGTCTGGGGGCGAAATGATACAGGAAAAAGCAGTTCGGCTGCTGGACAGTCAATTTGCGAAATTTCTGGCCAATCGTTCCGGGCTTGTGGATCAGGAACGCGAGCAGTTTCAAGAGATTGTCTGCAGGCTGTCGATAAATATGGCTGCCGGCGATTCCTGCCTTCCCGTGACTGATCATGAGATAGGGCTTATCACAAAGTCTGCTCTTGCCTGGGATGGGGAGGCTGAGACGGGAGGAAAACCCCTGTGTCTTGTTGAAAACCATCTCTATCTGCAGCGGGTTTTTGAATATGAGCAGTCCCTTGCGGATAAAATTGGAAGGATTGTGTCAGTTTCTGATAAACTCCCTGTAAGTGAAATACTGCTCAATGCCCTGTTTGGCCTAGGGGAAGAGAATGAAATTGACTACCAGAGACTAGCTGCCATTCAGGCACTGCACCAAAACTTTCTGATTATATCAGGAGGGCCGGGGACAGGAAAGACCACAACCGTGGTGAAAATTCTTGCTCTGCTCCAGAGCGCAACGGGTGGCAGATTAAAGGTTGCCCTTGCTGCTCCCACCGGGAAAGCCGCTATGCGGCTTCAGGAATCCATTACGACTTCCGCCCGGGGACTGCTTCTTGATGATTCTATTCTGGCAACTATCCCGGATAAGGCCTCAACTCTGCATCGGCTTCTTGGGGTGAAACATTTCTCACCATTCTTTCATCACAATGAAGCCAACCCCTTAATTCATGATGTGGTGGTGGTCGATGAGGCCTCCATGGTGGATCTGGCCCTTGTGAGCAAACTGGTCAATGCCCTTCGTCCCGGCAGCCGTTTGATTCTTCTTGGTGACAAGGATCAGCTTGCCTCCGTGGAATCGGGAACCGTACTTGCCGATATGATCACTGCCCTGCCTGGAAATACCGTTGAGCTGCAACGAAGCTATCGCTTTGATAGAGGCATAAAAGGTTTTGCCGGGGCTATTAACAGGGGCGATTCGTTGCAGGCCTGGAACATTATGGTCAGCGACTTTCCGAAGAATATCTCTTTACTGCAGAGTGACGCGGCAGAATATGGCGGAAAACGTTACTGCAGCTATATGGAAGCTGTCAAAGGCGCAGCGACAGTTGATGCATACAAGGAATTGTTTAAAATGTTTCATTCCTTTAAGATTCTCTGTGCCCTGCGCCATGGGCCAACGGGAGTGGATGGAATAAATGAAAGGGTTGAAAAATATCTGAGAGAAAATGGCTATGGCCGTATGGCCGCAGAGTGGTATCCCGGCAGACCTGTGATGGTCACCAGGAACGAATATAGTCTTGATCTCTATAACGGGGATATCGGGCTTTGCCTCCCTGATCCGGAAAATACCGAGTTGTTGAAGGTCTGGTTTGAACGTTCGCATGGAGTGTTACAAGGGATATTGCCCGGTAGACTTGGAAGCTGTGAGACTGTCTATGCACTCACCATTCATAAGAGTCAGGGGGCGGAGATTGGGGAGGTGCTGGTGGTTCTTCCCGACCGAGGTACGGCCGTTGTGACCAGGGAGCTACTGTATACTGCGGTCACGCGAGCAAGGAACAAGGTGAAGGTGAAAAGTTCCCGCGCTGTTTTTGATATGGCAGTAGCCGGAAAAATTGAACGCCATAGCGGTCTTGCCGAATCTCTTCAGGGAAAGACAAATTCGCTGAAAGGTTTACCTGTATCAGCTGAGAATTGAAGTTATGACATTACTCAATTGTTTCAGATCAGAGGGTTTGGCAATAGCCGCAAGGAACCCATGTTCCTGATAGTTAGCCATTACCGGATCATTGGAATACCCACTTGCAACAATGATTTTTGCATCGGGGTCTATCTGCAAGAGTTTTTCTGCTGCTTCCTGTCCTCCCATGCCGCCTGGGATTGTTAAATCCAGGATTACGAGATCAACAGGGGTGCCACTGTCCTGCAGTTCCTGGTATTTGTTGAGCGCCTGGGCTCCGTCTATCACCGGAATCGCCTCATGGCCAAGGACGGCAAGTTGCGCAACAGCCACATCTCTCAGCATCTCTTCATCATCCATGACCATAATTCTGGCTGCTTTCGTTGCCGGGGAACTTTTTGGCTTTTCTGCAACATTGCCATCGTTGCCTTGAGAGCGAACAGCAGGCAGGTACAGGGTGAACGTTGTTCCCTTGCCGGTGATGGAGTGAACAGTGAGATATCCATCATGTTTATTGATAATTGAGTGACAAATTGCCAGGCCGAGCCCGCTGCCTTCCTGTTTTGTAGTGAAATAGGGGTCAAATATTTTGCTTATGATTTCTTTGGGAATGCCGACGCCTGTATCCTGAATGGTAACGCAAACATAATCCCCATTATTCGCACTGAGGAGTGCCTCGGCGGTGGCATCTTTAACGTTGCGGCATTTGATCGCTATAACCCCACCTTCGGGCATGGCATGGTTAGCATTTATAATTATATTTTGAATAACTTGACCAATTTGACCACTATCCACGTCAACCATCCATAGATCTTCCGGGAAACTGTAGTTACAGACAATCTGGCTGCCATGGAGAACGAAATCTGCCGATTCGGTAATAAACCCAGGAAGAGATGTTATCTCCCGGACCGGCTCACCACCTTTGGAAAAAGTGAGTAACTGATCCGTAAGCTTTGCAGCCCTTTTTGTAGCCTTCTCAGCATCGGAAAGCAGAGACGCTGTTCTGGAATCCTCTCGTGCAATCCGATAGCTTGCCAGTTCGATATTGCCAAGAATAGCAGAGAGAATATTATTGAAATCATGCGCTATGCCACCGGCAAGCACCCCGATGGATTCCAGTTTCCTGGTCTTGAGCAGCTCTTCCTCCATCTTTTTTTCCTGTGTGACATCACGGAAGACAAGGACAACCCCTATGATATTGCTTTCACTATTTCTGATTGGTGCACCACTATCGGCAATGGATCGTACAGTGCCATCTTTTGCAATCAGGGCTGTGTGATTGGCAAGACCTATGATCCTTCCAAGCTCCACCACCCGCTGCACCGGACTGACACATCTCTGTCCGGTTTTTTCATTAATAATATTAAAAACTTTTGTAGAAGATTCACCCAGTGCCTCTTCGTTGGTCCAGCCGCTGAGCTCTTCCGCGACCTTGTTTAAAAAGACAACTCTTCCTTCGATGTCTGTTGTGATAACACCATCCCCAATGGAGCGAAGGGTCACACTTAATCGCTCTTTCTCAGCCTGAAGTTCGTTTTCGGCATTTTTTTTGTTGCTGATATCGGTGGCAATTTCCATACGTACGAGCCTGCCGTCTGTCCAGCGAATGGCTTGATCCCGGCACTCGAACCACTGCCCGGTTAAGGTGTTTTGAAATTCCCAGATATGAACACCCGTTGCTCCACCTTCTTCATCTACCAGCAGATGATTGGTACAGAACTCGCAGGGCTGATTCTGCCCCTGCTGCAGGGCCAGATAGCATTTTCTGCCGATGGCGTCACCACAAATTTGCCGTCCATAACTATTCACGAAAATAAGCTCATAGGTTTCCATATCGGCCACATAAACAACCGCATCCATGCTATCTAGCAAGGTCTGGAATCGTATGGCAGTATTGGATATTTCTTCGTCTCTGGAATTGATCGCTCCGATAATGGTTTCGAATTCTACGATACCTCCAGACATGTCAGAAGAAAGCTTCAGTGTATTTCCCCGTCCAGAGTGTTCCAGGGCTTCAACAATACTGTTGACCGGATGTGAGAAAAACCTGTTAATAGCAATTCGAAAAACAAAGAAGAACAAAGCAAAAATACAGAGCAGAAACAGCAGCTGACTGAGGAGAATTTTTTGAATTTCTCCATCCAGTACCGTGCTGGGAATGCAGTAATACATTATCCAATTGTCTGGTTCAGTGAAACGTTCACTGAAGGCGATAAACTTTTGCTTCTGATAGACAAAAGAAAAAAGTCCGGCGTCATTTGCTTCGGTAATATCCTTTAAGTCAAAAGCCAGGTTGTGACGGGTCTCCATCAGAAAATGGTTTGGGTGATAAATTGTTCGACCATTGGTCGACAGGACAAAGAAAAGCTCCCCATCATATAGTTTTCCATCTTCAAAACTGGCTATGACTGAGGTGATATTTGAAAGGCTACGCTCCACCACCAACAAATAGCCATTGTTGAGGGGGTACTGGATGGTTACCACGGACCGGTTTGTTAACAGCGACTGGTAATGATGGTGTACCTTTCTCGTAGATGCTGATTCCGCAGAAATCATGGAGGAGAAGTCAAGTCCGGTATATTCACTATGTGGCTCAGAGATCACAATAGCCTTTCCCTGAGAGTCAAGGACGTAAAAGCTGTCACCATGGAATTCAAAATAACGAGATGCGGCCAGTTGGGCGAATAACTCTTCCGGATTATCCGGGTGAGAGCGTAAAACCGTCTGTACCATGGTATCGGTATGAAAAAGAACATCTCTGGTGAGCGTGCGAGCCACATTGATCCTGGCTCGCATGGCTGAGGAATATTCAGCCAGGGTTTCCTGATATTCACTGACTCCAGTTAACACGGAAACTATCATGAAAACAGCAATCGCAACAAAGGAGAGAATCAGATTGATTTTTTTGCGCAGAGTTTGAGGTGCCACCTAGATTTCTCCGTTATTGTGAAACTGTTGCTCTTGCACGATAACTTCATAAACTGGTCTGATCACGTCACCATATGGGTCAAATTTCACATGGCCCATAAGGGTGTCATATTCTGCGGCTAACAATGCTTTTTTCAATTCACCACTATTTATATCAGGGCACCGTTTGAGGGCGTCGGCCAAAATTGTGACCATTTCATACGCTCTAGTGGATCTGGCAGTTGCTTTTTTGTGAAATTTTGCTTCAATTTCATGTGCAAATCTCATATAAGCGGGACGCGTATTGTCAGGGGTGATAAAGGTGATGATGCTCAAGCCTTCAGCACTGTTTCCAGCGTGACGCATCAGGCCCGGGGTCTGTGCCCAAAGAGTGGCGATACGTGTTCCGGTGAAATTTCTGGCAGCAATCTTTTGCAAGGCAACTCCGGTCATACTGGCCTCGGTAAGGAGGACGATGGCATCCGGCTGTGGCTCAAGAAGTTCATGAATTATCCTCTCCCAGTCTGCATGTTCGCGGGAGTTGAATTCCACCTCCATAACCGCGCCGGAAAAATGTTCCTGGATACGATTTGCATAATCCACAACAAATGCAGAATTCGTCATGTCTTTCAAAAATGCTACGGATTGAACCCCTTTTTGTTTGAGGAGGGTGGCCGTTTTTTGCCCCAAAAGGGAGCAGTCAACGGAGGTGCGAACAAAAAGATCATCCTGACCGCTTAATTGCGTGGAACCGGTATAAGCAGTAATAAGTAAGGTGTTACGAGAAGTCACAAAAGGATGTGCCTTGACTGTGTTGGATGAATAACTGTGACCGATAATCGCGACCACGCCTTCGTCTATAAGGGATTCGTCTGCTTTTCTGATACCTTCATCGCTGTTCTTGTCATCGCGAATAAGCAGTTCAAGCAGGCGTCCATTGATTCCTCCGGAGTTGTTGACATCTTCTACGGCAAGAAGCGCTCCATCTCGGATATGTTCGCCGGCCTCACCTCCCCGGCCACTGAGATTAATGGAAAGGCCTATTTTTATCGGGGGCTCCTGCTGATTGCAGGAAGTTAAGAAAGACAGGCAAACAAAAGACGATAACAAAAGAACCAGATGGTGAAAATGGAGTTTCATTGGAAGATCTCCTTTGGACTGTATGCTGGGGCTGTGGTATTGGAACCCTGGAAAGTTGAGGTCCTTTTTCTACTATCGGCTGCAATGCAGCTGATACTATCTTTAAAGTATACAGAATACTAAAGGTAAGTCAAATAGGATTAGTATGGTCAGGATATGTCTGTTGGCAGGAAAATGAACGTATCAATTCGGTGAGTGAAAGACAATGTGAGTGACAGGTGAATGTGGAATGTGCTGGAAGGGATGGAATGCAGGGGCTCAAGCCCCTGTTCCAGAGTTTTGTATACACTGGATGCTTGTTGATTTGTATATCTGCTAAGGAAAAACGATCCTCCCTGCAAGGAGGAAAAAAGGGAGAAGCAGGGAGAATCGAGGAGGAGAAGGTTAGTTAAGGGTCTGGAAGTCGTTGTAGGCATGAGCGCCATGCTCAGTAATATCAACTCCCATCATTTCATCTTCTTTACTGATTCTGAGGCCAATGGTCATGTCGATTACTTTGAAGAGGATAAACGCTGCGCCAAATGCCCAGACAAAGGCAGCGCCAATTCCGATCAGCTGAGTAGTAATGATTTTAACGTTGGTTCCGCCCATGTTGAAGAGTCCAGCGGCGAGCGTTCCCCATGCACCGCAGACACCATGTACGGAAATGGCACCGACTGGATCATCAATATGCATCTTGTCGATTGTGACAACCGAGAGTACGACCAGTACTCCAGATATTGCTCCAATGATGATTGCGCTGCTCGGAGATACATTGGCGCATCCCGCAGTGATTCCAACAAGTCCGGCGAGTGCCCCGTTTAAACTCATACCGATATCCGGTTTTTTGAACATAATCCATGATGTAAACATGGCACAAATTGCTCCTGCAGCAGCAGAAAGATTGGTGGTTACAAATATCATGGCAATGGAGCTGTCACCGGTTGTGGTGGAACCGGGGTTGAAGCCGAACCAGCCAAGCCAAAGGATGAATACACCGATTGCGGCCATTGGAATGTTGTGGCCGGGAATGGCACGAACTTCGCCATTTTTTCCATATTTCCCAAGACGTGGTCCGCTGACAATTGCGCCGGCCAATGCTGCCCAGCCGCCAATGGAGTGGACTACTGTGGATCCGGCAAAATCTATAAATCCCAGTCCTTCGAGCCAACCGCCACCGTTAAGGAGCGAACCCCAGGCCCATGAGCCAAATACGGGGTAGATAAAGGCGCAAAGAACAATGGAGTATATCAGGTAGCCACTGAATTTCGTTCGTTCAGCAACGGCACCCGAAACAATTGTTGCAGCAGTTGCAGCAAAAACGCACTGGAACATCCAGAAAGCAAGTACCCACTGGTCACCATCCGGTCCTTCCCATCCAGAGAGAAAGAAACCGTCGGTTCCGAACCATCCGGTGCCCGATGTGCCAAACATAAGGCCAAAGCCAATGGCCCAGAATGCAATACTTCCCATGGAAAAATCCATGAGATTCTTCATCATGATGTTTACTGCGCTCTTGGCCCGGGTGAATCCAGATTCGACCATGGCAAAACCAGCCTGCATAAAGAAAACCAGACAGGCTGCAATCAGAGTCCAGACGTAGTTCAGGTTGCCCTGGAGCAGGTCGATGGCTTCTTTGTTGCTGGTTATTGTGTTTACTACGTCTTCTCCGGCCATTGCGGTAACCGGTATTGTAAAAAACAGGGCAAGGGCCCAGGCTACTTTTTTCATTCGTTATTCCTCCTTGATAGGACTTTTGTGGGTAATGTGTGTTCGTGTCGACAATCGCTAAATCTTACTAAATTGCGTCGTTGTCCGTTTCTCCCGTACGTATTCTGCAGATTCGTTCTATGGGAATGACAAATATTTTGCCGTCTCCAATAGACCCTGTATTTACCGAAGAGAGGATTTTGTCGATTACGATATCGACCATGTCATCCTTCACCACGGTTTCCATTTTGATTTTCGGGATAAAGTCGACAACATACTCTGCGCCACGATAGATTTCGGTATGCCCTTTCTGGCGGCCAAAACCCTTGACTTCGCTGATTGTCATTCCTGTGATCCCGAGTTCCCCCAAACCTTCTTTGAGGTCGTCTAGTTTGAATGGTTTGATAATTGCTTCAATTTTCTTCATGCTTCGCTCCTTTGGCTACGGTGGTTTTTAACTTGTCTGGTTTAGGTATTACAAAATGCGTGCCAAAGAGGTTGGGAAAAGTATTTGTTGCCTGTAAAGTATTGTGATGCCATGCTTTAATAAGGTATGTGTGTTTTTGGATAGAGTCGAAAGTTACAAATATGTCCTGCTGTAAACACTAAAAATTACATAAATGTTACACTTGTAACAAGTATGACTGTTTGAAAATGGCAGGGAATTTATTTGTTGAGAAAGAAAAGTTCCGTGAAAAAAAAGAGTCATTGATATACACTGACTAGAAAGACAGTTGGACGTGGAACTTGAAGGATGGCATAGTTGTCCTGTCAGGATCAAACAGAATTGTTTGAAGAAATGTTTACGTTGAATTTCAATAGAGGTGAGGTGTGATGGGTGACTTTTTTGCAAAAATTCTAGATTGGATTGAATCAACTCATATTCGGGAGCAGGTGGCGGATGTTGATTTTGTCGCTCTCTTTACCAATCCCTGGTTTATTGTTCCCTTTGTCTTGCTGGTCGTCTATCTTCTTTATAAACAGTCTTTTCGGGATCTTATTGTTATTGCGGCATTTGTTGCTGTGTGGTGGGTGAGTGGAACGGAGTATATGCAGACTCTTGTCGTCGGGGAGGAGCTACAGATAACTAAGATCCTTCCGGTTATGTTTGGTGGGGCAGCCCTCCTTGGTTTTCTTATTTATCTGTTTTTTGGACGTTCCGATTAGTATGGTGGATTATTGCTTCTCACGGTTTTTCAGGTGCAGGGGGTAGGTCATGCAATTTCGAAATGGTGTCTTTATTATCACTGAGGAAAGGCATTGCCCCCTGTACAATGTTGGAGAAGAGTTGCAGGTAGATGAGGGGGTATTACGTCTTCCTGCGGCTAAGCCCGCCTGTCTTACCCTGACTAAGGATCTTATTGAACTGGCCTCAGAGGATGTGGCCTTTGAGCTGTATCTCCAGGGGAGCAAACAAAAAACAAAGTTTGAATGCGGTGGTTGTACGGGTATCATTCGTTTCGAATTTAAAAAAGAAAAAGAATTTGCCACCATCCAGATGAGACTGCTTGCTGCAGCTGATCGCCGTGAAAAGCTCAAATCCGTTTCCCGGTTTGCAGGTCTTTTGCGAACCATTGAAATATTCCAGCCACTGTCCGACGACGATCTACTCGATCTTGCCACTCTCCTGAAACTTGAAGATTATAATTGGGGCTTCCCAATTCTCCAGAAAGGTGATCCTGCTTCTAATCTTTTTATTATTATAGAGGGAAGGGTGGAAGTTATGGATGAGGACGGTGTCACTCTTGCTGAAATGGGACGCGGTGATGTTTTTGGCGAAATGAGCCTTTTGTCTGGAGATCGGGTTACAACAACTATAATGGCCATGGAACCATGTAAAATTGCAAGCCTAAGTCAGAAAAATTTTCGGCATGTCTTGAATCGTTTCCCTGCGCTTCAGGTATTCTTTTATAAGCTTCTGGTAAGTCGCATCACAACTATCAATTTTCAACGAGCCGAAGAACTTGCCTCTGGTATGGTTGGCCAGCTTGCTGATATTCCACCTCTTGAACTGTGTCAGATGATTAATTCAAATCAGAAAACAGGGCGTTTGAAACTGGAAATCGGGGAGAAAAAGGGCATTATTCTCTTTAATGAAGGGGAACTTGTTGCTGCAACGTATGGCTCCAAAGAGGGCCGAGAGGCATTTTACGACTGTCTGGCTATTAATGAGGGGCGTTTTAAGTTTGTTCAGGGCTTAAGTCTACGGGAAATGGAGTTTGATATCCTGGGTGGCTTTATGGGTATGCTGATGGAAGGAATGAAGCGAATTGATGACAATGGCTAGTTTTTTTCCTGTTCTGCTATGTGGGGCTACCCTGTTTGTTTGCATCTCCGGGTGGTCAGTGGCGGCTGCTGAGGAGGAAAACGAGCAGTGGCTTTCTGCGCATAACCGATACCGAAAGTTGCACGGTGTACCACCAGCTGTCTGGTCTAAAAAAGTGGCTGCCAGTGCTTTGGCCTATGCAGAGACGTGTCCTTCTGGGCACTCCACTTCCGTTTATGGTGAAAATCTGGCCTGGGCCTCCTATGATATGAGTATAAACCTTGTTGTAAAGAAATGGTACGATGAAGAGCCGCGCTATGATTATGGGAATCCTGGGTATGTTTCGGGGGTGGGCCATTTTACGCAGATTGTCTGGAAGGAAACAACGGAAATTGGATGTGCCCGGGCCACAGGGTGCGGTCCGGATAATTCACTCAGGGCCAACACCTGGATTTGTCAATATTCTCCACCTGGAAATTACCGGGGCCTTTTTTCTGAAAACGTATTGCCACCTCTCCTGGAAAAATGAAATGCCCCCTGGATTCTTTTCTTACTTTCATCTCAAAGCTTCTCCCTGTAGTATGGGGCTTGTTATTTACTGAGAGTTTTTTACGACGCCATCAATGTTGAGAGTACGATATCTTACCGTTGATGCTATACTGACGATTGTGTATTGGAAAAATAGAGGAGTATGAAAATGAAAAAGAAGATGGAAAACGCCTTGAATAAACAGGTTAATGCGGAAATGTATTCCAGCTATTTATACCTAGCAATGGAATCCTATTTTCAATCTATTAGTCTTGGCGGGTTCGCAAAGTGGATGCGTGGTCAGGTTCAGGAAGAGATGTTTCATGGTATGAAGATTTACGATTATGTCCATGAGCGTGGCGGCAGGGCAAAGTTTGAGGCAATCGCTAAACCCGAAACTGAGTGGGCTTCTCCGTTGGCTGCTTTTGAGCATATCCTGGCGCATGAACAGAGTGTGACGGAACTTATCAATGATCTTATCGACGTGGCGCTCGATGCTCGTGACCATGCTGCCAAAGCTTTTCTGAACTGGTTTATTATTGAGCAGGTTGAGGAAGAGGCAACCGTGGGTGGCATTGTTGATCGACTTCGTTTGATTGGTGATGATTCCAGCGGACTGTTTCTGCTTGATTCCGAACTTTCCAAAAGGGTGTTTACCATGCCGGTAAAATAGTCCTTGGCTGGCCTTGTTTTCTGCTGGTGAGTGTTTATTCTGTTTTTGATAGCAATTCTCATCTATGGGAGCTGGTGAATGAACAGAAAAATAAAAAAAAAGGTCCTGGCTCTTTTAGCGGGTAATGATTTGACTAATGCTCGTGATGAGCTTGGGAAGTTTGATGAGCAGGGCTTGGTGAATCCACTCTTCTCGGCTCTCTACAGGTCTGAAGAAATGCTTCGCTGGCATACTGTGACTATCTTTGGCGAGGTCTTGAGCCGTCTTGCCGACAAGGATATGGAGGCAGGGCGAATTGTTATGCGTCGCTTTCTCTGGAGCCTCAACGATGAGTCCGGAGGCATTGGCTGGGGAGCTCCCGAGGCCATGGCAGAAGCCATGTTTCATCACGACGGATTGTGTGATGAATACCTTCATATGCTGATTTCATATATGCGCCAGGATGGACCTCTTGAGCATCAGGATGGAAATTTTCTAGAACTTCCTGAATTGCAACGAGGTGTTCTCTGGGGAATTAACAGATTGGCTGAAAAGCGTGCTGAGTTGCTGTTTGAGAAGGATGTCGTCCCCGATCTGCTTGCATCTCTTTTGTCTCAAGATGCCACGGTTCGGGGGTTGGCTGCCAAGACTCTGGGGGCGCTTGGAGGTAGTGAATTTGCGGAAGAATTGCAAGCACTGCTGGAAGATGAGCGCCCAGTCCGCTTTTATCATGAAGGCAGGATTTCAGTTATAACTGTTTCAAGTTTTGTCACGGATGCCCTGAAGCAGAGTCGTGTTCTGCAGGCCGCATAATCGATAACTTCTAAAATGAAAGAGTCCAGTTGTGTTTGATACACCAGTTTCCCATCTCGGTTTTCTCCAGTTTGAAATAATTGCGGGTAAAATTCAAAAGAATCTCGAGCAAGTCAGGTCTGCTCTGGCTAAATTAGCGCCGTCCCCGGGGGGGCTGATTGTTCTCCCGGAGATGTGGGCCACCGGATTTGTTTATGATCAATTGGGGATGTTGGCAGATGAAACTCCTGAACTCCTTGCAGAGCTTGAGAAGATCGCCTCATCCTATAAAATTATTCTCGCAGGTTCTCTTCCTTACAAACTGACACAGGCCGAAAATGGAAAATATTCTCTGTACAATACTCTGTTTTTCTCAGGGATAGAAAAAGGAGGTGATCATGGAATTGCCAAGCAGCATCTTTTTTCTTTCTGGAAGGAGGATCTCTGGTTTCAGGCCGGTAATAGTCCATCACCCATAGAATTGCCCGGTGGAGATTCACTCGGCGGCTTGGTCTGTTATGACCTTCGTTTTCCCGAGGCAGCACGACTTCAGTGTCGTCAGGGGGCAGGTATCCTTGTTCTGTCGGCAGAGTGGCCCCGGGCAAGGATTGACCAGTGGAAGGTCTTACTCCAGGCCCGAGCCATTGAAAACCAGGCATTTGTGGTCGCGGCAAACTGTTGCGGTGACTGGGATGGGATGCGGATGGGCGGCCACTCCATGATCGTAGCACCCGATGGCGAAATTATTGCTGAAGCAGGTGAAATGCAGGAATCGTGTTCGATCCTATTAAACCGGGAAGTGCAGAAGGAACTACGGGAGCGTTTTAACAGTGTTGCTCCTTCCCCCTGGTCTTTTGAGGACAGTGATAAGATTCTCTCGCTGGATGGTCTGGTTGAAGTCGTCAAGAGACGCAGGCATGCAGGCCAGGAAATCGTTTTTACTAACGGTTGTTTTGATATTATTCATGCGGGCCATGTGGATTATCTGGAGAAGGCCAGGCGTCAAGGGGATTTTCTTATACTTGGCTTGAATGATGATGCGTCTATTCGTTCCATTAAGGGGCCGACTCGTCCTATTAATAATGGGCAGAACCGGGCACGGGTTCTTGCCGCACTTGGCTGTGTGGATGCCGTTGTTCTTTTCGGGGAAGACACTCCGCTTCATTTGATCACCACACTCTGTCCTGATGTCCTTGTCAAAGGGGCGGATTGGGAAGAAAATGAAATTGTTGGCGGGGCTGAAGTAAAGGCAGGAGGTGGCAGGGTGGCTCGGATTGAATTTACCAGCCAGACCTCAACTACTGCAGTAATTGATCGAATCAAATCAATTTGATGGTGTAAGGCGGTTATTCTGCAGCAGGTGGGGAAACAGAATGTCTCACTGCTGATGTAACACTCCCGCTGGTGCGGGAGTGTGTCGATTGTTATGTTTTTTCTATTCGGCTTCGTCCACGTCCTTGTTGTCACCTCCAGCTGGATCAACCAATCCAAATCCCATGCGAACTTTCTGGTCAATATCAGTAAACATTTCTGGATGATCCTGAAGGAATCGTTTGGCGTTCTCACGACCCTGGCCAATTCGTTCGTCCTGATAGGAATACCAGGAGCCACTCTTGTCAATGATGTCCTGTTCTACGGCAAGGTCAAGCAGGTCACCTTCCTTGGAGATTCCTTCACCATAGACAATATCAAATTCTGCAATCTGAAAGGGTGGGGCAACCTTATTCTTCACCACTTTAACCTTGGTGCGGTTACCAACAACTTCCTGGCCGTCCTTCAGAGCACCGATTCTTCGGATATCAAGA
This sequence comes from uncultured Desulfocapsa sp., assembly GCA_964538055.1. Lineage (GTDB taxonomy): Bacteria > Desulfobacterota > Desulfobulbia > Desulfobulbales > Desulfocapsaceae > Desulfocapsa. The sequence goes on along the minus strand of CAZIDU010000029.1, from coordinate 5,994 downwards.
CGTAGGGAGGAGTAAAATTTAAGGGCATTTCCACCCGTGGTGGTTTCCGGGTTTCCGAACATTACCCCGATTTTCATTCTTATCTGGTTGATAAAAATAAGAACAGTGTTGCTGCGACTCAGTACACCGGTGAATTTACGCATGGCCTGTGACATAAGGCGTGCCTGCAGTCCCATATGGGAATCGCCAACATTCCCGTCAATCTCAGCCTTGGGAACCAGCGCAGCCACGGAATCTATAACAATGATATCAACACCACCGGATCGAATAAGGATTTCCGCAATTTCAAGAGCCTGCTCACCAAAGTCCGGTTGAGAGACGAGTAGATTGTCTACATCAACACCAAGACGTTGGGCGTATGCAGTGTCGAGTGCGTGCTCCGCATCAATAAATGCTGCTGTGCCTCCATTTTTCTGGGCTTCTGCAACAACATGGAGGGCAAGGGTGGTCTTCCCTGAAGATTCAGGACCATAGATTTCAGCGACTCTTCCCTTGGGGAATCCGCCAACTCCAAGAGCAATATCAAGGCTCAGTGAGCCGGTAGAAATTACGGGAATTTTTTCAATGGTTGCCCCACCGAGGCGCATGATAGAGCCTTTGCCGAATTGGCGCTGGATCTGGCTGATCGCGTTGTCTACGCTGCCCTCTTTATCTTTATCTTTTGCTGTTGCCATATTTTACCTCTTTGTAGATTGTCTATCCATCTGTGGACAGTTGCTCGTTGGTTTGTGTTTAGTGTCTTGAAGAATTTCTTTTGTTATTATGACAAGGTGCGTAGGCTGAAGGGGGTTAGGCAGAAGGAAAAACAGTATGACATGCGGCCTTCAGCCTTTCTGTGCCTTCAGCCTCAAAATCTGGGCTACTTAGTCTTTAACAGAGAACGTCTCACAATATCAAGTGCTGTCTGTGCTGTTAATCGTTGAATCTCATATCGGTTACCGGAAAAGAGAAAAGGCTCTACCCTGGTACTTTTTTGGTCTGCAATTCCTATGAATACAGTACCCACCGGTTTATCCTCGGTTCCTCCATCGGGCCCAGCAATTCCGGTTACGGAAAGGGAGATATCCGCGTTGCTTCGTTTGCGTATTCCGTCCGCCATGGCCAAGGCAACTTCTTTGCTGACTGCTCCATAGGTGAGCAGTATATTTTCCTCCACGCCAAGAAATGTGGTTTTCATGGAGTTTGCATAGGAAGTCACTCCGCCCAGATAGTAGGATGAGCTGCCAGGCACCGAGGTCATTAAATGACTGATCAGGCCACCCGTGCATGATTCTGCGACGGAGAGTTTTTGTTTACTGTTGCGCAGCAAATCTCCAAGCACCGATTCGAGAGTGGCCTGATCTCTGCCATAAATAGCCGGTCCCAATGTTTGCTGGAGGAGACGCGATGTTTCTTCTGCCAGTTGTTTCGTCTTCGTTTTATCCTTGCCACGAATGGTCATGCTGAGATGGACCTCGGGGAATACCGGGTAGTAACCGATTTCCACATCCTCATGCAAGGCGAGTTCTTCCACGGCCTTGTTAATATCACTCTCAGCTTTGCCAAAAATCTTAAAGACCTGCTGTACGCTGCTCAGCTGACGTCCTTTGTACCATGTGGCAAGTCTGGGCAGTACCTGCTCCACCAGAAGTGTGCGCATCTGGTGAGGAATACCGGGAAGGAAAAAAATTGGTTTACCGTCGTGAATAAGTTGAAAGCCAGCCATCTTTGCCTTGGCGTTTAAGGTCTCGGCTCCTTCTGGGAGCCAGGCAAGTTTTTCAAGGGAGCTGATAGGCTGTCCGGTGTTGGCATCCAGGTGTTGTCTGATAAGTGAGAGGATCTCAAGATTTGGCATGGTTGGACGGTTAAGTGCTTCGGAGACGGCAACGGTGGTCAGGTCATCATCGGTGGTGCCCAGGCCCCCGGTTACGAGTACGAAATCAACCCGTCCCAATGCTCGTATTAATGCCTCGCCAATAAGTTTTGGAGTGTCGCCAATGGTGTGCATGGCATAGATATCAAAGCCTGCCTTAAAGAGATGGTGAGCAGCAAAGCCGCTTGTGGTATTGGAGATTCTCCCCGAGGTGAGCTCATTTCCAATGGCGATGATTTCTCCGAGCATTGTTAGTTCCCCACCTGTTTCCCAACAACGGTGTTGTTATCGATTTTTTCAAGGTGAACAGAAACTATGCTACCCATAAGAGTGTTATCACCTGGGAAGGCCACGGGAATGTAATTGTCTGTAAATCCTGTGAGCAGGTTGTCTTTGTTGCGTTTGTGTTCTACCAGGACGGGACGTTCTGTTCCAATAAAACGGCTGTGAAATGCTTCCTTCTTGGCATCTGCAAGTTGACGCAGTTCTGCAACCCGTTGCTGGCTCACAGCCTTTGGAACCTGATTTCTAAAGCTAGCCGCAGGAGTACCCGGGCGTTTAGAATAGGGGAAGACGTGGAAGTAGGTACCATCTATTTCTTCCAAGAGGTTCTTACTGTTGCCAAACTCTTCTTCTCCCTCTCCAGGGAATCCTGCCAGGATATCGATGCCAATGGCAGCATCGGGGAATGCTGCCTTGCATTTTTGTATGATTTTCCGAAATGTTTCCCGGTTGTAGCCGCGATGCATACGTTTGAGGATGGTGTCATCACCACTCTGTAATGGAATATGAAAATGGGGCATAAAATTGTCGCAGGATTGCATGGCATCAAGCAGTTCATCTGTGATTTCCTGGGGCTCTATGGAGCTGAGTCTAAAGCGAATGCCGGGATGGGCCTTGCAGATTGTTCGCATCAGGTCCGTGATATCGTATTGTTCCTCAAGGTCTTTGCCATACATGCCCACATGGATTCCGGTGACCACAATTTCTTTGTGCCCTGCCTCTTCAAAACGGGCTGTTTGTTCCAGGACTTCATCCAGAGGTACACTGCGGCTGGGGCCTCGGGTGTAGGGGACGATGCAGTAGGTACAGAAATTTTCACAACCGTCCTGGACACGAATATAGGCACGGGTGCGGTCACCGAAGCGTTTCATGGGAAGGCTGCAAATTTCTTTTTTGTTCAGGATTCTACCCATAAGCATGGTGAGATCGCAGGGTGTTTCCTTAAGGGCAGCTTCAACGAGCAGATGCTTATTGCCATTGCCGATAATACAAACCGGCGTTTCCACAAGTTCTGCAAGTTCATTGGCAGCCATCTGTGCATAGCATCCTGTGATGACAACCTTTGCCTTCGGATGGCGGCGCATGAGTCTGCGGACGGTCTGGCGGGATTGGGCGCCGGCTTTTGCGGTGACGGCACAGGTGTTGATTATTACGATGTCGGCATCTTCACCAGCCAGGGCCGTCCTGCAGCCGGAATCTTCAAAACCACAGAGAAAGGAGGCGGATTCGAACTGGTTAACCTTGCAGCCCAAGGTGTTGATGATAATTTTTTTCTTCACTGGATTTCTCCACTTCCAATGACCCGGTGCTCGTCGTAGATTACTGCGAATTGGCCGGGAGTAACGGCCCGTTGTTTTTCTGTGAATACTATTCGATAGTGGTCATTCGATATACGTTGGGTTGTGGCCGGTTGGCCTCTGTGGCCATAGCGGATACGAACCTGACACTCATGGTCGGGTCGGTGTTCTTTACCACAGGTCCATAATACATTTTTTATTTCAATGGATTCCTGAAACAGGGCATCGTTTTCGCCCACAAAAATACGATTTGATGAAGCATCGATACGGATAACATACAGCGGTGCGGATGCGGCAATTCCTAGACCACGGCGCTGACCGATTGTGTAGTTACAAATACCGTTGTGACGTCCAAGGACCCGACCGTCAAGATGTACAATATCTCCGGGTTTTGCGGATTCAGGCCTTCGTGTTGTTAGGAAATGGCCAACGGATTCGTCTTTTAAGAAACAGACATCCTGGCTTTCCTGACCCCTGAAATCGGTGAACCCATGTTCTTCAACAAAATCGTAGACAGCAGATTTTGTCATTGTTCCCAATGGGAATTCTACCTGTGCAAGCTGTTCCTGTCTTAACCTGGCAAGAAAATAGGACTGGTCTTTGATTTCATCGTCTCCCTGCTGCAGAAAAAAACAACCATCCTTTTCCACAATGTTTGCGTAATGGCCGGTGGCAATTCGTTCCATTCCCTTTTCAAGTATGGCATCCATAAACAGGCCGAATTTTATTTCCGGGTTGCATATCATACAGGGGTTTGGAGTGCGTCCATCAAGATAGGTGTCTGTGAAATAGTTAAGAACTTTTGCCTCAAAAAGCGTACCTAAATCGATCACCGTAAGGGGGATTTTGCACTGTTCCGCGATGTCTTTTACGCGTTCCAGCTGCCGGTTGAGGTCGGGTTGTGCCAGTTGCATGAAAAAACCGTGAACGTCATACTGCTTCCGCAAAAGCAATGCACATGCCGTGGAGTCTACTCCGCCGCTCATGGCTATTCCGACTTTCGTTTTTCTCACTTGATCTCTTGATTTAGCATGCAGTGTGCGGTATGGAACGTTTATCTCTGAATAAGAAATTTATAACTTCTAATATTAGCGTACAATGACCAAAAAAGAAAGTAACAAAGCTGGTATCCCGGTCATCCCTGAGCTTCTTGCTCCGGCCGGGAATTTTGAGAAGATGGTGACTGCCATCCACTATGGCGCAGATGCCGTATATATGGGCGGAAAGCAGTTCAGTCTCCGTGCAAAGGCCGGAAACTTCAGTGATGAAAAAATGGCAGAGGCTGTTCTGTATGCCCATGCGCATGGGGTGAAGATTTATATAACTATCAATATTCTTGCCCACAACCGTGATTTTGAAGGGCTTGATAACTACCTGTATCAGTTGCAGAAGGCAGGAGTTGATGGTTTGATAATTGCTGATCCCGGTATCCTGAGACGGGCCAGAAAATGCGTGCCTGAAATTCCTGTGCATCTCTCAACTCAGGCCAATGTTACCAATGCTGAGGCTTCCGAATTTTGGTTTGAGCAGGGAGTCAGTCGCCTCAATCTGGCGCGTGAATTGTCGCTTAAAGAGATTCAGGAGGTGCGTGGGCAGACCAGGGGGGAGCTTGAAATCTTTGTCCATGGGGCACTCTGTATCTCCTATTCCGGTCGTTGTATGCTCTCCAACTATATGACAGGGCGGGATGCAAATCAGGGTGCTTGTGCCCATCCTTGCCGTTATAGTTATAAGCTGATTGAAGAAAAACGACCCGGCGAATATTTTCCCGTGGAAGAGGACGAACGGGGGACCTATATCTTTAATTCAAAAGATCTCTGTCTCCTCGAAGGCTTGCCTGAGCTTGTGGCCTGCGGGGCCAGTTCTCTGAAAATTGAAGGGAGGATGAAGTCGATCTTTTATGTTGGTGGTGTGACCCGTATTTATCGGGCAGCGCTTGATTATCTAACGGATTTACCCGCCGAAGCCTGGAAAAATCCAGCTGAGATACGACTACCATCGATTTTAAGTGAAGAGATTGCAAAAACCGGAACCCGGGGAAGCAGCGAGAATTTTTTCAGACAGGCTCCTGGCAGTTCTGAAATGCTCTATAACAGTCCCCGTGTTCAGATGGAAGTTGAGCCGGTGGCCGTGATCAGAGAGGAGGGGGATGCGCCACTGGTTGAGGCAAGAAATGTTTTGGAAACAGGAAACCAGGTGGAGTATATGCTTCCAGGAATTGAGTGTATTCCTTTAAGCGTTGTGGCCATGGTTACTGAAAAGGGGGAAACAATAACCCGTGCGAATCCCGGGAACCGGTTCTTTCTCCATACGGAACCGCCTTTAACTCAAGGAAGGTTGAACGGGATTTTGCGTCGAATAAAAAAAGAGTAACTTCAGCGGACACGGTATTACCCTGACTTCTGGGCTGTAACTGTTCAGAAGTGTCTCATATTCGTTTATTTTAGCCTGCGCAGCATATGAAGTTATATGTAAGCAGGGTAAAATGGACGAAGATGGGGTGCTTCTGAATAGCAACTATGTCGAGAATCAACTAAAAAATTGCCTTTCTATGTTTATTTA
>CAZIDU010000028.1:0-38352 GCA_964538055.1 uncultured Desulfocapsa sp. | reverse complement strand
AATGGCCTATACACCCGTTTTCAGACTATAATGAGACTTGCTTCGGGAATTGCTGCTGTTTAATGTTTATCGTTTGTTATTATCCTTTCCAATTTTGAGGTTTCCACATGCCACCCATTGTCACCTTTATCGGCTGGCACGATTGCGGTAAAACCACTCTGGCTTCACAGGTGGTTAGCCATCTGAAACAGCTTGGCTACCAGGTAGCTGTCATCAAATCCACAAAGGAAACGGGGATTGCCTTTGATACTCCCGGTACAGATACCCATACTCATCGCAAAGCAGGAGCAGATTCTGTAATGCTGGTGGCACCGGATCAAATGGTCATTATGACCGACAACAGGCAGGAATCCCTGACAAGTTTAGCCCATCGCCACTTCCCGGAAGTCGATATTGTTATAGGTGAAGGCTTCAAGGAAGCCAGGCAGGTTTCTAAAATTGAAGTATTCCGTAACAGTGACACAAAAAAACTTCTCCGTAACACGGTAACAGGCGTAATCGCCGTTGCCAGTGATGAGCAGGTCAGCGGAGACCATATTTTTCGCCTGAGTGAAGCGGCTGAAATCGCCTCATTCATTGAGAAACGTTTCCTTCAGGATGCCGGTAAAGGAACAGACCACACCACTCTTCTGATCAACGGCAACCGAGTCCCCATGAAAGGATTCGTGCAGGATGCGCTTGCCGGTACCGTATGTGGATTTGTCGATTCCCTGAAACTGAGCAGTAAAGAAACTAAAACAATTGATATTCGAATAACTCTTCCATAAAAATCCAGACAACTTCCTCATTTAGAAGAGCACCCTATGTACAAAAAAATAATCAGCCTCCTTCTTCTTTTTGTTATTGTACTTCCACTAACCACCCTCCATGCCGGGGAATCCATTAAGGTTGCATCTACCACATCAACCCTGCATTCCGGTTTGCTTGAGTATCTATTACCGATTTTTAAGAAAAGCACTGGCATTGAAGTGGAAATCACCGCAGTGAACACCGGTGCTGCCCTGGAACTTGGACAGCAGGGAAAAGTAGATGTGGTCCTGGTGCATGATAAGGACCTGGAAATCCAACTCGTGGATGAGGGCTACTTCATTGACCGCGAAGAGATCATGTATAATGATTTTATCATTCTTGGTCCCAAAAGTGACCCTGCCGGACTACGGGAAATAACTGTTCCCCTGGATGCCTTCAAAAAGATCTGTACTTCAAAGGAAAATTTTATCTCCCGTGGTGATAACTCCGAAACTAATATGCGCGAAAACCGTATTTGGGCCACCACCGGTACAATGCCCGGCAGAATTGACTCCTGGTATCAGGTCGCCAATCTGGGAATGGGAGCCACAATCAACCTTGCTGCAGAAAAACAGGCACACACATTGGCAGACCGCGCAACCTGGTATGCTTTAAAGAATAAAGAAAATCCTGATCTTACTATTCTAGTCGAAGGGGATCCGAGCCTCTTTAATCAGTATGGTGTTATGATCGTCAACCCTAGAAATCACAGCCACGTCAACTACCAGTCAGCCATGAACTTTGTCATCTGGCTCACTTCACCGGGCGGCCAGGAGGCCATAGGAGACTTCAGAGATAGTTTTGGGAATGTTCTTTTTACTCCAAATGCCAGATAATATCTAAGGTATACGGCTTGAATGCAACTCCCTGATCCTATAAAAAGATTCCTCTACCCCTCAATCAACAGAAGATATCTCGGCCGCCTTCTCTTCCTTGGACTCAGTTGTTATCTGATATTCAGTTATCTCCTTATCCCCTTGCGTATTCAGGGACATAGCATGGAACCCACCTATAACGATGCCTCCTTTGCTTTCTGCTGGCGACCACAGTATGCTTTTTCTCAGATAAAACGTTTTGACATTGTAACTGTTCGCTTCACAGGGAAAAGCATTATGCTGCTGAAACGCGTTATCGGACTTCCTGGAGAGACACTGGAATTCAGACAAGGAATACTCTATATTAATGAAAAACAGATTCAGGAGCCCTATGTGCGGCATCGTCGCCCCTGGAATCTTGCACCACGACGGATAAAGCCGGATCATGTCTATATTGTCGGGGATAATCGTGGCACCCCAATGTCCAGCCATGTTTTCGGACAGGTACAGATAAACAGAATTATAGGCGGAGTTGTTCCATGAATAAAAAGATACTCCTTGTACTGATTCTCATCTTGACGGTCGTTGCCATTGTGTTCCTGCCAAATGACAAGAAGAAAATACTCCGTAACCTCGACACACTTGCTGAGTACTGCTCTTCAGCCAGTGGAGAATCAACCATTGCACTCTTAAAAAAAGGAGCACTTGCAGCAAAACTCTGCACCCCCCCCTGCATGGTCCAGATTCCCTCCCATGACATTCGGCGGGACTTTTCCAAAAAAGAGCTGACGGATCATATCCTTATGATGAAAAGAAGGCTGCCTGAGATAGATTTTAATTTTTATGATACAGGTATCACCTTTCCTGAGAAGACGCAGGCTGAACTCACAACCACCCTCAAATTAACCGGAAAAATCAATAACGACCATTTCACAGATGCCTATGAACTCACGATTCATACAGAAAAGATAGATGGAGACTGGCTCTTTTCCTCTTTTAGCGTTATTGAATTTATAGAACAATAAATGTAACTATTCACTGAAATTGAGTTTGAGTCGGAATTGCATAACAAATACGCTGGTAGGAAACTGGGGACATGACCCAATTCGTCTTTGTCTTTTGAATTGGGATCGTGTCCCCCGATTCCGGATAAATACTGTGCCGTTCAATAGCATGGTGGATAGTTACCAATAAATCATAATTTAGCACCTTTACTTTATAGAGGATATTTCCATGTCATCTTTGAACGATGAGCTCGGCACCACCAACGTAATCTGGACCCTTGAAGCTCTCTACGACTCACTGCAGGACGAACTGCTCCAGGACGACCTTGACCTCTGTGTCCAGGAAGCAGAACTACTAAGAGAAGATTGTGCCGGAAAACTGAAGGAACTTTCACCTGCGACCTTTGCACGAACAGTCCGCCGTATTGAGCGTATTCAAGTCAACCTTGGGCGCATGGACACTTATGCCTTTCTCAATTTTACCACCCAGGTCAAAAATGATGCGGCGGCAGCCTTTCTCCAAAAATGCAAAGAGGACGCAAGCAGTATTAATAAAGAACTGGTCTTCTTTGATCTGGAATGGGCGAAAATGGATCAGGAATCTGCAGACACGTTTCTTGCAGCCGAGGATACCGCACCATATCACCATTACCTCTCCATTTTACGCAAATACGCAAAGCACCTCCTGTCACATTCTGAAGAATCCCTACTGGTAGAGCTCTCACCCGTGGCACGTGACAGCTGGCTCACTCTTTTTGAAAAGCTGCTGGGTCACCTTGAATTTGGCGAGAAGAAGAGGAGCGAAGAAGAGGTGCTCTCGGATCTCTATGATTCCAGCCGTGAAGTCCGTAAAAATGCAGCTCTTGAGCTCACCACGGGACTGGAAAGCCAGCTCCATATTCTCAGCCATATCTTCAACACCATTCTTGCAGAGAAGATGATAGATGACCGGCTGCGGCACTATCCTTCCTGGGTCAGTTCCAGAAACCTCTCCAATGAACTGAATGACACAACGGTCGATACCCTGGTGAGCAGCTGTACCGAACGGTATGATATTGTGCAGCGCTACTATAAAATAAAGAAAGAGATCCTGGGGCTTGACACCCTCCACGATTATGACCGCTATGCGCCACTCCCCTCACTCCCCGGTCGTCTTGTGACCTGGGAAGAGTGTAAACGAATGGTGCTTGATGGGTTTCGTGCTTTTTCACCGGAAATGGCAGATATCGCTACCCTCTTTTTTGACCGGAACTGGATACATGCGCCGCTACTCGACGGAAAACGAGGCGGAGCCTTTGCCCACCCCGCAGTTCCGGATGCCAATCCCTATGTTCTTGTCAACTACACCGGTAATCTTCGTGATGTTTCCACCGTAGCCCATGAACTCGGCCACGGCATTCATCAATATCTGGCGAATGAAAAAGGATACTTCAACAGTGACACCCCATTAGTTCTTGCTGAGACAGCCTCGGTTTTTGCCGAACTGCTGATCTTCCACAAACAGCTTGAGACCCTTGAAGATTCTGCAGAAAGACAGGCTTTTGTCTGCCAGAAGCTCGAATCAATATTTGCCACTGTTTTCAGGCAAATCTCCATGAACCGCTTTGAGGACATGATTCATAGCCAGCGCCGGGATAAGGGGGAAGTCTCGACGGAGGATCTTTCGAATTTGTGGATAAAGAGCCAAAAGGCAATGTTTGGCGATGCGGTGACACTTGGAGATCACTATAAGATTTGGTGGTCCTACATCCCCCACTTCCTCCACACCCCTGGCTATGTCTACTCCTACGCATTTGGAGAACTACTGGTGCTTGCACTGTATCAGATTTACAAAAAGGAGGGGGCGGATTTCATTCCAAAATATATTCATCTCCTCTCGGAAGGAGGAAGTAAATCCCCGGCCGAATTACTTGCCCCATTCAATATTGATTTGAATGATCCTTCCTTCTGGCAGGGTGGCTTACTCGTAATTGAAAATATGTTACAGGAGATATCATGAATGATGAAATAGGAGCACGTCTTGTAGAGGTACTGAAAACCCCCGAGGAATCAGAGTGTCAGGAAAGTTTTGCCCGGGCCATGGAGCTGACAAAGGCCTATGCAAGTTCCGGCTCCGCCACCCACTTTAGTGCGGTGGCCAGATTATTTTATGATCTTTTTGAAATGTTTGAAACGGGAAAGGATCCGCGGCAGAAGTAAATTAGTAGACATATCAATCGGGCGGAACACGTCGTAAATACTTTTGCAATGATTCTTCCATGTCCCCCCCACACGACTCCACAACAAGCTGAATATACTTCACATTTTTCTTTATATTGTCAAGATATAGGTTTCGGTCAACCCCCCAGCGCTCCCGAAAATGGATCTGCATAAACTTGGTAAGATTTCCAAACACGCGTGACAAACGATCTATCACAACATCGTGATAAAACACCGAGGTCTGCTCCATAAGTTCCACTGCGGAATTATAGTTGGCAATCCCACCTTCTTCATGTTCCTGAAAAAGCGATGGTAGACGTTCCAGATAATACCTGTCAGCCATTTGGGCCAGAATATCCGCTGATCCCACGGCAAAAGAGGCCAGTTGCATCTCGGCTGATGGAAAAAAAAGAGAATCGGGATCAATACTGAGATTTGTACACTGAATAATGACCGAACAGTCTGTAATAAATGGGAGGGAAAACTTCTTTGCCTTCAGGTAGTCAGCCATAAAGAACATGGAGCGTTTTTCATGACCAATGGTATAGGTAGCCCCGGTTACTGCATCCTCGGAGTTTTTAAGCAACAAACCGCAATCATGAAAATAGGCACTGTACAGTGCCTTGCTGATGGTTTCTTCGGAAACAGACCAGCCATCACAGGACAATCCGTGAAACAACCTCACCGTTGCCAGAACAACACCATAGGTATGATCTAGATTATGGTATTTGGTATTGGATTGCCGATACTCGGGATGTTCACCTTCAAAAATCAGCCCGATCTCGCGATGCAGGTCAATGAGAGGTTCCCCGGGAAAATCCGGTGCCATTAAAGTGAGCACGGCCAGTATCTCGTCCAGTGGATCCTCGGTATAACCGGACTCGAGCAGTTTTGTCAGAAAAAGATTATCCAAGGATTCCTTGCGCTGGTTTCTATAATTTCGAAATTTTCTATTTTTTTATCGTGCCCTGAAACAACAGGAGTCTTTTCAACTAGACTAATTCGCTACCGGGGAGATTACAATACAAGCTGAAAATAATCTTTTACTCAAAGGAAATACACTTTTGCGCGCAATAGGCCGCAGCTTCTTCCACCTTCTCTGTCACTTCAGCATCCGGGTCTAGAAGAGTAGCCTTCTCCCAATCATCCATGGCAAAGACTTCAGGGCAGATTTCGACACAAGCTCCACAACCATTACATTCATACACATCAATAATAATTGTTTTTTTGGCCATCTCTGATCCTATCTTTCCAAAGCGTTTTTGGTAAAATTTCTATCAGGCTCCACAGGATAGTCACCGTTAAAACATGCGAGACAAAAATCGTCGGATTTCAATCCGGTGGCCTCGACCAGCCCTTCAAGGCTCAAGTAGTAAATTGAATCCAAACCAAGATGAGCAGCAATTTCCTCAACAGCATTATTCGCCGCAATAAGCTGGTCCGATGAGGGAAAGTCAATTCCATAATAGCAGGCATGGCGGGTTGGAGGACAACTGACCATCATATGAACTTCAGCGGCCCCGGCTTCTCGTAGTGCTTTTACTCTACTCTTCCCAGTGGTTCCCCGAATAACGGAATCCTCAACAATAATCACTCGTTTGCCCTTTAGCAGAGACCTCACAGGATTGAGTTTCACCCGGACATTAAAGTCACGCATGGATTGGGTGGGCTCGATAAAGGTACGTCCAACGTAATGATTCCGGATCATTCCCATTTCAAGAGGGATGCCAGATTCCCTGGAGAAACCAATGGCCGCATAATTCCCGGAATCCGGAAAGGGCATAACAAAATCCCCTTTCATTCCAGATTCCCGGGCCATGATCTCACCCATTCGCTTCCGTGCTTCATAAACATTAATGCCAAATATGTCAGAGTCAGGACGAGCAAAATAAACCTGCTCAAAAATACAGAAACTTGTTTTCTGCTTCGGCCAGGGAAAGATTGAGCGAATCCCATCATTGGTTATAATAAGGACCTCACCCGGTTCAACATCTCGAATATACTCGGCTTCAACAAGATCAAGAGCACAGGTTTCAGATGCCACAATCCAGGCACCGTTATTTAATTTCCCAAGACAAAGTGGTCGAAAGCCACCGGGATCCCGAACAGCAACAAGGGTATCCTCTGTCATTAATAGGATTGAATAGGCGCCTCTCAGGCAGGAAAATGACTCGGTGAGTGCCCGCTCCAGTCCAAGATGGGCGGTACGCGCCATAAGATGGAGGACTACCTCACTGTCCATTGAGGTTTGAAAAATAGACCCTTTTTCTTCAAGATCATGACGTAATTCCAATGAATTAACAAGATTTCCGTTATGAGCCACAGCTAGGGTACAGCCCCTATGAGTTACCATCAAAGGCTGAGAGTTTGTCACATTGGAAGCACCGGTGGTGGAATAACGAACATGCCCCATGGCCATGGAACCCGGCAAACCCTGAAGGATATCCTCGGAAAAAATCTCAGGCACAAGGCCCATTGCCTTATGGATTGAAACCCTTCCTTCGTCAGAAGCTACAATTCCAGCACTTTCCTGTCCCCTGTGCTGCAGGGCGTACAAACCAAAATAGGCAAGCTTTGATGCATCTTCGTGGCCAAAGATACCACAGACGCCACATTCATGTTTGGGACGTCCATCTTCTACAATCTGTACGCTACTACTATCCATTGAAATGTTCCTTGTATAAAAAGGGAAAGGCACAAAGAAAACAAATATCTTTGTGCCTTTTATCAAAATCTGATAAAAAGATTTATAATATGTTTCATTGAAATTCAACTATAAAGAACTTTTTGCCCTGTTTTTCTTTTTTACTGCCTTGATTAAGTGCAATGAAAGACAAAAAAATACGATTAAAAAAAACAAACAAACTCGTAAAAACCTCAACTCTAAGATTGCTAAGTAAAAAACTCTATATGCGAAGCGCGTAAAATTTATATAATTTCTGCGTACTGAGGTACGTCGTAATTATATAAATTTTGTAGCAACGAGGCAAATGGAGAGTTTTTACGACGCCATCAAAATTATAACATGATAAAACTCACATCAACCGTAAAAGCTGCCGGTTGAGCAGCTAAACTCGGCCCAGGGGACCTGAGCCAAATACTCTGCGGTATTACCCTACCCAAAGATGATCGTTTAATTGTCGGTGCTGAAACCTGCGATGACGCAGGAGTGTACCGTTTAAACGACGAAACAGCCCTTATCCAGACACTGGACTTCTTCACTCCCATTGTTGACGATCCGTACCACTTTGGTCAGATTACAGCCGCCAATGCCCTGAGTGATGTCTATGCAATGGGAGGCAAGCCGCTCCTTGCCATGAACATCCTTGCCTGCCCCATAAAAACTATGGGGGCTGAGATTATCCGCGAAGTCATCAAAGGTGGTCTCTCAAAAGTGGAAGAAGCAGGAGCACTTCTGGTTGGCGGGCATTCGGTGGAGGATGAAGAACTGAAATATGGACTCTCGGTGACAGGGATTGTGCACCCGGATCGGGTTCTTCTGAACAGCGGCGCTAAACCCGGGGATCGCTTAATTCTTACCAAACCCCTTGGTACGGGAATTCTTTCCACAGCAGTTAAGGGTGACCTGGCAGGAGCTGAAATTGTAGAACAGATTACCCACATTATGGCCACTCTTAACCGTGATCCAGCGGATTCCGTCTCAATTGTCCGGGATAATGGCTATCCGGTTCATGCCTGTACCGATATTACCGGCTTTGGCCTGCTTGGGCATCTCCACGAAATGACCATGGCATCCGGAGTCAGTGCCAGACTCATCAAAGAGCAGATTCCGTTTATTACAAGCTGTATTGATTTTATCAATATGGGTATCATCCCTGAGGGAGCCTACACCAATCGTAAGTTTTACTCGAAGTGGTTACAAAACAGCGTGAAAGATGGCGATCCCATGGAGATACTGCTGGTTGATCCCCAGACTTCAGGAGGTCTTCTTATTGCTGCCCCACCAGAGACCAGCAAAGTACTTCTGAAAGAAATTGAAAAATCAAGCTATCCATTTTCCTGTAGAGATATTGGCGAAATTATGGAAGGTGATACCGGTGTCATTCATCTGGTATAAGCGAGCGACTTCTTCCCAAGAACCATACTCAATCCTGACGATTTCCTGAATAGGATCAAGTTCAGTTTTATGGGGCTGGATGTCGGACATCAGGCACCAAACAAGCATCAAGTCAGAGGGGGTTATACTTCTACAACGGCCAGCAGCAATTCTGTCAGACTAACAAGATCTCGCAGATCAAGACATTCATCAGTAGTGTGGACTTTATCCATACCAGTTGCAATAATGGCAGTTTTTAACCCATAGCTGTTAAAGATATTGGCGTCTGAGCCACCGCCGGCAACCTGAAAAATGATCTCCCTTTCCAGAAGATCCCCGGCACGACGTACCCGTAGTATGGTCGGATCGTCATCCTCAAGAGACAGAACGGGATACTCTTTTTCTACAGTTATCTCAACGGATGGATGCTTGCCAGTTCCAACCTGTTCCGACCAGCCCTTCACAACATTACGAAATGTAGATTCTATTTCAAAGGTATAATCTCTTAGTTTTGCAGGAGAATGGGAGCGAACCTCCCCTTCAATGGTAATTAGATCGGGAACAATATTTGTTGCAACGCCACCTTTAATCAACCCGAAATTTGCAGTGGATTGTTCATCAAGACGACCAAGGCGAAGGTCTGCAATGGCTCGTGCCGCCAGACAAAAGGCAGACACTCCCTGTTCAGGATTTAATCCAGCATGAGCAGCGATCCCATGAACTTCAACTTTTAAGCGATTAGCAGCAGGAGCACCCGTTATAACCGTATCAATACCAGTTGAATCCAGCGCATATCCGGATTTCGCCAGAACAAGGCCTGGATCAAGATTTTTTGCTCCAAGAAGTCCAATTTCTTCACAGGTCGTTAGTATTATTTCAATGGGCCCGTGGGGTAAACTCTCTTCCTTCAGCACCCGAATCAGTTCAATAACGGCTGCAATCCCAGACTTATCGTCTCCACCAAGCACTGTGTTACTGAGGGTTGTAAAATTATCTCCGACCCGACGAACCTTTACGCCACGGCCAGGTTCCACCGTATCCATATGACAGGCGAAAAAAATCGCCTCCTTATCCACAGTCCCTGAAAAACGAACAACCAGATTGCCACAATCAGCTCCTGTTTTTGCGGCGGAGTCATCTTCCACAACTGACTCTGAACCGAGCTCGGTGAAAAGATCACTCAGATAACTGGCCACACGGCCCTCCTCACGGGATGGACTGTCAATCTCACAGAGCTGGACAAAGGTCCCGGCCAATCGTTCTCTGTCTATTGGGTAACTAATCATTTACTGCTTCCTTCTTTTGCCAGAAGAACGACAACATGTGAACTGATGCCTTCCATTCTCCCGGTAAATCCCATTTTTTCTGTGGTTGTTGCCTTCACATTTATCTGGTCAAGAGTAACGCCACAGGCCAGTGACAGAATCTCCCGCATTTTTGCTATAAAAGGTGCAAGCTTGGGCTTCTCACAAACCACCGTTACATCAGCATTTGATAGTACAAAACCACGTTTCCAAGCAATATCTACTACTTTTTCTAACAACTTAATAGAATAAATATTTGAAAATTCCTGATCAGAATCCGGAAAATGAAATCCGATATCACCTTCGCCTAAGGCGCCCAGGATGGCATCACAAAGAGCATGGGTCAACACATCAGCATCGGAATGCCCGGCAAGCCCCATTTCATACGGAATAGTCACTCCACCAAGAACCAGTTCCCGATCAGGGGCAAATCGATGAGCATCATAGCCATGACCTATGCGTATTGAGCCGTAAGATCCCTGAGATGGTTCATTCTTTTGCATAATTTTTTCAGCGATAATCAAATCATCGGGCCGGGTGATTTTAATATTGGTTTCAGACCCCTCAACGAGATGCACATCTGTTCCGGACAGCTCAAGAAGCGATGCTTCATCCGTTACATCTTTGTTTCCAGCCAGGTTATAGGCAGCAAGAAGCAGCGAGAGACGAGATGCCTGTGGCGTTTGCGCCTGCCAGAGGTCTTTTCGATCAACGGTATGAAGGATGCACCCATCTGGGCCACCTTTTTTCAGGGTGTCTTTCACAGGTACTGCGGCAATGGCGGCCCCGTGCTGAATGGCAGCGGCACAGCAACGGGAAATCAGATCATCGGTCAGCAGGGGACGCGCCCCATCATGAACAAGTACGATATCCACATCACTATCCAGAGAATCAAGGCCCGCCTTTACCGAATCCTGACGACGCCTGCCCCCCGCTACCACCTGAAGAGTATCACCTGATAACTCATGCTCCGCCAGCAAACTGGTCGTTGATTCAACTCGGTCAGCGGGCACCACCACCACAATCCTGTTAATACAGGATGCACTGGCAAAGACTCGGACAGTATGTATGAGAATGGGGATGCCGGCAAGAATATGATACTGTTTGGGATGATCCAAACCCATCCTGCTTCCGCTTCCGGCAGCAGGGATTATGGCAGCAGCTGAGAACATATGAGATAAGAAAAAAAACGGAGCGGGCTATAAGCCGAATTCTGTACAATCATGATCATTTCACTGGGATGCCGGTCACCCGGCACCTCTTGCAACCTACCCGAAGACATCAGGCGGGCAACCATACCCGTAGAACGTACCTCAAGGGTACTTCCTGCGGGGCGTCTTCCTATTTGGTCTTGCTCCGGATGGGGTTTACCATGCCCTGCCAGTCACCTGTACAGGCGGTGAGCTTTTACCTCGCCATTTCACCCTTACCGGATCCGAAGACCCGGCGGTATTTTTTCTGTGGCACTTTCCGCCAGTCACCCGGCGTTCGCGTTACGAACCATCCTGCCCTGCGGAGTTCGGACTTTCCTCTCGGGCCTTCAGGCCCGAGCGATCATGCACCCGCTCCAACTCCTTATATAGTGACAATACACTAAAAGTAAAACTATTCTTTCTTCTTTGCGGCTTTTTTAGGCGCTTTTTTAGGCGCTTTTTTCTTTGGCACTTTCACCTCTTCCACTTCTTCCACAGGCTCATAATACATGATTCGCTGACAGGTGGGACAATCAAAATGCTCATCACCGCGAAGGAGAAGATTATACTGCTGAGGCGGAATGGCCATAAAGCAGCCCTGGCAGACACCAGCAACAACATTCACCACTCCCAGACCATTGCGATGGGCACGAAGGGTGTCATATTTTTTAAGAAGCTGAGCCTTTAATTTCTTTGCCTGAGCAGTACGCTTCTTTTCCTGGGATTTTTTCTTTTTATTGATTGCAGCAATTGCCTTTTTAACCGCTTCGGTCTCTTCCACCAGCAGCTCAGTCTCGCCTTTAAAGAGATTTTTATTCTCTTCAATCTCTGCAGTCAGCTGCTCCATCTCTTCCATGATAGCAACGGTTTTTTCTTCCTTTTCCTTCACACCTTTTTTGGCATCCTCGATCTCTTTCAGAATAGCTGTCTGCTCTCGCCCGGTCTGAACCTGCATCATCTTGGACTGCCTGTCCTTCACATGCACCCTCTCATCGGCAACTTCCACTTCCAGGGTACGCTGTTCTTTTTCCAGGACATCAATTCTTTCGGTAAGAGTGCCAATGGTGGCCTCACGATCGGCAAGTTCTCCACTCTTCACATCGAGTGCATCCTGCTCTTCCTGGATCTCTGAATCGATTGTATCCATCACATGATCGATACTCTGCAGCAAGGTAAGTTGGACTATTTCTTCGTTCAAGGCTGTTCTCCTGTAAGTAAATACTATTCTATAAAAAATCGTTCTTATTAATAAAAGTAAAGGCTGGCTTTTCAGATGTACTCTGATAAACCTGCAGCTTCCAATTTCTGTCGTGAGCAAGAGTTTCCAGCAAGCCGGCAAGAAGTGCCATGGCTGGTTTCTCGGTTGCATAGTGGCTTGCATCTATAACGCAAAATCCGGTATCCTCCGTCCAACGAGCCGTTGAATGTTTGACTTCCGACGAGAGATACACATCGGCACCCTGCCGGAATGCCTCCTCGACAAGGTCGGAACCACTGCCGCCGCACAGGGCAACGGACTCAATCTTTCGTGGCGGGTTTCCAGCAATCTGTACTGCCTCGCTTTGAAGCGCAGTAAATACGCGTTGCATAAAGAGATCAAACGATAAGGGCTCAGTATAGCCTCCAATTCGCCCTAATCCTTGAGCAGCATCCGCATCAACGGGACGCAGCGGCTGGATATTTTCAAGTCCAAGAAGACTGCCCAGGGCATCACTGACTCCGCTTGCTGCTCTGTCAAAATTTGTATGACAGGCTATGACATTGATTTTATGAGCAAGGGCCCTTTCAAGGAAAGCACCACTTGGAGTAGCAATCTGGATCGATTGGAGGGGATGAAAAATACAGGGATGATGTGTAACCAGAGTGTCGGCTCCGAGAGCGATGGCTTCTTCGAGCAGCGACAGGCTTGGATCAAGCCCCAGCAACAACGATCGTGTTTTCCGGTTCGGATCCCCAACCAGAAGGCCCACATTATCCCAGCTTTCAGCAAGAGTTGCAGGTGCAATTTGCTCGAGTCCATCGAGAAGATCATTAATCCTGATATCCATCACAGGCACCCACCTAATTGCTTGGGATTAGACATAAAAAAAAGGTACATCCCTTTCGGGGTGTACCTTTGGATTTCGGACTTCCTGAAACAGGTTTTCTGACCTGATTCAGCAAAAGCATATATGAAGGGTGAGGCAGCCCGCCTCTCTCTGTTGAAAAAAAAGTATATTCTATTCAAGGAACCTGGTCTTTGTAGCAGATTCTGTAGTGTAATGGTGGGCGCAGTAGGACTTGAACCTACGACCGACCGGTTATGAGCCGGTGGCTCTACCAACTGAGCTATGCGCCCGCTCCGGCATCAAAACATTATAAGAAAAACGAATTCCAGAAAAATGTCAACTAAAAAAGTAACCTTCCCTGCAAAATCGCAAGTATTCCCTGGTAAACTCCCATGGAATGCTTACTGCTCTGAAAGAGTAATGCTTAAATACTTTTGGGAAAACCTGATTGAAAGAGCAGACCATACGCGATATAAGGAACCCTATGATATATAACAATCTCCTTTTCTTTCTCATAGCTATCTTTCTTTTTACCATGACCAGTGGGACAGAAGAACCTCTTTTTCCACTTCCCGCATCTCTTGCGCTCTTCTCTCTCCTGCTCTTCTTTTTTGACCGTTTTGCAAAACGCCTTTTTTCCAAGGTGACCCAAGATGGCTCCGGTGCCTACTTCAACACTGAAAAACGACTTTCACTGCTGGCACTGATCTTTTATTCTGCTGCCCTTTTTTCCTGTGACATCCACTACTACCTCAGCCCACTCGATCTTGGAGGGCACTTTCCCTCATTTGTGAATATTGGTGGCCTGGCTTTCTTTTCCCTCTTCCTGCTGCTTATGTGGCGACATTCAAAACCTGCCTATGAAGCAATATTCAGTCGCAGCTACAGCACCAGGTCATTCCTTCTTTTTAATACCAAGGCGAACCTGCCCATTGTCCTGCCTTGGATTGTACTATCACTCTCCTACGATCTGCTGGCCCTGCTTCCCTTTCCAGAGCTGAAAACCTTTCTCCACTCTGAAGTTGGTGAATACACTTCTTTTATTCTGTTTTTACTCCTGATTCTGATCTTTTTTCCACCTCTGGTCAGAAGGCTCTGGGGCTGCACACCCTTTCCCAAAGGAGAATTACTTGATCACCTCCAGGCCTTTTTCAAGAAACAGGGCTTTTCGGCAAAAGTCTTTCTCTGGCCTCTTTTTGAAGGCAGGGTCATTACCGCCGGGGTCATGGGTATTATCCCAGGAATCCGCTATGTTATGATTACCCCAGCCCTCCTCGAAAACCTTTCACTCGATGAGCTGGATGCAGTAATGGCTCATGAAATCGGGCATATTAAAAAGAAGCACATGCTGCTCTATCTTTTCATTATTTCAGGATTTTCTATACTTGCCGGATTTATTCTTGAGCCCTTCACCTTCTTCCTCCTTTCCCGAAGCAGTTTCTATGCACTCCTTGGATTCACAGGATTCACAGCGGAAAACATGCTCACAGTACTGATGGCATTTACTGTTCTGGGATTGATGGTTCTCTATTTCCGCTTTTTATTTGGTTACTTTATCAGGAATTTTGAACGTCAGGCCGACCTTCACGTCTTTAAAGCTATTGGCAACAGCCAATCCATAATCTCAGCATTTGAAAAAATTGCAGTACTTTCAGGAAACATCAGAGACCTGCCAAGTTGGCATCATTTTGGTATTGGGCAACGAGTGGACTATCTCGAACGCTGCGAAGCCGACAAATCCTTGATCAGACACCACAACCGCAAAGTTTTATTTAGTCTGCTTGCCTATACCATAGCCATAATAACAGCCGCATCGAGTCAGAGCTTACTACCGACTGAGACCTGGAAACAGGCCTACGAGGAAAAATATACAGAATTTATTCTTGACCAGAAACTTACACGGGAACCTGACAAGGCACTGTGGCTTGGCATTGCAGGTGATCTGATGCAGCATAAAAAAATGGAGAAAAAAGCCATTGCAGCCTACGACAAGGCCCTTGCCCTTGAACCATCAAACCCCAAGCTGCTCAACAATCTCGCCTGGCTGCTCCTGACCAGCGATGACCTGTCACTGAGGAACCCTGAACGGGCTCTGGACCTTGCCCGTCTTGCCGCGATACAAATACCGGCTGGACACATTCTGGACACATTAGCCACGGCTTACTGGTCCAATAGTTTTGCTGAGAAAGCTGTTGAAACTGAGCGGCAGGCAATGTTTGCCGACCCTGAAGGAGGACAGTACTATAGGGAGCAAATTCTGAGATTCACCAGCAGGAGCTACGAATCAACGGTTATGGAAAAGAGCGGACAATAGGCTGATCAAGCGTAGACATCAATACGGCCAACACCTTCCATGGCCTTATCGGTAACGGTTTCAATCTCCAGTACTTCCCTGGCAACCTGACTTGCCTTAGCCTCTGCCTGTTCCACATTGGCCCGTTTTTCGGCTCTTCGCGGTGCGGCTTCGTCGGTCCGTGTATTCTGGCGCTGGGATTTTACGTTTACCCGATCCATGGACGGGGCTGCTGCTTATTGTTGTACTAACATCCCTTGACTCATTATTTCCCCCGATTCCGGATAAAGATTATGCCGTTCAATAGCATGATGAATAGTTACACATTTTTTCTCAATATCAATAATTTTCGAAACAGGAAACAACCATAATGCCACTACTTGGAGCCCACGAATCCGTTGCCGGCGGATTACATCTTGCCTTTGACCGAATACAGGAAGTGGGCGGTTCTGCCCTGCAGATCTTCACTCGTAACCAGCGCCAATGGAACCCAAAACCCGTAACAGAAGAGGAACAACGACTCTTTGCCGCTGCCTGGGAGGAATCTTCAAATATCCCCGTTGCCTCGCATGCATCCTATCTGGTCAACCTGGCATCGGGAAAGCCTGACCTTGTCCAAAAATCCATCACCGCCTTTGCAGATGAGTTACAACGCTGTGAAGTGCTGAATATTCCCCTGGTGGTTATGCATCCCGGCTCCCATGGTGGTGATGGGGTGGACACTGGCATTACAAGGTTTATAGAAAATCTTGACCTGGCCCTGGAACGTGCCGACAACCAGGTAACAGTCCTGCTTGAAACCACTGCAGGCCAGGGCACGGGACTGGGAAGCCGTTTTGAAGAACTTGGGGCTATTATCGAAGGATCAAGATATGGAAACAAACTCGGCGTCTGCATGGATACCTGCCATATCTTTGCTGCCGGTTACGATATCCGCAGCCCAGAGAGCTATCAGGCCAGCATGGCAGAATTTGACAGAATAGTTGGAATCGAACGCATCCAGTTCTTTCATCTCAATGATTCAAAAAAGGGACTGGAGTGCAAAGTGGATCGTCACGAGCACATAGGCCAGGGAGAAATCGGCCTTGAAGGATTTCGTAACCTTCTCAATGATCCCCGATTTGCAAACCATCCCATGACCCTTGAAACACCAAAGGGAAAAGATCTGCAGGAAGACCGGGACAACCTTGCGGCTTTACGGGCGCTCCTTTCCCGTGGGAATTAGCTGCCCTCCACATACAACGACTCCCTCTTCCAAAGGATTTAACTCAATGGTGTTTATACAGGCTGTGGTCGAAAAACTTTCATAAAGCTCTTCTCCAACGCCAAGGCCATAACCCCGACAACGCCGCCTGTAAGCAACTCCCCTAAAACACTAGGTAGAATATGTAATGCATCATGAATCTGATGCACGTTATGCATAAAAATACCACCTGCAACGAGAAGCATCGCCAGAGTACCTATAACAGTTAGGGCACGAATAATTATGGGCAAAGCCTGAACAAGAACTTCTCCGGCTTTACTCATTAGTTTACGACTGTCCCCGGCCATTTCAATAAGCTTAAATCCCACATCATCCAATCTGACGATAAGAGCAACAATACCATAGACCCCAACGGTGGCCAGCAGCGCCACAATTGATACCGCCACTATCTGTACCGCAAGGCTCTTCTCGACCACGGTTCCGAGCGCAATAACTATGATTTCAACTGAAAGAATAAAATCGGTGATAATCGCCGATT
Organism: uncultured Desulfocapsa sp.; assembly: GCA_964538055.1. Classification (GTDB taxonomy): domain Bacteria; phylum Desulfobacterota; class Desulfobulbia; order Desulfobulbales; family Desulfocapsaceae; genus Desulfocapsa. The sequence continues at coordinate 20,908 of CAZIDU010000028.1, read as the reverse complement.
TTATTTTCTTCTTCTCTATTTTCAGTATCTCTTCTTCTGTTAGATTTTGCTGAGCTTCTACTTTCTTTTTATGGGCATGCGGGAAAAAGTATTCATATATCTTTTCAGCACCTTCAAAAGCCAGATATATCCCTCCATACATTAAAATTGGCACAATGCTCCAGGGCGCAAAAGCACTTAGCAAAAACGCAAAAGGAAGGATCATCAGTTTATTCCAAAGAGACCCTTTGGCAATGGCCCACAACACAGGGATTTCACGGGAGGCAACAAAGCCCGATGCCTTCTCTGCATTCACTGCAAGATCATCACCCAGAATTCCTGCCGTTTTTTTTGTAGCAATTTTAGTCATTGCTGCGGCATCATCTAAAAGCGTTGCTATATCATCGAATACTGCAAAAAAACCTGTGGCCATAATTTACTCTGTTTACAGTGCTTGATTTACGCTCTGAATGCTATTCAGAACACCACTCATAGGCATTACGAAACATCTGCATCCATGGTGACACCTTCAGATCCTTCATATCTTCCGGAAGGTAATGGGCCTGCCAGGCAAGGAAAACCCGCTCAGGATGAGGCATCATGGCAAGATGACGGCCATCGGGAGAACAGAGTCCGGCCAATCCCCCAGGTGAGCCGTTTGGATTAAAGGGATAGGATTCCGTTGCATTGCCATCATCATCCACATAACAGAGCGGTGCCAGATTTTCCGCAAGGACTCGTTCTTTCACTGCCACGTCTGGAAATGCAAGATGCCCTTCCCCATGATCAACATGAATACCAAAAACCAGATCTTCCATGCCTTTCAGCATAAGGGCAGGGCTTTTTCCAACTTTTACTGTACTCCAGCGAGACTCAAAGCGACCCGAGAGGTTATGAACAAATCGGGGCTGTTTCTCTGCCTCGATATCCTGCCATGGGACCAAACCAAGCAACCCAAAGAGCTGACAGCCGTTACAAATAGCAAGGCTGAAGGTATCGGGACGCTCGTAGAATTTGCGGAACATCTTTTTCAGTGTGTCATTAAAGCGAATGGTGGCAGCCCAACCCTTGGCAGATTCCGGTACATCTGCATAGGAGAACCCTCCAACTGCGGCAAGGCCCCTGAAACCATCGAGGGTAATTCGCCCCGCCAAAAGATCACTCATGGTGATATCCCAGGGTTCAAAGCCCGCTGCATAAAAAGCTGAACTCATCTCACGATCGGAGTTGGACCCCTCATCGCGCAGAATGGCAACCTTTGGTTTATCTGTTTTTGCTAAAAGCTCTGCAGGTGCAGGCTCTGGGGTAAAGCTGAGATTGTAAGCCGGCCCTTTACGGTCGTAACAGTTCTGTTTTTCCTGATCCGCACAGTCCGGAGCTATCTGAAGTCGTTCAAGCTGATAGCTTGTCTCCTCCCAGTTTGCTCGAAGTTCGCGCATATCTTCATCCAGGACGGTTTCTCCGTTAATGCGGATTGTGATCTGTTTTTCCTTCACACTCTGCCCAAGAACAACGGCCGTGACATCACGACTGGCAAGGACTTGCTGCAACTCACCCAGTGTATCATCAGCACATTCGACCACCAGCCCCAGCTCTTCAGAGAACAGGGCTGCAAGAGCCGAGTCCGTTGTCTGCAGATCAAGATCCAGACCACAGTTCCCGGAAAATGCCATTTCAAGAACCGTCGTCACCAGCCCGCCATCACTTCGATCATGTCCCGCTGTAATCAGACCTTTTTCGATGCCATCCTGAACCGCAAGAAATGCATCTTTCACAGCCTTTGGATCGTCCATATCAGGACAATCATTCCCCAGGCGGGATCTGGTCTGAGCCAGCGCCGAACCACCGAGCCTGTTGTTACCATTGCCAAGGTCAATAAAAAGCAATGATGAGGCACCGGCCCGTTTCAGGTCGGGTGTTACAACCTTATTGATATCACTCATTGCCGCATAGACCGAAATGACCAGCTCGCGAGGCGATTTCACCGTTTCATCACCCACCATTGTGGCCATGGAGAGACTATCCTTGCCGCCATCCACGGCCATGCCCACGGCTATCATGGCATCACACATACCCTTGGCTGCATCATAGAGTGCCGCACCTTCTCCAGGCAGTTTGGGGGCCCACATCCAGTTGGCCGAGCACTTGACCTGTTCCAGATCATCGATCTTCGCCCAGACAAGGTTGGTAAGAGATTCTCCCACTGCCATCCGGGCACCTTTTGCAGGATCAACCAGCATTTTGATGGGTTGCTCACCAATGGCCGTGGCACCGCCACTGAGGCTGAAATGGGATTGGGCAACCACTGCCACATCGCTTACTGTGAGCTGTAAAGGACCACAGCACTGCTGCTGCACAATAAGCCCGGTAACGGCACGATCAACCTTATTGGTTAAGAATCGTTTCGAACCGACGGAAACCAGTCGCAGGACATCGTGGAGCGCTTCCGCAACGGTCAGATCATCGGGAAGATCCAAAGGCTTCAGCTCCATTCTGGAACGATTATCCTCAAAGGTCTTCACCGGGATATCGCCAAGCAGTTCCGAGAGATCGATATCCACCGGAGTGGAACCATCAAGTTCATCATGAACTACAAACTGCAGATCCCCGGTCACCTCACCAAGAACCTCACAGCCAACCTTTTCACGGTCACATATTGCCTGAAAATGCTCGATATTTTCAGGGCTGATCAGAAAACCGTTGCGTTCCTGATACTCCGCCACATAGATTTCAAGTACCGACATGGTGGGATCACCCACCCGCATCTTACGAATCTCGATATAGCCGCCGGAATGTTCAACCAGCTCTTTCAACACATTGGCGGGGCCACCGGCACCCTGATCATGGATAACATCGATGATGGTCTTATCACCCATTTCGTTACAGGCACGGATGACACGGTTCATCTTCTGTTCCATCTCCGCATCGCCTCGCTGTACTGCGTTGAAATCAAGCTCCGAGGCATTCTCACCCTGGAGCATGGACGATGCAGCACCGCCGCCAAAACCGACCCGGTAGGCTGGACCACCCACCTGAACAATTTTCATGCCCTTCAGTTCTTTATCCTTATCCGTGTGACGGGCATCAATCTGGCCGATTCCACCGGTGAACATGATGGGCTTCAAAAAGCCCCAGCGTTCGCCATTTTCAAGACGGAGATCAAAGGAACGGGTGAAACCCTGAATCATGGGTTCACCGAATTTATTGCCATAATCTGAGGCACCGTTGCTGGCCTCTATTTCAATATCCAGTGCCGATGCCAGATTCTCAGGACATTGGTAACTGTTTTCCCATGGAAGGGTATATCCGGGAATATGGAGATTTGCGACACAGTAGCCGGTGGTGCCGGCTATAACAAAACCGCCCTTTCCAGTTCCCTGAACGTCACGAATACGGCCACCCGCACCTGTCTCAGCACCGGGAAAGGGCGCAACACCCGTGGGAAAGTTATGGGTCTCGGCGGTGAGCAGCATATGATATGTAGCGTCACTTTCCTGTAAAGCACAGGGCAAGCCCGGAGTCTGTGGCATAATGGTATGGATGTCATGCCCCGCAACCACACTTGAATTATCTTTAAAGGCAACCAGGCTGCCCTTGGGGTTCTGATTTAAGGTCTCAATTACCAGTTCAAAGAGAGTCGCTCCCTGTTTTTCACCATCAATCACCTGATGACCTCGAAAAAAACCGTGCCGTGAATGTTCTGAATTTGCATTATTCAGATCCATAATCTCCACGATGGTGGGATTACGGTCATGCTTTTTGACAAAATAATCGTAATAAAAACTCCGGTCCCGCTCGTCCATGGAAATACCGGGAATATCGAGAAGTGCGTCAGCTCCCCCGCCCTTCATATCCACGTCGTATACAGCCTCCGGTTGAATCCCGGTTTCAAAGGTGGAAAGAGCTTCCGGATAGGGACACTCGGTCATCCGATCATGATTACCCCGAACAAATTCTTCAATATCCTGCGAATCATCAACCAAACATCTACGGGAACGCTCCACCCGTGATACACACTCCAGTCCCGTAGCCTTACAAATTGACACCATGTTAGAAGACCAGGCTGTGGCAAAATTGAGCCGGGGCCCCATCTCCACAACTCGATCCCCTGCAAGCTGGGGCAGTACTGTGACAGAGCCTGCCAGAAAACCATCAGCCAGAATCAACTGGAGACGACTCTGTTCTTCCGGGGTCAAAGGACGACTGGATTCAATATTAAAACAGTATTCCCTGCTCTCACTGGTTTTTCGATATAACTGGCTGACAATGGATGACATAACTGGTTCCTGAAATATAATTAGTGTTCACGTTGAATTTGAAACTACACATAACTCAGTTTATACCAGATAGCTGTCAGAGTTAAAAGATCTCAGTTTATCCCTAAATTGTAATTTCATGTCACCCCAAAAACCGTAAGGGCTTGACAGTGACTAGTTGCCCGGAGGTTTTCTTCTTGATAAAGTACAGAAAAAAGGACAGAATGCCAGAAGTACAGATCTAATATCTTTAGTGTTTTTAGAATAATGATAAGCTCGTAAAGAGGCCATTTTTGAGATGGCTAAGAAAAAAACTCCATATGCAAGGCGCGCAAGTTTTCTATTATTCCGGCGTACTAGGGTACGTCGTAATAATAGAAAACTTGTAGCAACGAAGCAGATGGAGAGTTTTTTACGACGCCATCAATAATACTTAATCCGTGAGCGTTACATGGCACTCCTCAACAGCGATGCTTTGCTGGATATTCTCAGCAAAAAAGGGCTCATCACCCAAAAACAACGACAATTCATCACCCTTGAAAAAGGAAAACAGCGCCAGAAGCTCCTGAAAACTTTCGGCGCCGACAAAAAATTTGATAAAAGTTTTCCCGATCTCGTCGATGTTATCGTTTCCTTTAAGCTGGATGCGGGCGGTAAAAAAGATACTCCCCTTGACGAAGACAGTATAATGCTGGCAGTCAGCCAATCCTGTGGCCTCCCCTTTAAAAAACTGGATCCGCTCAATCTGGATATGGAAGTAGTCACCAAAAGTATTCCTAAAAATTTTGCTATCAGCCATCTGCTCCTGCCCTTTAACTTTCAGAACGGTATTTTGGAAGTTGCTGTGTATCACCCTGACAATCAAACAGTTTTACGGGATATCGAGCAGGCAAATCAGGTAAAAATAAAACCATACATCACACCCAAATCTGATATCAAAAAAATCCTCTCCGAATTCTTTGGTTTTCAACATTCTATCAGTGCTGCCGAAGATCAGTTTAAAGGACCAGGAGTTGGTGGCTCGGTTGATATCGGCAACCTTGAGCAATTTGTAAAGATCTCCTCAACAAAAGAAATTTCGTCCTCGGATCATCATATTAAGTCAGCAGTCAATCACCTCTTCAATTACGCTCTTGATCAAAATTCCAGTGATATTCATGTGGAACCCAAACGCGACAACTGCATGATCCGTTTTCGAATAGATGGCGCACTCCACACTATCTATAATTTACCAAAAGCTGTTCATTCCGCGATTGTTGCCCGTATCAAATCCTTGGCCCGCCTCGATATTGCCGAAAAACGAAGGCCCCAGGATGGACGCATCAAGCTTTCCCTGAGCGGAAGCAAGGAGGCTGAAGTACGTGTTTCCACAGTCCCGGTCGCCTTTGGGGAAAAAGTGGTCATGCGTATTCTGGATCCGGATGTGATTTTTCAGGATCTGAACAAACTTGGCTTTTCCAAAAGAGATCAAACTGTCTACAACTCCTTTATCCAGTCTCCACACGGAATCGTACTGGTCACAGGTCCCACGGGCTCCGGAAAATCCACCACCCTCTATTCCACTCTGGAAAAAATTGCCACCCCGGAAAGAAATATTATCACCGTGGAAGATCCGGTGGAAATGGTGTACGAAGCATTCAATCAAATATCTGTGCAACCTCTCATTGATGTCACTTTTTCAACGATACTCCGAAATATCCTGCGACAGGACCCGGATGTTATCATGATTGGTGAGATCCGTGATCTTGATACCGCATCCCATGCAGTGCAGGCTGCCATGACCGGCCATCTGGTCTTCTCAACCCTGCATACCAATGATGCGGTTTCATCCATTGTGAGACTGAGAGATCTGGGCCTCGAGCCATTCCTCATCTCCTCCACGTTGCTGGGTGCCCTAGCCCAACGCCTGGTCCGAACTATTTGCCCCAATTGCGCAGAATCCTTTGACATGAAGGGATCAGAACTGATCAAATTTGGCTTTCCTGTGGCAGCAAAAGATGTCTACACGCTTTCACGGGGCAAGGGATGCCGAATATGCAGAGGCACAGGTTATAAAGGAAGGTGTGGAATTTTTGAGATTTTCCCCCTCTCGGATCAGATGAAAAAAATGATCAGCGCTGGAAAAAATGATGATGAGATAAGACAGCTTGCAATACGCGAAGGAATGACTACCTTACGGGAAGACGCTTGGGAAAAGGTGAAACTGGGAATTACTACTTACGAAGAAGCCATGCGGGTAACCGCTGAATAAATACGAAGAAAAATGGGACATACGGGTACAGACAAGGCGGTCAAAATTGTCGCCAAAAATAAAAAGGCCTTCCACAACTACCATATCGATACCAGATATGAAGCGGGAATCGTATTGAACGGGCCTGAGGTAAAATCACTCCGAGCCGGTAAAGCAAATCTACGTGATGGCTATGCCCAAATCGATTCTCGTGGTGAACTCTACCTTTATAACGTCCATATTTCCATGTACAGCTTTGCCACCCACAACCCGAACGAACCCATGCGGGTCAGGAAACTCCTCCTTCATAAACGGGAGTTGCGTAAACTCACTGGAAAATTAAAGGAAAAGGGACTTGCGCTGATTCCTTTGAAGATTTACTTTATAGGAAATGGCAAAGCAAAAGTTGAGCTTGGCCTTGCACGCGGAAAGAAACTGTACGACAAACGGGCATCTCTGAAAGAGAAACAGAGTGACCGTGACCTGCAGCGTGTGATGCGCACTAAACAGGTTGGCTGAAATAGTTGATTTTAAATACAAAATTCAAAATATATGGGGGCGAAACGGATTCGACAGGGATGTGTAAGCTTTACGTTGCATGCCGAGCTTTCTGTCTGCTCGTAAAACCGATGGTACTTTAATTATAATCGCCGACGATTATAACTACGCACTGGCAGCTTAGACTGCTGTGCCGTTCCCCCAGCCTTCGCCCGTAAGGCTGGATCGGAGCGCCGACTAACGGGCTGGTTCTTTTACTGCGTCTGCCGGCATAAGAATAAGATTTAGCAGGATAGTGTCAGTGTACTCTGGTTCCGGCGGGGCCCCTGACGCGAAAATTAAAGCCCGGGACTAAGCATGTAGATACGAGAGGGGAGCATTTTTGGACGCGGGTTCGACTCCCGCCGCCTCCACCATTCGACGACCGGCAAGTTGTTTATTTTAACAAATACAACTACTTGCCGGTTTTTTGTTTTTAGAGATTCGACACAAATATCGAAAAGGGCATCGAATGGGGCATTAGTGGTACATTTACTAGCAAACACACCACCTAAATAGCCGCAATACTGTACTATTTATGAGTTTTGGTTTATTCTAATCTAGAATCACAAACCTTCAACCTTAACTCATATATTTCAATGCACACACCTACCTATGTTTTTCAAAATGGCTTTGGAATTTACTATTTCAGGATGGCCATCCCAAAACATCTAAAAACTGCTCTCGGTAAACGAGAAATTCGAAGATCTCTTAAAACCACCAGTTATGGTCTTGCGGTAAAAAAAGCACGTTTCCTTGCTGTACTATCTGATGAGCTGTTTCAAGCTGGTATTAACGACAAACAAGACCTTGATACGGCCCTAAGGCATGGTACTACTCATTTTTTTAGAGAGTCCAACCAAGTGAGTGACAAATGTGGTTACCGTGAAAAACAACCTGTTATTAGCCATCGCCCTGTAACCACTTTAACCAAAAAACCAATACAAAAACATCTCAAAATCAAAGGGTTAATTGACCAATACGTTCAATGTCAAGAAACGGAAAATAGCTGGCAACCGAAGACCAAGAATGAGAACTTAGCAATTTTTAATGTTCTTGTAGAAATTGTCGGAGATATACCTTTATCTGACCTGAGCCATCAGTCTGCTGACAGCTTTAGGACAACATTGAAAATGTTGCCTCCTAATATGAATAAAAGCCCAAAGTGGAAAGGGTTAACCATCGACCAAATACTCAAAGCAAAACCTCCTGTCACCTTAAGCGACACCACCATAAATAAGTATATGCGTAGGGTCGCATCTCTGTTCAACTTTGCCGAGGAGCGTGAATATATTTCAAGAAATTACTTCCGTAAAAAGCCTATCCAAGAGGACAAAAAGGCCAACCAGAAACGTGATATGTTAACAAGTGACGATATTGCGGCCCTATTCAGCCCTGATCTTTTCAAAACCGAATCCCACAAACCGCATAGGCGATGGTCAGCATTGATTGCCCTATACACCTCGGCAAGACAGGGTGAGATTGGCCAATTAAATGGCAGGGACATAAAGCAAGTACATGGGATCTGGTGCTTTAGATTTATCACATCCAAACAGAAAAAGTATACTGAGAGACTGGTACCTGTACATTCTAATTTGATATCCCTTGGCTTGATTAAATATGCCCAAAATTGCCCTGGAAAACTATTTCCTGAACTTAACGATGGCCGAGATGGCTACGGCCAAGCCATATCCAAATGGTATAACCGATACCGCAGAAAATGTGGCCTCACCCAAACGAGAAATAAGGACTTCCATGCTTTGCGCCATACAGCAATAACTGAACTTTATAGAGCAGGTGTTGATTCCATATTGATTTCTGAAATAGCGGGTCATGTTACCGGTAATGGAAAACGCAGAACCACCACCGAAGAAGTTTACATCAAATCAAATGATGTACAGGTTCTCAAGAGTGCCATTGAAAAATTAGATTATGGGGCGGCATTGAGCAGGGTTACACCTTACATGTAGGTGTTCATACTGTATCTAGTAATGCTTCCGACTACATACTTTTCTTGTTAGCCAGCAACACCAAGAATCACACCTAGTGCAGCTGCTAGTCCTTTAACTGACATTTTTCCAGCTTCACTGCCTGCAGATTTGGCAAATTCTTTAATGAATAACCTGAGAACACCTGGTCTGTTCTTGGGCTGATTAAAGTTATCAGCTTCTTCTGGGAATTCGGAAAATTCCCTCACAGAAATTTTACCGAGAACCTTTTGGAAAACATCCTTATTAATCGAGACCAAGTTTGAATTAAAAGAAGAGTCGGTAAACCCGTCAACACTTGCAACCCATTCTTGAAAATATTGGCCAAGCATTGGATTTCTGACTACGAATACAAATCGCTCACCCTTAAGTTCAAATGCTTTTTTCTCGATTAGTTCAACAAGAACAGCTTTAGCTTGCGCTTCTTCTAAATGTTGGTACCTCAGCTGTACTTCTTGATATAGGTTGCGAACTTTGGTTTCAGTCAGTTTAAGTTCTCGTGCGGCTTTGAAAATATCTCTTGGAAAAGAATACTGGCCATCTTGCATTAAAAGATGCAACATTAAGATATCTATATCTCGTTTCTGCATCCGCCCCAAACCGCCCGCAAGGTATTCACCTAACAAATCACCGCAGAACTTTTTTGGTTTTTTTATCTGTAAATTTGGCATATTTGTTCCTTGGCAAGATAACGTCGTATTGTCTCGGCTAAACGCATTGTTAAGGCAAACTCGGCATCATAGCCAGTTCTTTTTGCAATAGAACAATATAGGGTTAGGCCTTGGAAAGACCTATCTCCACAAGCAAGTTAAATAATGTCATTAATTATTCTTTTAGAAAAAAAAGACTATATTTTAAAGTTTCTTATCACAATGGCACCCATTATAAGGTGGTTACAGTGATTTAATGGTTACTATAATGTGCAGGAGCAGCAAGCTATGCCGCTCCTTTTACCACACGAAATAAGAATAGAATTATTTTACCCTATTCAAAAGGAAGCTGCTCAATAACTGTTTTCATTTTTGAGACGGAACTCTCCTTCCCATATTGGCCATAAGTTAATCCTTTTACACTGTGACCCAGGATTTCAGCAGCGACATAGACGGGAACATCATCTTCTTTGAAAAAAGTAGTAATTGTGTGTCGGAACGAATGGAAAACTTTTCCAGGGTCATAAATTCCACAAGATTCTCTATATTTTCGGAACCATTTGGAATAGCTATGACCATAACTTCCATTAATTTGTTTCAGTTTGGGAAATGCTCTTTTACCGTATATCGCCTGCTGCTCAACAAAACTCAGGAACTCACCAGGACTGGCTAGGGTTGAATGAATGGGAATTACCCTCCGAGACGAGCTATTCTTAAGTCGCTTGCCACCATTGTCATTGATATCGAAACAGGGGAGTCCATCAACGGTTACAATATCACAACATTCCAGCTGGCAAATTTCCTCAAGACGCATACCGGAGGTCAGGGCGATAAGCATTATATAGCCCCGCCAAATATCTTGAGGCTTGAACTGAAAATTCTCTACTGAAAAAAGAAGCTGTAAATCATCCATTGTAAAAACCTTCCTGCTAGCCGAGGCCTTCTCTTTCCCTTTAATTTTAGCCCCATGGAATTGATTTGTTTGTATCATTCCTCTTTTTTGGTACCAATTTAAAAAGGTCGAAAATCTGCTCAGATATTTATTAACACTCTGAAGCGATAAGGTACTACCCGGCTGAAGATCCAAAATTTGACCAATGGATAAATTTCTCCATTTTGGAGATTTATTTATATTTGGGGGTAATTGTCGCAGGGTTTTTCTCACGGCTACAGTATCTTGATAAGTGATATCGTTAAGAGCTTTATCTCCAATAATCCGAACAATACATTGGATTATCGCCATATTTTCTTTAGCAGTTTTACTTGTAAAAAAGCCAGTCTCACAACGATCTGCAATGTATTGCAGAGCACAATCCAATATCGTAGGAGCAGCAGCATCTTTTTGAGCTTGCTGCCGGTTTTCCATTTCTTGAAAAACCTGCCCAACTGTACCAGAAATTATGTTTTCTAAGGTCCCTTGACGTCCTGCCATCAGTTGCTGGCTCATTGCTTGATCAATTGAGTTTACAAACACATCTGTTACTAAAGTTGGGGCACACTTTTGAATCATAGAAAACTCCATGTAAAAATATATCTTTCAAGAGTAAGGCAATCCAAAGAATTGCCTTACTCCATAAAAACCTATAATCATGGTAACCAAAACCATTAAAATATCACGAAATCTAGGCACAACTTTGTTGCTAAAACTACCGAGTTTATTAAAAATAAAAATGATTACTGGTTACTATGAAAAAGGTCCAGATTAATTGGGCAAAGTGGGCTGGGTACCGTCAACACCAATAAGTGCTGATGGGGCTGTAGCCTGATCTCCATCAATCTCAGGAAAAAGGGCCTCATACTGAATACAAATACACCAGACTGGTCGGATTCCAATCTTAATCTGCTTTTGATTTCTGCCTGGGGTAAAGATCAATATTTCTTTTTTCTTCCATTCAGCCAAAACCGCAGCAGATGAAGGGATATCCAAGGCCTGAAGCGCCTGCTTGAAAATATGAGGAATAACAGCCACATAACCTTCTTTGGCTTTAATCATTCCAAAAGTAGGACCTTGATCAACCACTACCCCTGGAATTGAGAAATGGCTTCGATTAGATTCTATCCATGCCGCAATTCCCTGTAAGGCTTTCTGGCTCATATCCGTTTCATCCATGATAACAGTTATTTGATCCCACAATTGTCCAAGTGCATCATCAATCAACGGTTCAACCCATTTCATTTGTGGGATTGCAGACACAATAACTCCTGCTATCCTGATTGGAGCAAAATACGAAGCAAAACGGTAGCCAATTTCATTGGTGGCACGTTCAGTAAAATGTTGCAAATAATATTCATGAACGTCGCGTAAATTATTTGCCTCGTATTGCAACATTCTTGCAATATATAAATCTCCAAGATGTCCATAATTTAGCATTATTACTTTTTTGAGTTCATGCAGTATAGTTGGGTCAATCTCAGGAAAAGGAGTCCCGTCAATTTCAATCACCCTAGCCTTGGCACCAGGGTAGGATGCTTCAGTTAGTGGTTTTTCTCCCGTGGCAAACATCACAACCTGAAAAGTGTCTACTTCCTTCAGGCTATAAGGCTTTGCACGACCCTTTCCTCTAGCATTCGCGAGCATATATGTAATAACCTCAACAAGTCGATCAGATGCAGTCTGTGAATCATCAAAAAAAATCGGCAGACCTCGCCCAAAAAATGCCGCCAACCGCTCAGAAAAAGTTATTGTATTATTCCAAGATAGAATCAGTCCTCCTGTTCCTGAAGGTTTTCCCCATACAGAAGCAAGAACCTGAAGTAATGACGTTTTTCCAACACTGGTACGACCCCAAAAATCCACTATAAAATTAGGAGATCCAAGAATCCTCAAAAGAGGGGCGCAAAGAACAGCCAGCATAGAAAACAAAACAATTGGATACTGCTCGACCATTGGCCGGATAACTTGTAACCATTGTTCAAAATTGCCTGATGGTTTTAATGCATCGGCGTAACTTTGATAGGCAGACTCAGGATGAAAAAGAACATCTTGAGTTTTCTGCAGCCTATGTCCAGTGATAAAAATTTGTTCATCATCTTTATTTTTATTCCAACCTGGCTTACTGACAACTAATTCAGTTTTCAAAGAACAGCTTTGCTCTAAAAGAGCCAGATAAACTACGGCGTCACCATGAATTCCATCATAAACAGGGAATCGTTCCAACTCGACCATATCAAGAAGCGTGCTGCGTTTTAGCAATTGCCCCCTGTTAAGCCAGCGACTTGATACTTGCTTCGTTTCCTGATCATACCAAGAAACACTCAGGTCAGTTTCTCCTGTGGCAAGGTTGATTCGTTTTCCTGACAACCACATAGCACCAGTTGTTACTGGTACCAACTTAGTACCGTTTTTTATAGCCTTTTCAAAAAAAACGCCATTCCGCTTGATAACAAAACCCTCAGGCATTGTTATATTACCCCATGGGTCTGCATTAAATTCAGTTGGACGCTCCGATGCAGCAACAATTTCCTCTGCCCCCATATCCAACCAATCAAGGCTCTCCTGACCATCTGGAATATCAGCCTGAGGCAGTAAGAGAAAAACCATTTTGCCTTCTTTGACAAACTTCTGGGCAGCGTTTTTTGCACTTTTTTCACCTGTGCCCGACCGGTCAGAGTCAGCCCATAGCCATACCTCTTCAATGTCATCAGGCAGAACAACTGAAGATAGATTGCTTGCCGAAAGTACTGCCTGCGCTTGGACTCCAAGAGCCTCCTGGACTGCAAGCCCAGTCTCGATCCCCTCAGCTAAATGAATGACACCGTCATAGTCATCACTCAAATGAACTGACGATCCCTTTATAACACCAAGTGCTTTTTTCGGTGAATCCACATCGGCCTTGGAAACATTTCCATTTTCATCCTTCGACAAAAATGTCCTATGGATACCGGTTATCTGTCCAGTACTATCTGTGACTTCAGCAAGCATAGCTGGGAAGCGTACGCCTGACCTGGGTACATATTCAAGATGCGCTTGGCGGATAGACGCCGGTATCGCCCCAGAAAGACCTCGGTTTTTCAGATACCCTTGAATAAGGTCAGTGTCAAAATCAGCCTGTTCCCATATTTCTTTGGCGATTTCTTGCCTAAACTCCTTAGGTGATCCAGAACCAATTGAACCTGCTGCAACGACAGGTTCAGTCTCCTGCTGTTCTTCATTATGACCATCTGCAAGGAAATTCCTGATAACATCAATTGCTGCCAGAAAAACCGCTTTTTGATCGTTGCAGACATGACAATAAGACCGCAATTTCCCTGTCTCCTCATCAACGATCATTGCAAAACTGGGATTTTGATCATCATGGTCAGGGTGTGGGCAATGGCCATTGTACCAACCACCACTACCAGGGGTTAAATCTAGTGCACTGGTAGCCTCGTCAAGCGAATACATTTTTTCCATAAAATCTCCAAATTAAATACAAATTTGGAAAGGCTACTTATTATTCTTCTCCCGATCATAACTTTATGGTATAAGAGAATAAGTGCCTTTCGTTTTTCATAAACATATGGCATTTGCGTTACTTATTGGTAGGCAGGACTGTTAATTCGCCAAAATTCCCTTGTCCCTGCCTACCAATAAAATCCCACTCCCACTGCCACTCTTCTTCGTCGCACCTTTCGGCAATGTCGAATAGGCGACTCTCAGCAGATTTTCCAATTCCCACTAGATCCTCCACATATACTCTTCTTTTTTCTGCATAATCCCTCTCGAAAACAGATTTGGGTAGTGGCACATTCATATTAGCCATTGTGTTTTTCCTCCATTAAAGTTTTAAATTCGCCATACATCTCTTTCATTTCTGTCATTTCCTGCTCTAGTTTTTCCAATCTGTTCTGGTCGTTACGCATCTGCCCTCTATTTTGATTAAATAGTTTGAAATATCTCTCCACAATATTCTCAATGAGCTTGGGATTTGAGGGCGTCTTCTGTATGCCAAGAAGGTGACCAGGTGTGTTCGAATTTCGCAAATGCCGCACAATTTTATCGAGCACCTCTTGCTTGATCCTGACTTGAGTTGTGACTGTGGTTTGAGTGTTGTTTTTTTCCATGACTCTCCTAATTGTTATATTTAATAACTATCGATACTAACAAATATGGATCCTCTCAAAACATATGTCAAGATTTTTCTTCGTCATAATACTTTTTTACTACCTGTATTCTTTATATAATTACGAACAAACACCCCAGATCACAAGAAGCATTCACGCACCTTAAATGCACCCCTCAATGCACCTTTTATGCTTCACTTATGCACCGATACTTACATTTGTTGTTACACTCACCCGAGAATACTTTTATAAAATAAATCACGTGTTGGATTTTAGATGAGCTTCGAGCTGGCCAATACAAGCCATTTTGTAACTAAAAATTGGCTCATCTAAGCAAAGATTTTTTTTCATAAACAAAATCCTATGATAGCGATTAAATTTTTTTCACTTCAAAAAAAACTCTCAATGGTCAGATTACAGACTTATTGCCTTGTTTTTCTCCCCCCCTTCTTTTTGGAAAAAAACAAACCCCATCATCGTCCACGCCTGACAGGCAATAAAACCTATAAAAAATCCGGTACAATCAACTCATATGAGGTTTTGCAAAAAGTATTTTTTACTGGATGAACAAAAAACCACTGATTATTGGTTACTTGAACCGGTAACCGTAATAATCAGTAACCATTTGCATTAGGAAAAATCTGAAGAATTATTACCTGAAAAAAGAAAGGGGCTACCAGAAATACTACCGATTGAGGGGTAATCTTGTATGGCCTTACTTTATTGATAGTCCATCCAATCAATAAGAGATCGTAAATCACAATAAAGCCCCCTATAGCCTCGCCTGAGAATAAAGTTTTTGGAGACTCCATACCAAACTATACAAATCATACCAACACTCAGTGTAGCTACCGGAACCCCCACAAGGATGACTCCCAATCCCGTGATAATCTCAAAAACGGATGTCTCAGCAAGTGGAACAGTTGCAACTACTTGTTCAAATGTCATGATCTTACACTCCTCTGTGATTTTAGTTTTAGGGGCGCAGAACGGAGATGTTTCACTAAGCGTTGATTTTCTGCTCGAAATCTTGCCGATTTTGATGGGTCTTTTGCTTCTATGCCCCCAACGAGCACTTTTGATTTTTTCTCAATCTTGATCGCGGTTTCTTCTGCAAACCTGAGATAAGCTATCCTCTCCCTACTCAACTGTTTCCATTGACTGGATAATTGTTGCTGACCACTCTGGATCGACATCCTCATCTCCTCAATACTGACATACTGACTACGCACCTGCTTCCATTCTTCAGATACATCGGCAGCGGCTCGCTTTTTCAAAGCGTTCAAAGTATCGAGCTGTAAAATCAAATTTTCAGCCATTTTCTCCTGTTCAACGCGGAAATGAACCCAACCGACAATGCCAAGCAGAAACAGCCCAAGCAGCGCCCACCAGCGGTTATATAGCAAATATTGAAAATTGAGCAGAACCGTGTCCACACGACCTGACAGCAGATATCCAGTAAGGAGGCCTATACAGAAAAAGATTACCGACGGTAGCGTCTGGGGGTGTTTGATGATCGGAGTCAGTTTGGTGATATTCATAAGGCCGCAGCCTCCATCACGCGTTTTAGATATGCTGGTGAGATTTTGAATCTGTAAAATTTCGCTAAATATGCTGAGATCTCTCTGGGGTTTGCCCCGTCAGTCTGTAAAGCCAGTGCTTCAATAAAATGTCGAAGCATGAATTTTTGACCAATTTTCCCGAACCTTGGGGCACTGATTGCTGCTCTAATTTGCAGCAGCCGCTTCTTTCTCGTTTCAGTATGTGGCTTTGTTTTGTCTTCGTGCCATGCCGATTGAATAACAGCTAGCAGTTGCCCGTATTCAATGCCTATTTGTCTGCACAGCTCGCCCCTGCGGTCTGATGTTTGGTTTTGCCAGTACTTGAGCAACAGCCGTTCTAATTGTTTTCGTTGTGGTGTCATTGCATTCCTCTTTTTAATTTAAACAATACGCCAGTTTTAGAGCATGGCGGCAGCTCATTGCACAGGTTTCAATTGGTACCTGTGTGACCTGCAGAAGATCTTACGCTCTTCTGAAACGTTGATGTGTATTGAATACACAGTTGCAAAGAAGAGAGAGAAATCAGCATCAAACCGAAGGTTGCTGCTTTTACCTGACACAGCCAGATAAAGGCAGCAACTGAACAGCCCCTTACGTTTTTAAACGTTCCAGGATCAAGAAAATAAATTCAGCAGATAGTTGATACAGGAGACAACATGAGAGGCAATTGCAGGAATCAGGCCGGACAGATATTCCGCAAACTTGACCGGATCGGCCAGGCACGTCATACCGCAAAACAAGAAGCCAAAGCAGCAGGCATTGCTAGCGGTCATGCAACCGGACAGGCTATTGGCATTTACAGTTTTGCAACAATGACAAAGTACCGGTCAATAGGAACACAGTTTCTCCAGTGGTGTCGTGATGAACATGGCCTGGAAGATGCTGCAAGTGTCCAACCAGTTCATGTTCAACAATGGTTGCAGATCAAGATCGCAAGCGGTGTCCGGTACAAGACTTACAGTACCTACGCCGCTGCTCTTGGCAAAATGAGTGCGGGACTCAATGCCATCTACAAACGAGATCATCGCTGGACAACTGCCATAGAGTCCACCAGACAACAAGCACGGTCAAGCCTTGGTAGAGATGTTAAAAGCAGAGGGTATGATGATCCGCAGGCTATTATTGACGGTCTGAACGGTGTCTACAAGATTGCAGCAGAGTTGCAATATGTTGGTGGTTGCCGTGTCAAAGAATGCAGCCATCTTACGGAAAAGAATTTGATTGGCAACGGTATAATCTTGTTGACCAACACTAAAGGCGGCAGACGTAGAAAAATACAGCTTACATCAGAATTATATAAGCAGGTTGCAGAAATCATCAAAGGGGACGGTGAATTCAGCTTTCAGTATAAAACGTATTTAAGGCGACTGAGAGCCTCAGCATTTGAGTCTGAGCAGTTTTATGCCTCTAGCCATAGTTTGAGGTGGAACTTTTGTCAGAGGGAAGTAGTGCGAGCACAAGGAAAGGGTCTGAGTTATGACGAATCCTTGAGCCTTGTCAGTAAAAAAATGGGTCACAGCCGAAAATCCATAAGTCAGCACTACCTTCAGTAAAGGGGTTCTTATTTGCACATACCTGTTTTACCATTTTAGACTGGTTCCATTTTATTCAAAAAGGTTCCAGTTTTCATAAAATCTACCCCTACTTACGTTTGGGAACTACGGCCAAACAGCCATCAAATAAACTCGTGTCTTTTTGCTAACCAGGATCATAGAATGATCCAAGATTACTAACAGCAGGAGACATAATGAAAGTTCAACCGATCCACAGATTAAAAGATGTAAGGGCAATTAAGAAACTTATTGCTGATTCGGCAAGAGACTCTGCAATCTTTTCAATTGGTATCAATACAAACTTGAGGGCATCCGACATCCTTCGATTGACCATAGACCAAATGAAGGATATCAAACCCGGCCATGAAATCGAGATAATCGAAAAAAAGACCCGCAAGAAACGACGAATCACATTAAATCAAGAGGCTACCACTGCTATTCAAAGGTTGCTTGTAGCCCTCCATGGTAAATACAAAGATACCGACAGCCTGTTCCAAGGCCAGCGCGGCCCTCTAAACGTGAAAACGGTTACCCAGCTCGTAAAAAAATGGTGCAACGATATCAACCTTGACGGCAACTACGGTTCGCATACCATGAGAAAAACTTGGGGTGTTCATCAACGAAAACGGGTCGGAACGTCAATTCCGGAGTTGATGGTCATGTTCAACCACACCAGCCAGAAGCAGACGCTTGATTACCTTTGCATCCAACCAGAGGAGATCAGGGAGGCGTATATGAAATTGGCGTATTAAAATTTAAGAATTTGCTATCAAATTTTGGTAATCTCCATTCAAGACAATCTCAAAATAAACTTGTCACCAGAGACAGCACCAACAATACCTTAGACCCTGTTGGGAACAATTTGCTATTATAACGGAATTATGTTCATAATCTTGTATAATTGGGCAATCTGAGTATTACAAGAACTAGAATTTAGTTTACCCATTCAACAAAATCCAACATTGACTCTTGGGAAGGTGACAGGGACATGGTGGATTTAATGGTGATGGTTAAACGATATTACTATGACCCACAAACCCACGGTTCTAACTCAATAAAAGCAGTCCTTCCTGCAATATTGAATTCCAGTGTCTACCTGCAGGAAAAATATTCTAGGCCCATTTACGGGACAGAGGACGGGATAGAAAGCCTGAATTTTAAGGATTGGCAATGGCTTGAAGTGATAAATGGAGAGGATGATGAATTGAATAATGGTGGAGCTGCGCTGACCGCTTATGGACGTATGCAGTTTAGCGAGATGACAGAGCATGAAAGAGAAGAACTCTCGAATGCCCTTCTTCGGTATTGTGAACTTGATACCATGGCGATGGTTATGATTTTTGAGGCCTGGCGGGAAATGATAAATGAATAATTCGTGGGTTGTTCCCCAGACAACAGCAGAATGGTTTGATTGGTTAAAGAACGCAGAAAATAAAACTCGCAATTCGTATTTAGCGAAACCTGAGAATCTGATCGCTGAATATCGAGCTGAGTTAGCTACAACCCATGATTATAAAGGGCGAGAAATTCTGGAAATATTGCAAAACGCCGCTGACCAGGCTCGCAAAGCTTCTGTCGCCGGAAAAGTACTTATTGAATTACAGCAAGAAGGGCTAATTATAGGCAATACTGGGGAACCATTTTCCACTGGTGGTATTTTATCCCTGGAGACAAAACATTTCAGCCCAAAACGGCATAACCAAAAGCAATTCATCGGCAATAAGGGGTTAGGTTTTCGTTCGATATTGAACTGAACAAACGAGCCAATGATTTTCAGTGATTCGTTAAATCTCGTTTACAGCAAAAAAGTATCACAGACGAAGTTAAAAGAACTTCAAGAAGAAAATTCAGAACTTAATGATTTAATAATAAATGAAAGGAAAGATAAGAACATTCTGCCTATCCCTATCTTGCCTTTTCCAGGCTACACCAGGGATGGCAATGTTGATAGCTTTTTAGAAGGTACGGCTGCTCGATATATGCAAAAACGCTGCAAACAATTGCAGGAAGAGGGATACACCACAACGATAGGAATACCCTTTGAAGACAATTCGTATTTGGATAAAGCTCGTGAACAAATTAATTCATTGCAACCGGAGATCTTACTGTTTGTTGATCATTTAGATGAGATACGTTTTTTCGTACACGGGGAAGAGGAACGTACATGGAAAAAAGATAAAAGTGGCCGACAATACATGGTCATGAACGACGATTTGCCCTTAGGAATTTGGCAAGTACACAAAGCCCAAGGAGAAGTCCCTGAGCAGAAGCTACAGACAGGCCAGGAGAGCCCTTTATATTATGAGTTGATTGTGGCGGTGCCAGAGGGAGAAGATTTCGATGAGTTAAAAACATCTCCACTCTTCTCTCATTTTCCAACGAATATAAGGCTACCTTTGCCCGTTGTTTGCCATGCAACTTTAGAGCTGGATCAAAGTCGAAAGCATACCCAAGAATGTAAGAGTAATACCTATGTCCTTGAAAAATTAGCCACCTTTTTAGCCCAAGTAGCTGAGGAACGAGCTGAGTTATATCAAACAGGTCCAAATGCTGGATTTAGGATGTTGATGGGTCAAGAAACATATTCCAACGATCTTGAACGTGAGGGGTTCTCCGAAAAGCTACTAAAAGCAGCCGCACAACGAAAGATTGTTCCAACATTAGAAGGTACAGTGAAAATAGCGGAGCAAGCTCGAATGTTATCGGGAGCCTGTGAATCATGGTTACCAAAGTCAGCGTTTGGAAACATAGTTCCTGTAGCGAACAAAGAGGAAGAAAACTTTTTCCGTGACCTTGGAGTAGAGGAACTGGAAACAGAAAAGCTGCGGCAGATTCTCTTATTTATTAAAGATATTTCAATAAAGCAACGAGCTGAATTAATAGTGGGCTTACTTGACAGGAAAATATCATTAGATTCTCACACATCAGCATTGTTACTCAATTCTGACGGGCAAAATATACCCGAGAAGTCTACAGTTTTTAATGTACCCAAAAGCGGGAAGACACCCAGGCTACCTGAATGGGTTACCCTGTTGTTTTTGAACAATGATTTACGCCTAGTGCACCATACAATTTAAAGTTTCGGATAAAGTCGCTTTAGCTTAATACGG
>CAZIDU010000027.1:0-39742 GCA_964538055.1 uncultured Desulfocapsa sp. | reverse complement strand
CGAATTGGGTCATGTCCCCAGTTTCCTACCAGCGTATTCGTTATGCAATTTCGACACTAACACCTGAACTGTTAAAACAGTTCGTTATGGGTAATCCGACCTCCCATAATAGTCAGCACCGCCTTTCCCTTGAGCTTCCAATCAAGAAAGGGAGAATTTTTCCCCTTGGAGAGAATCGACTTTTCCGTAAAAACATATTCCTTTTCGGGATCAACGACAGTGACATCTGCAACATTCCCCATAGCAATCGTTCCACCATCAACCTTCAGGATACGTGCCGGAGCCGAAGACATCAACTCCATCATACGCATGGCATCAATTACGCCATCTCTCACAAGCGCTAAGGATAATGACAGGGACGTCTCAAGACCGACAATCCCGTATGCTGCCTGATCAAATTCAAGCTCTTTTTCCATTACGGAATGGGGAGCATGGTCGGTGGCAATAGCGTCGAAAGTACCGTCTTGCAAGCCCTGCCTTATCGCCTGTCTATCAGTTTTTGTCCTCAGGGGAGGGTTCATCTTGGCATTGGTATTATAATCGCCCACCGCCTCATCGGTCAGAGTGAAATAATGGGGCGCAGTCTCAGCAGTCACCAGCACACCCCTTGCCTTGGCCTGGGTGATCAGTTCAGTTGCCGCCCCAGTACTCACGTGGGCAATATGAGTTCGCTGTCCGGTAAGTTCTGCAAGGGCTATTTCCCGATACACCATAATCGTTTCAGCAGCGGCAGGAATCCCTCGTAAGCCAAGACGTGTGGAAACCTCCCCTTCGTTCATGGAACCATTTCGACTCAAAGCCATTTCTTCGGAATGAGACATCACCAGCAGATCATGACTCTTTGCGTATTCCATTGCACGACGCATCAACTGACTATCGAAGACAGGAAGCCCATCGTCGGTTACCGCAACAGCCCCTGCTTGTTTCAGCTCACCATATTCGGCAAGCCCAATTCCTTTACTTCCCTTGCTGATGGCACCAACTGGATACACTCTTGCCGAGCCCTCCCTGGCAGCAGTTTCAAGAATAAACTGAGTCACAGAGGCACAATCATTTACAGGTGTGGTGTTGGGCATACAGGCAACAGCGGTAAAACCTCCTGCCGCCGCTGCCTTGGTGCCGGATTTTATGGTCTCCTTGTACTCTTCTCCAGGCTCCCGGAGGTGAACATGCATATCGATAAGTCCTGGGACAATCCACTTACCCCGCACATCAAGGACTTGACAATTTTCTGGAATTTGTTCCCGTCCAGAAACAATAACACCATCTTCTATCCAAAGATCACCCACCGTATCCACCCCTGTTACGGGATCAAGGAGACGTCCGTTTTGGAGAATTATCATCTTTGCTGTTGTCATGACTGCCCCCTGCTCCCGTCCTGACCCATTACCAGATATAATAATGCCATTCGTACAGCCACGCCATTGGTCACCTGTTCCAGGATAACAGAGCCCTTTCCGTCGGCCACGTCCGGATTCATTTCAACGCCCCGATTAATGGGGCCGGGGTGCATAACAAGTGCATCTGGACGGGCATATTTTTGAAGCAGCTTATGGTTAATACCATAAAATTGCGAATACTCACGAAGCGATGGAATCAGGGGATCATCCTGACGCTCCTTTTGAATGCGAAGCGCCATCACCACATCGGCATCTGTCACGGCCTCAGCAACAGAGCCGCATACACGTGCCCCAAGTGCTTCAAGCCCTGGTACCATAAAAGTCTCGGGCCCCGCAACTCTGACCTCTGCACCAAGTTTTGCAAAACCAAGGATATCGGAATGGGCAACCCTGCTATGGGCAATATCCCCGATTATGGCAATCTTCAGTCCTTCGATATTTCCTTTATGTTCACGTACCGTCATCATATCAAGCAATGCCTGACTAGGGTGCTCATGCGTTCCATCCCCTGCATTGATAATTGACGCTCCGACATGACGAGCAAGAAGGCCGGGGGTTCCTGAACTTCCATGCCTGATAATAATAGTATCAGGGTTCATGGCTTGAAGGTTACGAGCGGTATCGATCAGCGTTTCACCCTTGGTGGCAGAACTGGTAGATGCTGCAATATTAAAGGTATCAGCACTCATTCGTTTGGCCGCTATTTCAAAGGAGAGACGTGTCCTGGTAGAAGGCTCAAAGAAAAAATTAATGATTGTCTTACCCTTCAAGGTAGGAACTTTTTTAATGGGACGATTGGATATTTCTTTAAAGGAAATAGCAGTATCCAGAATATGAAAAATATCAGCAACGGAAAACTGCTCTATGCCCAGAATATGTTTATGCTTGAATTGATAGGCTTCTTTCACTTTTTTTGTATTTACCCTCAACGGACAATGTCGCCAATTCGCGTCCAGCGAATTGAAGTAAAACGTTCAATGGACATAAGCGGTTCATTAAGATCCCAGGACCAATAAAGAATAAACGCCTCCCCAAGAACATCCCTTAAAGGAACAAAACCCCAGAATCTACTATCATAACTGTTATCACGGTTGTCCCCCATGACAAATATATGACCATCGGGGACCTTTACCGGTCCCATGGTATCCCGAGGTCCGGCGCTCGCCTTCATAATATTTTTTTCAGTAAAGTGAGCGTGAGGATTACTAATTGGCTCCCCATTAATAAAGAGTTGTTTGTTTTTCACTTCAACGGTATCGCCAGCAATACCCACAACCCTTTTTATATAATCAATGGAACGGTCCTTTGGAAACCTAAAAACCACAATATCATCGTGTTCCGGGCTTTTCCATGGAATAAGCACTTTTCCTGTCATGGGAATCTTCACGCCATAGATAAATTTATTGACCAGCAGATGATCTCCAATCTGAAGGGTTGGCAGCATGGATCCAGATGGAATTTTAAAAGCCTGTACAATAAAACTTCGTATAAAGAGGGCGAGCATAATGGCGATAAGTATCGCTTCAACGTACTCACGAACAACTGATTTCTGGGGCTTTTGGCTACTCAACACTGGAATCTCCGTTAAGAAAAACGTTTAAAGACCTGACAACTTCACGATGAAACAAAAGTACTCGAAAGTAAAATCAATTTCAAGACACCCAATAAATTGTTAGCACATATAAAACGAAATCAATAGGTTCAGCCGATAGCACAGCCAGAAGAAACTACACCACATAATAAGCCACGGCTAAGCAGGATAACTATATATAGTACAAAATACTGTATCTGGCATTACTTCAATTATTTAACTACTTGTTATAGCAACAAGAAAATAACGGTTTTTATAGCACCTCTCCTTGACAAACTCTTTTTTTTGTGTCCTTAATATAACTTAGTCGCCAATGCCGATAATCATGTAACATTAAATGATTGCGGATATTATTATAAGTTTCTTATGCAAACAAATAGATAATCATGAACTTGCCTTTCTTCTCCAGTGATGACCTTGTTGTCGGTATTGATATCGGCTCACATGCAGTCAAGGTCTGCCAGCTTAAACGAACCGACAAGGCTTATGCTGTCGTTAATCTAGGTAGCGCAACACTCCCGGAAGGGGCGGTTGATGATGGCACCCTGAATGACCCTGAGATTGTAGGTAAAATAATTGCCGAACTCTTTAAAAGTTTGAAAATAAAGAAGAAAAAAATTGGCTTTTCTATATCCGGTTATTCTGTGATTGTTAAAAAGGTCAACCTGGCGGTTATGTCGGAAGAAGAACTGGAAGAACATATTCAGTCAGAGGCAGAACAGTATATCCCATTCGATATTGATGATGTTTACCTTGACTTCCAGGATCTTAAAACCAACACCGACGACGGCGAACGAACCGATGTTATGCTGGTGGCAGCCAAAAAAGAAATTGTTGACGATTATCTGGAAATGCTTGGAGACCTAGACCTCAAACCGGTAATCGTAGATGTTGACGGATTTGCACTGGAAAATACCTACGAATACAACTATCCCAAAGATGAAAACGTCGCCTTAGTTGATATTGGCGCTTCCAAGATGAACATTAATATTATTTCCAATGGCGTATCCGTTGTTGCCCGGGATATAGTTGTTGGGAGTCGTCAACTAACGGAGCAAATTCAGGTAGCCTTTGATATCGAATTTGAGGAAGCTGAAGCCTTGAAACTTGGGCATACCCCGGCAGAGGAAAAGCAGGAAGAAATAGCAGATATCTTTTCGACAACTTGCACCCAATGGGTACTTGAAATCAAAAAAGCAATAGACCTCTACCATGCAAACCACGCAGACTCGCCCCTTACACGTCTGGTGCTGAGCGGTGGCGGTTCAAAAGTTTCAGGCCTCTTGGACTTCCTGTCCAATGAGACTGACCTGCCAGTGGAACTGTTTAATCCCTTTGGCAATATGACCGTTAATTCGAAGAAAATTGACCCAGATTATCTGAAAAATGTTGGCCCGGAAATGGCGATTGCAACAGGGATCGCCATCCGCCCATCAGTTATATAGGCTGTAATTATGTTAAGAATTAATCTCCTCCCCATACGCCAGTTGAAAAAACGTGCCAAGGCACGTAATCAGATAATCAGTTTCTTCACACTGTTTGTTTTTCTTCTCTTGATTTTAGGGGCCGTGAGTTTTCTACAAACCACTCAAATAAAAAACATTGAATCATCCATTGCAAAACTAACGAAACAAAAAAAACAATATGATCCAATTCTTGCCGAAATGAAACGGCTTGAACGGACAAAAAAAGATCTTGAGAACAAAATCAGTATTATCAAAAAACTTCGAAGAGATTCAGCTGTAACCGTTCATATTCTTGATGAAGTGGCCAAAAAAGTTGATTCTAAACGAATGTGGCTTAAATCGCTCAAGCAGCAAGCCAAAAGCCTGTCTTTAACAGGAGTGGCCTTGGACAACAGAACTATTGCACAATTTATGGACGCCCTGAAAGAATCCCCATATATCAGTAACGTAAATCTTTCCAATGCATCTCTGGCAAAGGTGTCTGGTAGGGACTTAAAAAGCTTTTCACTGGCTTGTTCCATAGTAAGCCCAGCCGAAGCAACTCAGGAAAAAGCAAATTAGAACTCAGAGTAAACACTGCGGTATATGAAAAAGACTAACGCATTAGCGACCTTCATAGATGAAAAATACATCCCGATTGACAAAAAGCTGAAGATTGCTCTGGCAGTATTTCTCTTTTTGCTCCCTGTCGTTCTCTTTTACTTTCTGTGGCTTCAGCCGCATTATGCAAATAGTGCCCGACTGACACAACAAAAAGCACATATCACTGCGGAACTCCAAAAAGCAAAGGCAAAAGCTGCAAATCGCGCAAAATTACAAGCAGAACTGAATGCAACGGAAGAACTTTTTGAAGAGACAGCCAAACTCCTACCAAAAGAAAAGGAAATCCCAAGCCTCCTGACAAATATTTCTGCATTGGGGCGTGGATCTGGATTAGAATTTCTCACCTTCAAACCAACAACTGATGTTCCTAAAGATTTTTACTCTGAAATCCCAGTAGATATAAAAGTTCGCGGTCCATACCATAACATGGGAATCTTCCTCAATCAGGTTAGTAAGCTGGATCGAATAGTGACAGTGGCAAATATCACCATGGGCGGCCCCAAAAAAGAAGGCTCTGAAATGCTTCTCAGTTCCAGTTGCCGTCTCGTCACCTACCAATTCACAAACAAGAAGATTACACCTCCAGAAGACCCGAAGAAAAAAAGAAAAAAACGTAGATAACAACCTGTCAGCCTATGAAAACATTAAGCCCAAACACAAGCAGATTCCTAGCCAAATCTCTATCGGTATTCCTTTTGGGAATGGTTTGCACTGCTCCAATGGCACTGGCCCTTCCAGCCTCGCCTCCTCCAAAGATCACATCCCCTGATGAAGCTCTGGTTTTACCGAAACAATCCCAGGAAACACTTTTTGAATACCAAATCGAAAATAGACCTGACCCTTTTCAACCTTTTATCTCAGAAAAATCAACATCGACAAATATTAATGAAATCATTCCAATTTCTGAACAATTATCAGGCATGCAACTATTTGAACCTGGCCAGTTGAATCTTGTAGCCATCGTTATGGCAGAGAACAATGATTTCGCAATGGCTGAAGACACGACAGGGAAAGGATACATTCTCCATACTGGAATGAAAATTGGAAAACGTGGAATTATTACTGCAATCCGTAGTAATGAAGTCACAATTGAAGAGACCGCTTTTACCAGAGTCGGCAAAAAATTAACAAGCAAGATCGTAATGCTCCTCAAGAAAGAGGGAGAAGAATAAACAATGCATACAAAACTCTCCACATACTATTTGGCCATTTTCTGTTTGATCTTCCTGTTCCTGGCAAGCAATGTTCAGGCAACGGAGAAAGCTACAGGGACAGGAATATACTCAATTGAAAAAATTGAAGCAAACCTCCAGGACGACAGCCTACTCGTGGTGTTAAAGGGTGATAGTGCACCTGCATACACCATGTATGAACTTTTTTCTCCCGCTCGCCTAGTTCTCGATATTGCCGAAGCAAAGCTGAACGAGTCTCTGGATGTCACTAAAATCATCCCTGAAAATAATTTCGCCACCCTCATAATCAAGACCCTTGAGGATAAGAGTCCGACAATCACTCGATTTGAAATAACACTCGCAGAAAGTCATACCTATAAGGTAGACCGAGTAGAAAACGACCTGACAATTCGTCTTTTTCCACAGAACACTACAAGTGCAGTTACTCCTGAAGCAATGCAAAACCAGGAGCCAACGACACTCCCTGCCCTGCACGATATCGTTGTGCGAAAGAAGGACAAGCATACAGAAATTCTCCTTCAGGCAGATATCGCAATTGAGGACTATCGACAGGACACAGCGACTGGACGTGATGGACTTCCCGATTCCATGTTTATTGATATCAATAATATTAATGGCTCTGAATTGGTTCGAGAAAAAGCCATAGGAACAAGTCTCTCTAAAATTCGTGTCGCTACAAGAGGTTCTGGAATTCGGATTGTTTTTGATGCAACAGCGGAGGGAATGTTCCCCTATGACATTAAAACAGTTCCTCAAGGTTTACTGGTAACCATCACCGAAAAAAGCTCCCAAACAACTCAGGTCGCCACTAAAGAGAAACAGACTACAGACGTTACTGATGAAGCCATTACTTCTGATCCGACCCTTGATGCACTTGTAGATTCGTCAGAAGCAGCATTAAAAGAGCAAAAACAACCTACTGAAAACAACGTAACTGCCGCTGAAGCGATGCAGGATTCCTTCCAATTTTCCGGGTATAAAGCGACACGTATCAGCGTCGATTTTTATAAAATTGACCTCCACAATGTGTTCAGACTTTTCCGCCAGATAAGTGGAATTAACCTTATCGTCGATGAGGCCGTAAGTGGTTCTCTGACCCTTGCATTAAGTGATGTCCCCTGGGATTTTGCCCTCGACATTATTCTTAATTTGAAAAACCTGAAAAAAGAGGAGCGACACAATACCGTTGTCATTTATCCAGCAGCAAAGAAATTCGCGTGGCCTGAAAGGGCGACCGACAACCTCTCTTTTGAAGCTGATGTAGAGGTAATAGAGCAGGAAGCTCTTATAATCCAACAATCGACAAACCTCTCTGCAGAAATAATGCAAGCCAAGGAGTTACTCCGCAGAGCGACAATTGAACAAAAAAACGATGACATAGAAGACGCCGCTGCTCTCTATGAGCAAGCATTCACACTATGGCCCACGAATGAAAAAATCTCCAAAAAGCTTGCTGCTCTTTATCTTGTCGACCTCCGAAATAATGCCAAGGCCGTTCATTTCGCCCAGGAAACGCTTAAAATTAACAAAGATGATCATCAGGCAGCTCTCTATGGTGCCATTGCTTCCGCCAATATGGATCAGACTCCGGAGGCTATGGAATACTTCGCACAAAGCATCAATGGTGACCCACCGATGAAAGAAGCCCTCATCAGCTATGCGACCTTTAGTGAAAAGAAAGGGCAACCGGAAGCTGCATTGAAACTTCTCAATAAGTACTCCG
Organism: uncultured Desulfocapsa sp.; assembly: GCA_964538055.1. GTDB lineage: Bacteria > Desulfobacterota > Desulfobulbia > Desulfobulbales > Desulfocapsaceae > Desulfocapsa. The sequence goes on along the minus strand of CAZIDU010000027.1, from coordinate 31,766 downwards.
ATACATATAGTGACACGGTTGATACCATGATTGCAAAAGCCAGACTCTATGACACCATGGGGCAGCCGCAAAAAGCAACCGAACAATACAAAGCCTTATTATATTCTGGCTATCAACTGGTTCCTGGACTCAAGAAGTATATCCGTGGCCGATTGACGATGAATATCAATTCACTTGTTCAATAAATTCAATAAAAACTGTTTAGAGATGAGACTAAAATACTTTTTTTCAATGCCCAAGGGGTTTTCCATGAAGCTTCATACATCAGTAGTGCAGTTAAGCTACCTTATTGTCCTTTCTTTCTTTCTTTCCTCCTGTGTACCGGACAATGGCGAACCTGAGGTAGACCTTCCAGATGCACCTCCAGCCCCGATGGAGAAGATAGAGGAACAAACTCAGCTTCCTGTACAGTATCAGCAGCCATCTTATATGGTTAACACCTCAAACGATGAGGCTATTGATGAAATTGTTGATGATGTCGCTATAAAGGTGGGAGCTTCTATTCGTTCAACCCAGGGGCCTCAGCCTCTCTGGGATATCTTGAAACGGCTCGCAGCTTTAAAAAAGATGAGCGTTTCCTGGGCCAGTGATGTTGACCAGAATGTCCTTGTCGATGTCGATATCAGTGCAAATGATGATTTCTACACGGCAATTGACAATCTCCTGCGCCAGGTCGATTTTTATCACGAAATGAATGGCTCGACCATTGTTGTCCGCTACAAGGAGACCCGCCAATTCCATATTGCCATGCCTTTTACCAAACAACTCTACGAAACAGCAACGGGTGGTAATGTTCTGGGAAGTAATGATGCCGCAAGTAATATCGAAGGAACCATCCGCTTGGAGTCAAAGGGGAATGAATTTGATATCTGGGCAAATATTGAAGATAATATGAATGCTATCCTCGCCACATGGTCCACATCGGCAACTGCATCGGCACCTGCAAAAGTTCCTGCAGAAGTTGATACTGCTGCTACGACTCCTGACGCAGTCACAAGACAGGTATCCGCATCCGGTAATAAATATACTATTGATAAACCAGTCGGTCTTGTTACCGTTCATGCTCCAAGACCTCTTCTGGATAAACTTGAGATTTATTTCAACAATCTAAAGAATGAACTCTATAAGCAAGTTTCAATCGAAGCCAAAATTATTGAAGTCCAGCTGAACGACAGCTCCTCCATTGGCCTTAACTGGAATATGTTGTTAAAAAATCTTACTTTTGGTGCGACTTACGGTGGCTCAAACATTCGTACGGAATCGGACACAAATACTAATTCGACTTCAAGTACCTTTGGGAGTGATTATATAGATACCACAAACAGAAATATTGACATCGATGGTCTGTCTACATCTACACGTGCAGTCACTGATATTGCTTCATCAACTGGAGATCTTATATCAGGCACTGCCAATTCCATCGCCACCGTTATCACAGGAGGAGGGGCAGCAGCCATATCCCTTGCAGCATTTACCATGGACACCTTCCTAAACGCGGTAAAGGAACAGGGTCAAACGACCATACTCTCGAATCCCAAACTCAGTGTCTTAAATGGTCAACCCGCGCTTATAACCGTTGGCCGCAATGTTACCTATATTGACAGTATAGAATCAGATGTAAACAATGACACAGGTACGGTATCGTATACCGTTAATACCCAACGAGTACTCTCTGGAGTTGGCCTTGCATTGACTGCAAATATCCTGGATAATAAGGAAATTATCCTTAATCTGGTTCCAGTTACATCGGAGCTTGAAGAACCTATTGAGTATAGAGATGTCGGCCTGGGCCAGGTTGGACTACCGATAATCAATGTCAGGGAGATGAGTACAACAGTGCGAGTAAGAGATGGAGAAATGCTTGTCATTGGCGGATTAATCTCAAATGTTGACGATAGTGCTGGAACTTTTATACCTGGCACCTCTAATATTCCATTCTTCAAATACTTCTTTGGCTATGAAGAAAAAGTAAGTAGAAAAAGAGAACTCATAATTCTACTTAAACCAAGAATTATATAAAACTTTCATTAAACTTTAACACCACGATTTAATAAGAATTTTCAGGGAGAAAATTATGCAGAAGTTCAAATACTTACTCTATCTGCTAACTGCAGTACTCATTATGGGTTGCGGCAATACTGTTGTCGAGACCCTTTACGTACCAGACCCGCCAAACCCTAACGCACCAGGAAAAGGGCAAACTGTTGTAATCCTACCATTTGCCGATTATACCAGCGCTGACTCCATTGCCGGTGCCTATAGACGAAACCTTGCTGTTACCGAAGCGATCACCGACAGATTAGTTGCTAACGGCTTTGGGCTTGCTATCCAGGAGGATGTCTTTGGATACCTTGTTAAAGAAGAAATTGTCAGTATCGTTCCCTACGATGAGAACAGCACTGCAAGTTTATCCGATGAATTGAATAATGAATGGTCTCAATTGATGAAAAACCAATTAAGAACCTATATTCAGGATCAAAAAACCCACTCCGGTGAAACGGTATCTGCAAGTCCCGGAACCCATTCACTCAACCAAAATGCCGTTGCAAAACTTGGTCGTAGATTTAATGCCGATTATATTGTTCGTGGTCGACTTCTTGAATTCAAAACCCGAGAAGATAATACCTGGCTACCATGGAAAAAGGGTCTTCTTCCCTTTACTTTTGGTCTGAGCAGTCAAACGCTGAATGGTTTTGCTCGTTCTGACACGTATGATGACTGGGGTCATATGCTGACTCCTGGAACTTTGGGTGCGATTATTGGTTACAACAGTTCAATGTCGCTCGGCGCCACCACATTGGATGGTGCAGCAAGTTCCGTTGTTTGGGGTGCCGTTGGTGCAGGCCTTGGACATATGGCAAAAAATGGTGGCCAGGTTGACCAAGCCGTTGTTCAGATGCGCATATGGGTGCAGGAAGCAGCTACCGGCAATCTTGTCTGGACGAATAGAATTGATGTCAAGGTTTCACCCGAGTCTGTATATGCAGACCGTCAGTATGACATGCTCTTTGATAAAGCAATCAACAAAGGTGTTAACACCCTTATTGATAACTTCGTTCAGCATGGTCTATAAGAACCAAATCTGACATTCTCCCAACGGAAAAGGCCCTCAAAGCAGACTGCTTTGAGGGCCTTTTTTTTTATTTTTTTCACATCGCTAAAATGAACCCTGCCAACAACTCAGGTTTTGAGGCTGAAGGCCGTCTGTAATGCTGTCCTTCCTTCAGTCTAAAATTCTTTAGCCTATGCACCTTGTCATAATAACGAAAGAAATTTGAAATCATTTCCGCGTTTCATATAACATAAGTCCAGGAACAAGATCCTAATTTTGTGCTGCAGCAGCTTCCTGTTTAGAATTTTGATACAAAGCCATAAAGTTAATAGGTTCCATAAGAAACGGAATAAAACCGCCATCAACTGATATCTGGCTAACTATCTGTCTGGTAAAGGGAAAAAGAAGTGTCGGACAGTCTACTCCAAGTACCATTTCCTGATGCTCTTCAGGGATATTTTTCATTAAAAATGCGGCGGCATGTTCAATTTCCATGATAAACATGGTCTTATCATTGTTACCACTATCGAGAATTTTTGCAGTGATCTGTAAAGCGACCTCATAGTGATTATCATCAAGTTTCTTATTATTTAATTTCAAGTTCACTTCAACTTTTGGTTCCTGGTTGGGAGTCTGAAAAACACCAGGAGCATTGGGATTCTCAAATGAGAAATCTTTGATATACATTTTCTGCATACGAAAAACAGGTTTATCATCTTCTGCAATATCGTTACTTGCTTTTTCTTCTGTCATGTTTAGCTACCTCAATAAATAATATGTTATTTGAATATACAGTCAATGGTCACCCACAGGTGGGTACCTCACAAAAAAACTCTCTTATTAAACAGCAAAACGTGCCGTTACGCAAAGGAATTCAAATTCTTAGCAATAAGGAATGGAAATTGAATAATATAAACTCCCGGAAGCGGGACTTCAGTCCGGCCGATTATGCTCTTTTACGGGGCTAAAGCCCCACCTCCAGGGAAGTTACATATCAGGTGCTGCCTGTAAAATATCCAGGTTAACACCTTATTCCTGAACTCCTGTTACTCAGTTCTATACTCCTTGAGGAGTGTAAAAAACACGATATCAGCGTATACTTCGAATTAATCTTTAATTTCTTTCGTTATTACCTCAAGGTGCATAGGCTGAATGATTTATGCCTGAAGGCAAGACAGTATTACACGCGGCCTTCAGCCTTAAAACCTGGCGTCAGGCAGAGCCCGCCTTGGTTATTATTCGTTCCTAAACTATTTAGCAAGAACTGGCCCAAGATAGTGACCTGTAAATGACTCTTTAGACAATGCTAGATCCTCAGGAGTCCCCGTCGCCACAATATTGCCACCATGATCACCTCCTTCAGGCCCTACATCTATAACCCAGTCGGCAGTTTTTATAACATCAAGATTATGCTCGATAACAACAACCGTATTGCCATTATCCACCAGCCGTCCTAGAACACGTAATAGATGCTTAATATCGGCAGGATGCAATCCAGTAGTAGGTTCATCCAGGATATAAAGGGTGTTTCCACTGGCCCTCCCTGAGAGTTCCTTGGCAAGTTTAACCCGTTGTGCCTCACCACCTGAAAGCGTTACCGATGATTGGCCAAGAGTAATATATGTTAGCCCAACATCATATAAAGTCTGCAGTCTGTTCTTTACAGGGGGAATATTCTTAAAAAAGTCCAAGGCCTCTTCAACGGTCATGGAGAGAACATCATGGATACTTTTTCCGCGATACTTCACTTCAAGCGTTTCCCGATTATAGCGCTTACCTCGACATGACTCGCATACCACATAGATATCGGGTAGAAAATGCATGGCAATCTTGTTAACACCTTCACCTTCACATGCCTCACAACGCCCACCTTTCACATTGAAACTGAACTGACCCAGCTTATATCCCCTTATTCTTGACTCAGGCAGACGTGCAAAAAGTTCACGGACCGGTGTAAAAACACCAGTATATGTTGCAGGATTGGATCGGGGCGTTCTACCGATGGGACTTTGATCAATGTCTACAATCTTATCAATCTTATTCAAACCCGTAAGACGAGTCTTCCCTATATGGACACGATCAAGTCTGCGACCGAGCCCCTCTTTAACAAGTGAAAAAAGCGTTTCAATCACAAGTGAACTCTTTCCAGATCCAGACACTCCAGTGATACAGGTCATAACCCCGAGCGGAAAAGCAACATCCACGTTTTTGAGATTATTCACCACGCCATTCTTCAAATTGAGAAATCTGCCCCTTCCTGCCTTTCGCCTTTTAGCAGGAATTGCAATACTCCTGCTCCCGGAAAGATAATTTCCAGTGAGAGATTCATCACATTTTAAAAGTCCAGCGACATCACCTGAGTAGACGACCTCGCCACCGTGAACTCCTGCTCCAGGGCCCATATCAAGCACATAATCAGCAGTCATAATCGTATCTGTATCATGCTCTACTACGATGACACTGTTACCCATGTCTCGTAACTCAATAAGGGTATTAATAAGTTTCTGGTTGTCACGCTGGTGAAGGCCAATACTTGGTTCATCTAAGATATAGAGGACCCCGGCAAGCCTTGAGCCAATCTGAGAAGCCAATCTGATACGCTGTGCCTCCCCACCCGAAAGGGTCCCCGATTTTCTTTCAAGGGAAAGATAGCCAAGCCCCACGTCTTCTAGAAATGACAATCTATCAATAATTTCCTTTAAAATTGGCTCACCAATCTGACGTTCACGATTGGAAAAAGGGATAAGGGGCAAATACTCAATCATCTGATCAATGGATAAACAGGTGAGTTCATAGATTGACCACTTTCCAGTCTTCACGGCCAGTGCCTCCGGCTTCAGTCGTGCCCCATGACACCGTGGACAGGTCTGTTCGTTCATATAACGCCCAAGTTCTTCCCTGATCATAGGTGAGTGTGTTTCAAGATACCGTCGACTCAGTTGCGGTATAATCCCCTCATATGGCTTCACAGTGGTCATCTGACGACGTCCTTTCTTATAATAAAAAGAAATATCCTCAGATCCTGAGCCATTAAGCAGAATATTTTGCAGTTTTTCAGATAATTTGGCAAAGGGAGTGGCCATGGAAAAAGAGTAATGTTTTGCAACTGCCTCTATCATCTGCCCGGAATAACTCTTTCCGGCTCGTTTCCCCCATGGGGCGACAGCTCCCCGGTTGATACTGAGTGATGGGTCGGGAACGATTAGTGATGCGTCAAAAAACTGTTTTACCCCAAGACCGCCACATTCTTCACAGGCACCCTGTGGATTGTTAAAAGAAAACAGCTGGGTAGAAAGACGCGGCATGGAAATTCCACAACGATGACATGCGGCAAACTCACTAAACAACTGATCCTCGCCGCTATCAGGGAAATGAACAAGTAAGAAGCCTTCAGTCAACTTCACAGCAGTTGTGATGGAGTCACTGAGTCGACGAGAAGTCGAGGCCTTAATAACCACACGATCAACGACAACCTCAATGGAATGACGTTTATTTTTCTCAAGGGCCTGTACATCATCGGTATGGACAATATCACCATCAACCCTGATCCGGACAAAGCCTTCTTTTCGTATACGTGCCAGTAACTGCTCGTGCCTGCCTTTCTTACCCGTAACCATGGGAGCCAGCAACACAGCCTTTGTCCCCTCAGGGAATGCTGACAGGCTGTTCACCATATCTTCTATGGATTGAGAACGAATTTCATCGCCACATTCGGGACAATATGGGCGACCACATCGCGCAAACAGCAGGCGCAGATGATCATAAATCTCAGTGACCGTGCCCACGGTCGAACGAGGATTTTTGGAAGTGGTCTTCTGCTCAATGGAAACAGCAGGAGATAATCCTTCCAGTGCATCAACCTCGGGTTTATCCATTTGGCCAAGAAACTGCCGGGCATAGGTGGAGAGGGACTCCACATACCTCCTCTGCCCTTCGGCGTATAAGGTATCAAAGGCCAATGTTGATTTCCCGGAACCGGACAGGCCAGTAAAAACGACAAGACTGTTTCTCGGAATATCAACATCAATATTTTTCAGATTGTGCATCCGCGCTCCGCGGACACTGATTTTTTTGGGTTCCATTGTATGTATAAAAAAATGCTTTCAGCTTTTTAAATTAGCATGATCAATCTTAATGCAACGATCCATTACAACCTGCAATCCAGCGCTCTCAGCAAGCCTTGCAGCCTCCTTATTGACCGCCCCTTGCTGCATCCAGATAACTTTGGCATTGATGGCAATAGCCTCCTCAACGATGAGATAGACATCTTCACTACGCCTGAAAATATCAACCACATCGACAGGACCTGGAATTGATGCAAGGTCAGGATAGGAGATCATTCCTAAAATTTTACTGACACCAGGATTAACAGGATAGACCGTAAAACCTGCAGCCATAAGGTATTTCCCGACCATATGACTGGGTCGTTCCTCTTTTGGTGAAAAACCGACCACTGCAATCGTTTTGCTTGCAAGTAGAATTTCATCAACTAGTGCCAGGGATTGAAGATTGAACATAGACAGGAACCTGTAATATTTTGTGACGTTATTTCGGGGAGTTCTCACAAAAGACGAAAAATAATTATTTACCCCGGACAACAGCTATGGTAATGTTATGAATTAAACTTTCCATTGAAGACATTGTTTTGGAAAGAGTCAAACTCAGACAGTTGAGTGTGAAAAATAATCAGTATCGAACAAAAAGCAACCTCCTTAATCATTACAGGAACAGTGAATGAATTTTCAGGATATCATCTCTCAACTTAATCAATACTGGGCTGACCAGGGCTGCGTTATTCAACAACCATATGACATGGAAGTAGGCGCCGGAACCTTTCACCCAGCCACCTTGCTCCGTTCCCTTGGCCCAGAGCCATGGAAAGCTGCATACGTCCAACCCTCCAGACGACCAACTGATGGTCGTTACGGCAATAACCCCAACCGCCTCCAGCATTATTATCAGTACCAGGTTGTCCTCAAGCCATCTCCAATCGAGGTACAGGAACTCTATCTGGGCAGCTTAAAACGCTTTGGCCTCGACTTGCTTGAGCACGATATCCGTTTTGTTGAGGACGACTGGGAATCCCCGACACTTGGCGCCTGGGGTCTTGGCTGGGAAGTATGGCTCGACGGGATGGAAATCACACAATTTACCTATTTCCAGCAGGCTGGCTCCATTGATCTCTTCCCAACAACTGTGGAAATCACCTATGGCCTGGAACGAATTGCCATGTACCTGCAAGGGGTTGATTCAGTTTATGATATTGCCTGGAATGACTCCGTCAGCTATGGAGACATTTTCCATCAGGCAGAGGTTGAATTTTCCACATTTAACTTCGAAGAGGCAAATGTGCCCGAGCTCATCAACTTTTTCAATACCTACGAAGAAGAAGGGCTCAAGCTTATAACAAAAGGGCTGATACTCCCCGCCTATGATTACTGCCTGAAATGCTCACACACATTCAACCTGCTCGACGCGAGAAAAGCAATCAGTGTGGCTGAACGAACACGTTACATAGGAAGAATACGAAACATCGCCAGAAAAGTTGCCAGTGGTTACGTGGCACAACGTGAAGAGATGGGACACCCTCTCATAAGGAAAGCAGAAACGGCATAGCAAGGAACAAGTGGCGGAAGTGCATGGGAATCGAACCCACCTATCGAGCTATTAACCCGATACACCGGATTTGAAGTCCGGGAGCGCCACCAGTGCACTATCCACTTCCATAGTGGTGCTGACACTTTAATAACAATAACGATGGAAGACAACTTTTTTATAATTTGCCTTATCACTACATAATGTTTATTTTTCTTGCAATCGACTGATACAACGAAATTATATACACAATCCTCCAAAATAAATTACTCACAGGTAAACACAAAAAAATATGCAGTGCGAAAGACTCGTTAAACAGATAAAAGGTTGGTACATCCACGTAAGCAATGAAACAATGGCCCCGGCACGAATGGTCTCATTTATAGAGAAACATGCTACGGAATGCCCGATTTGCCTTGATGACCCCGACCTCCAGGAAGAAATCGAGAAAATCACAGAAATGATCCTCCCTGAATCGAAAATCCCGAAGGCAGTTCGTATGCAGCAGGAGCAAGACGAACTTGAAAAAAGGGCATCCGAAGATGATGATGACACTGACAGTACAGAAGAGGACGACGAAGATGAAAACGTAGAAGACAATACCGATCAGACCTTCGAGGAAGACTGAGCAAAACTAAAGCCTGCTGCATTGGTCGGTAGCTTATTCGGGTAAAAATGTTGCTAATTTAGTGGCTGGCGCTCATTAAAATCACACGGGCAATCTCTCCCGGCATATATTTGCGTGAGAAAAACTTTCCAAAACCAGCTAAAAAAGAAAACCATGGAAAGAATCAAGGCAGATCGTTCCTTATCACTACTCTTTGTCAGTTCTTTATCAGTACTTTTCCTCTGTTGTTTATTCTATTCCCGCCTTGATCCCTACTATCAAGGTGAAAAAATTAGCCGTCTTTCCATATTTTTTTTCTTTGATCGTTTCTTCCTTGAAGCAATATCCGTTTCTCTTCTTGGCTGCCTGCTGCTTCAATTGAAAATTTGGTGGCGAATTGGTTTTTATATTATTTTCTTTATCTACTCCAGTATCACGCTTCTTCAAATTTACACTCTATACCTTGGAGGGGAGTATCTAACAAAACTGGCTATTGAAAATATTAATCATATTTCACTATTGATAAACAGCGGAACTATTGGTGCCACAGCATTGATAATTCTGAGTTTTTTTTTGCTGATCTACCTGCTGGAAACCAGCTGTAACAATCGACTCTCGCGGATACGTTTCTTCCTGCTAATCATTTGCTTATGCACCAGCATTGCTCTGTTTGCCAGTAGTCGTATCTGGCTACCCCATACAATACAGGTGGGCAGACAATATATCTCCACGGTCAATTATTTGAATTACGATTCCCCCCTGGCCAGCTTTTACACCACGTTTCTATCCAGCAAAAAAGCACATCCTGCAAAGCAGAGCAAAGGCCTTTCGCCTGCAGAGCTACATTTCCTAAAAAAAGAAGGTTACACCGTAAACCTGGACCATCAATTCCCCATGATGAAGGACCATTTTTATCTGGGACCACTAGCAATTGGAGATATGAGTAGGAAACAAAAGCCCAATATCATAGTGTTTTTCACCGAAGGACTCTCAACCAACCTTACAAATATCTACAACGACGACCTCCCCCCTTTAACACCAAATCTGCTTGCATTTTCAAAAGAATCAATGCGCGTAGACAATTATTACGGTCACACTTGGGCAACCTACAGGGGACTCCTGGGCCAATTATGTTCCCTGTATCCTTACTACGGTGGTTATGGCGGCTGGCACACCTACTACGACTCCATTGTCAAACCACCATACAACAGCCTGAATAAAGTCATGAAATCAGAAGGATATCACACTGTTTTCCTGGACACCCACATACACGACAAATCATATATCGATGAGATGATGGGCCATATTGGCTTCGACGAAATTATTACCGGCGACGTACTTGCCACCAGATATCTCAGGAATGAAAAACCCCGTGGTGGAGACTCTTTGTCCGACATGCAGTTTTACAGAAGTCTCATTCATCACCTTCAAGACCGTGGACCAGAGAACCCCACGCCTTTCTTCATGGGAGTCTACACCTTGGGTACCCACGCCTTTCGAAAGATGGCGCCAGATGGTGAAGAGTTTGGGGATGGGACAAACAAGGTACTGAATAGAACACACAGCCTCGACAAGGCATTTGGCACGTTCTGGGAGTTTTTCAAGCAATCATCATTTGCTAAAAATACAATAATAATTTTCACATCTGATCATGCATCCTACATGGAAAAAGCGTACCTTGACGCCTTATCCGAAGTGACAAGCGTCAAAGCAAACCCCTCATTTTGGGACACTATCCCTTTGGTGATATATGACCCGACCAGAGAACTGCCAGTTAGTTATGACGCCAAGATCAGAACCTCTGTGGATTTTGCCCCATCTCTATTGCATTACCTGGGAGTCACAAACCGCCAAAATTCATTTGTCGGAGAATCCATATTTGAAACACAAGAGAACCGCAAAAGAACTTATGGCGTGGTGAACGCTGACCATCTCATGATTATTGACAAAAATGGTGAGTTTCACAGCATTAAACACCCCAAACAATTAGCGTCAACCGTTGCTCTTTTTAACAAATACACTCGTACTATCAAACAATTTGAAATAAACAGAAAGATATGGCCTCCTGAAGCCTCTCAATAAGACTTACACTGCCAGGGGGAGGAAGCAATATCCTCCGGCACCTGCCGCATCTGCTCAATAACTCTAATTATCCACTTTAGGAATTTTTCCTGAAGTTAAAACAAAAAAAGCACCTACAGCAAAAGCTGTAAGTGCTTGAATTCAATGGTCGGGGCGGTAGGATTCGAACCTACGGCCTCCTGCTCCCAAGGCAGGCGCGCTAACCAGGCTGCGCTACGCCCCGACTCATAAAAAAGGAAAAAAAGCCCGACCAATAACGATCGGGCTTGGTATTTTTGGCTCCTCGAGCAAGACTCGAACTTGCGACAAGGTGGTTAACAGCCACCTGCTCTACCAACTGAGCTATCGAGGATTAATCACAACAGGTACAACAATAGCATCAACCTGTAGGCGCTCGAATATAAACGACCATGGCAGAGCTGTCAATATCTTTCTCCTCACTTTCCAGTCAAAAAAACTTTTACCGTTTTCTACTCTCTTAAGACTGAGGCGACTGCCTTTTCCTTATAAAAGATGCCTGCAAAACAACATAGCCTCGACACAACACATAGAAGCATAATGCCGTGATAAAAAGTACAAGGAGTTGCCTGAGATCAAGTGCGGCAATTTTAAATATATCACGCAACGACGTATACATGAGAACAAGCTGAACAACGATGGAAAAAACAACAGCAGCCCACACCCACCAATTGGAAAACAGGGGTACCTGATAATCCCTGCGAATCACAAAAACTAACACAACTTCGTAGAGGACAACAAAGTTAAAAACCATGGTTTGCCCCAGCCTCAACTGCTCGCCATCTCCATTTATTCCACCGTAGAATGAAAAAAGAGACAAAGCAAATCCTGTACCGATACTTCCGAGTACTGCAATCAGGGCAAGTTTTTCAAGAGGAAGTATGTTTTCCTTTCCCGCCTTCGGTTGTCGGGTCATAATATCGTTTCCGTATGGATCAACGCTAAAGGCAAGCGCTGGTGCCCCATCTGTTATCATATTAATCCAGAGAAGCAGAATGGCCGTGAGTGGCAAGTTCATCCCTGTCATTACTGCCAGAAAGATAATCAACACCTCACCAAAATTTCCGGAGAGGAGGAGCATGATCGACTTCTGTATATTATCATAAATCCCACGACCTTCTCGTATGGCATTCACAATATGGCTAAAACTGTCATCAAGGAGGACAATATCCGAGGCCTCCTTTGCCACCTCAGTGCCACTGCCCACCGCGATACCAATATTTGCTTTTTTCAGGGCCGGGGCATCATTAACCCCATCACCGGTCATGGCCACGGTGTGGCCCATTTTCTGCAATGCTGCTACAATACGCTGTTTATGTTCCGGGATAACTCTGGCAAAGATGTTTATCCCACTCTGCAGTATTTTTATAAGAGCAGCCTCATCCATATCGTCAAGTTCCTGGCCTGAACACACCTCGCTCTCAATTCCAATCTCTCTGCCAATAGCCCTGGCCGTTGTCTGGTAGTCGCCGGTCACCATAATCACCCGAATCCCGGCGCCCGAGGTGATTCTAATGGCCGACAATACATCTTTACGGGGAGGATCGATCATGGCCTGAAACCCGAGAAAGGTCAGCCCTTCCTCATCAAATGGCTCCGTTGCCTCTTTTGCTTTCCAGGCAAAGGCAAGAACCCGCATGGCCTGGTCTGCATAGAGATCATTTTGCGCTTCAATGTAAGACAGTGCCTCCTCGTCAAGGGGAAGGATCTCTCCGTCTCTGTAATAGCTTTTGCAGTGTTCCAAAAGGTGCCCGGGTGCGCCTTTGCTATAGACTGCATACTGCCCCTCAGGGTCCTGAGTCAAAACACTCATCATCTTTCTATCAGAATCAAACGGGATTTCATCGATACGCTTTTCCGTTCCCTTCATACCGAGCTTACCGGCACTGGTCAACAGAGCACCTTCCGTCGGGTCACCGATCAACTCCCAATTCTCACCGCGCTCGTACAGATTTGCATTATTACACAAAATCCCTGCCCTGAAGAGCAAGTCAACAGGTTCTCCCGTCACCTCTCCCACAGGTTCATAGCCAACCCCCTGCAATGCCACTTCACCACTCATGGTCCAACCAAAGCGAACAGTCATCTGATTCTCGGTAAGTGTTCCGGTCTTATCCGTACAAATCACATCACAGCTCCCGAGAGTCTCGACCGAAGAGAGCTTACGTACCAGCGCCTTCTTTTTCAACAATCGCTTCACCCCAACACTGAGAGCAATGGTTACAACAGCTGGCAGAGCCGTGGGTACGGCAGCGACAGCCAGACTGATAGCGATAAAGAGAAAGGCGATAAAGGTTTGTCGAGTGAGTCCTTCCATGAAGAAGGCCTGAAGACTTAGGACACAAAATACCATAAGACAGACAGCCAGAATCACTCCACCCAGCCTTTTACCGAATCTATGCAAACGCCGCTGCAAAGGAGTCATTTCATCAACAGCACTTGAGATAAGAGCGGTGATTTTCCCGATCTCTGTTTCCATTCCCGTGCCAACTACCACTGCAAGGCAATTGCCGACAACCACCGAGGTGGTAGAAAAGAGCATATTCAGCTGTTCTCCAATCTGAACTTTCTTCGGAATAACGCTGCTGTTTTTTTCTGCAGGAACACTCTCTCCAGTCAGAGCGGACTCTTCCACCTTCAACCGAACCGACTTAAGCAGGCGTGCATCTGCCGGAACTTTATCACCGGCAGTCAGTACAAGAATATCACCCGGGACCAGATCAACAGCATCAACGACCATTTTTTGCCCCTCACGCAAAACGGTAGCGTGGAGCGCAGCTATCTTTTTCAGAGCTTCAAGGGAACGATAGGCATTCAGTTCCTGAAAGAAACCAATCAGGGCGTTGGCAAGAAGAATAACAAGAATGAGAATGGAATCCACATATTCGCCAATGACACAGGAAAAGACAACAGCGAATAGCAGGATATAGATAATAAAACTTTTGAACTGGTCAAGAAAAAGAACCAGAGGATTAATGGCCTTAGCGGTTTCCAGAGCATTAGAACCATGACGCAGGTGGCGTTTGCGAACCTCCTCAAAGCTCAGCCCATCCGAACAGGAATCTAACTCTTTAAGAACCTCTTCTCCTGACTTCTGTGAATAGTGCACAGGCTCCTCCATCGAGATGCAAACTGCTTTACTCTAGATATTGCCCGGAGCTGAACAAAAAGAAATTCAGCTATTGGACTGGAGGGAAAGCTTTCAGGATAGCATCTATCGCAGTATTGATATTGCGGGTAACCACCTCCGGGTCATCATTCCCACCCAGGCGATCGGTACCAGTACCGCGCCAAATCAATTTATGCTGCTCAGGATCCAGGATATCAACTATTAAGGTTCCAACTTCATATTCTCTGGCGGTGGTGGTGCGCATCCCGCCCATGCCGGTTCTGAAAGGATCATGACCTAAAGCCCCATATCCATATGGGCTGTAAAAGTGATCTATGCTATCCACCTGCAGCTTCTTTTCGATTCCTCCCAGCCAGCTCACCATAAAATCAGCAGAAATACTTTCGCTCTTCACATATCCTTTGGCAGCAAGATTTCTCTCGACTGCGGCACGAACCCTGTCTATAACGAGGTCATTATTAATCCTGGCATCACTCCCCGGTGCTTTTCCATCGTCAAGCCAGGTATATGTTTTGAGTTTTTTGAAATCATAGGTCGTATTATAATCTGTATTCACAGTGAGTGTGGAACAAGCACCACAAACAGCCAACAACGCCACAATAAGAGTAAAATTTACGAATCGTCTCATATCATAAATCCCATATGTTAATGAGTAATCTGAACAATAACTTTCAGAAGAAAATCATTGCTGTGGTTGATTTCCAAACATTCCTTTCAGCATCTCCATGGCCTGCTGCATCTGCTCCTGATCCTCTGGAGACATCTGCTGTTGCTGCCCTTGCATTGCAGGATTTCCAGCCTTCTTGGCACTTTCAGGATCCTTCAGCATGGCAATAGTCTGTCTGGCAACCTCACGGGCGACGGCATCTGACTGCGCATCAAACTCTGCCTCAATCCCCTGAGGAAACTGAAAGAAGGAATCAGCAACTTTTCCTTTGTCCACGGAGATGGCCTCAACTTTCATATTCATCCCCATCATATTCGTATCAACAAGCAGGGGAAGCCCTGAACCATGAATACTATAAACCACACTTCCCATCATTTCGGCCCGGTCACAACTGTAGCCAAGAATTTTTTTTGCATTCGGCTCAACCTTCCCGCCAAAGCCTTCAGCGACGGATACACCCATCTTCTCGCCATTCTCCCTGACCCTTTTTTGCTCGGCTTTAGTCAGTTTATTGTACTCCTCTATCATATACTTTTCAGGGTTTACGCTTTTAGTACCGGTCCCCTCGGTCAGATCAAACTGGTAGCTCCACTCAGGAGTATCTATATCCACCGTTTCGTTTACCATGGTCATCCCCATCATAATCGTTTTGGTGGTATGATAGGTGGCGACCTCACTGCCGTAGTCCCGGATATAGGCAACCTCACTTCCATTCTCCATACCGCTGATCACATACTTGATAGTAGCATGTTTAAAAGGAAGCTTTGCCTCCCAGGGACTTTTATCCCCGGCAACAGCACACAATGGTAACAGCAACGACAATACAAGCCCAAACAGAACACCCTTTTTCATTTGCCTTCCCCTTGACATATACAACCAGAAATAACATAACAGTTTTGTAACTATTCACCATGCCATGAAACGGTGCAATGTTTACCCGGAATCTGGGGACACGATTCCAATTCAAAAAACAAAGACGAATTGGATCATGTCCACAGTTTCCTAGCAGCTTATTCGTTATTCAATTCCGGTTCAAACTCAATTTCGATGAATAGTTACACAGTTTTCTTAGTTTAGCAATCCGCCGGAAATTGTTCAATCCTTTCCTGCCATTCATTTTTCCCGATGGATAGTAAAAGGACTCCAACTCTGACAAACGGGCATTACCTCAAGACGATTCACATTTACATGGCGGGGGCGCTCAGCCAGCCAACAGACGATCTCCGCTATATCCACTGGCGTAAGCGGTTCAGTTCCTTCATATACTGCATCTGCTTTTTCCTTATCTCCATGAAAACGGACCACCGAGAACTCGGACTCTGCAAACCCCGGTTCTACATTGGATACCCGTATTCCAGTACCATGAAGATCAGCACGCAAGTTATTGGAAAACTGCTCCACAAATGCTTTGGTCGCACCATAGGCATTGCCACCCGGATAGGGCCAGGAGCCAGCAATTGAACCCATATTGATTATATGGCCCTGACCACGACCTACCATTCCCGGCAACAGGGCACGAGTTACATACATCAGACCCTTGATGTTGGTATCCACCATGGTTTCCCAATCATCAAGATTGGCGTCCTGAGCGAGTTGCATGCCAAGGGCAAGCCCTGCGTTATTGACCAGCAAATCGGTATTGATGTGAGATTCCGGTAAATCCTGCACCATTGCCTCCACCTGTTCTCTTTTGCGAACATCACAGACAGCGGTATGAACTGCGACCTCCGTGAACTGTTTCTGAAGTTCCTGGAGTCGGCCTTCACGGCGGCCGCAAAGAACCAGATCCCAACCCTTGGCCGCAAACATCTCGGCACAGGCCCTGCCAAATCCTGAGGTTGCACCTGTGATAAATGCTGTTTTTGTCATTTTTTTTCAGCCTCTCTGTTAAAACATTCTGCAGCTCTTTTCATATCTTCATCACCAAGATAGAAATGAGGAGCTATTCGTATATATTCTGAACGCACTGTTGCTACTATTCCCCGTTGCCCAACATTTTCCACCAGTTTCTGAGCATTCATTTTCGGAATAATCGCCAGAATTCCGGACCGATGCACATCGGGAAAAAGCAAGGGCACAAAGAGATCGGGATCGAGGTACCGGAGAAAAACATCCTGGAGGCGTAAAACTTCCATCCGAATATCTTCCATGGAGTAGCGTAGAAAAACAGCATCGAGCAGACCATTGAGGGCTGCCAGATGTTCCCATGACAGGGTAGAATATTCAAACTTACGCCCATCCACATGGGGGTTCCAGGTATGATCGAGATATTCAAGCCCCTGTTGCATCGAAGCTGAACCTACCATGGTCACTTCAATTTTATCCCGAAACTCAGCACTGGTGTAGAGAAGGCCGGCGCCAAAAGGTCCCATAAGCCATTTCCAGGACGACACAGCAACAGCAGCCACATTATATTCTTCCGGATACAGAGGCAAACAGCCCACACTTTGAGCTCCATCAATCACAAGATCGATATTCCGCTCTTTACAAAACAGACCAAGTTTCTTCAAGTCAGCCGTATAGCCACTGGTAAACTGAACATGACTGAGGGCGATTATACGAGTTTTCGAGCTGACCTTCATCTCCAGTTCCTCCATGGACCATCCCCGTGGAGAAAGAGTGCCAGACAGCGACCCCAAAGGATCATGGTCACCCAGCAGCACAACTTTCACTCCTCTCTTTTCCTGGAGACGCCATGGATAATGATTGCTTGGAAACTCGTGGATATAACTGATTATTTCATCACCCGGCTGAAACGGATAGCCGTTGGCAATCAGACACATCCCCTCCGCCGTGTTATGGATACTGGAGATATTGGTGGAATCAGTTCTAAATAACCGAGCGCATTTTTGATGAAACCGGGGCAGCAGTTTAAAATAGGGAGGTAAGCCTCTGATTCCACCATCTGCCATGGCCTCAAGAAAGCCTTGTGCAGCCTCTTTTGCCTGCTGTTGCATGGGAGAAATGGCACAATGAGCCAGAAAGAGACCGTTTTTCTTTGCCGGAAAGGCTTTTTCGCTTTTATCAAACATATGAAAACTCATTTTTTCAAAGAGAACGTCTGTCTATACAGTACTTGATTCAGAGGTCTTGCAGGACTAAAGTCCCGCGTCCCGATGGATGTGAGGCTCTAGCCTCGCTAAACTTCAATGCAATATCAACATATGACCACAGGACGAGAACTCAGGTTAATAATTCCAACGCCTACTCCTGTGGAAAAATATGATGTTTCAGAACCAAATCAGCACAGCTGTTATCAATATGAGCAAAGTCAAGAACAAGCTCCTGCCGTCTCTTCCCGGTATCATCGACAAGATACCGGTAAATATCTATAAAAGGAATCTGCAACTCGTCACAGTATGCAGCATAGGCACTGTTTAACTGCTCCGTGTAACTACTACGTTCCTTATAGGTGGCGTTAAATGGATAACTAAGTCCCTCTTTCCATTTCTCGGCTGCAGGCCCTAGAAAATCACCGGCGGGGACCACATTAAATATATGTATGCGGTAGCCATCATTTCGCAATGCGTGTACATAGGACGTATACCGTTCAGCAGTTTTGGCGATAAGCTGATCAACCGGGACTCCCAATTGGAGATGTTTATATTTAATATGCAATCGAACATCCACTTCACCAAAACAAAAAATCAGTTCCTTTTCACGCAGAGGTTTGAGGATTTTCAATAATTTTTTCTCATGACGCTCCAGATTGTAGGCAGTCTTTCCATCCAGTTTATTGTAGCCGACCAAAACTCTGGAGTCGGCAATAATATGGTGATTTTCAAAACACCGCCTGGAATGACTGTCGCCTACGGCAAATATTTTCCTGTTCATAAAGGCTGCAGGCAAGGATTATTCAGGCCCGCTTTGCGGTCTCTCTGCTACCAGATAGGGGATCAAAGACTCTCCCGTGGCAGTTTTTAACGACTGCCTGTTGGTATAGAGAGCAACTAACGATAGGGCCAACCGTGACTGGGTCCGAACCAGATCCCGCTGAACCTCGTTAAACCGTGCCAGCGATTCCTGTCCGGCCTTATATCCTTCTTCCACCAGATCCCGGCTCTGCTCAACAAGTTTTACTGAAGCACGCTGCAGTATCAGCTGAGCTCTTGCCTGTTCCAGGCTGGTGATAGCCTGCCTCACTTCACTCTGCACCTTATTTTTTTGCTGTTCAAGTGTTCGTGCAGCCTCCCTCTGTGATGACTTTGCCTCAGCGACTCGAGCCTGATCACCGCCACCTCGAAAGAAGTTATAAGAAAGGTTGGCAGACACCGTGGAACCAAAATCATCTCCCTCAAAACCCATATCATCCAGGCGACTTCCGTCAACAGACCCATTGAGTGACAGTTGAGGATAAAATTTTGCCCTGTTTATGCCAACACTGGATTCGGAACGCTGCACACTAAATCCCTGCCCCAGAAGGTCAGGCCGATTGCTTTCAGCTGCCTGAAGTAAATGCTCCGTGGACAATTGGGAAAATTCACTTTCCTCCACCATTTGAATCTGTTCAAGAGCTAGGCCCACCGGCATATCTCCACTTTCACGACCGAGCAACACCGCCAGACCATACATGGCCAGAGCATAATCACGTTCAGCCAGTAATATTTCAGTGGAGGCGTTATTCATCTGTACCTGGAAGTTGAGTACAGCCGAAAGCGATCCTGCCCCGGCATTCATACTTACTCTTGCCTCATTTTCCTGTTTTGAATTAAAGGAGAAATCAGCTGCAGCGATGGTTTTATTATAGAGAGCCAACTGGGCAGCGTAGTAACTCTCAGCTACGGATTGCAGAAGAAGGCGCATACCGTCCCGCCTTGCCTGTTCCATTTCCCGATGCCCGTATTCGCTTACAAGATTATTAAATTTTCTGGAAAACCCATCAAAAAGAAGCCAGGATGCGCCCAAAGAGAGGCTATATTTCTCACTGTTCCTGTCAATTTCAGCACCATCCAACAGCATGGATTGGGTAGCGGCATCAGCAGCCGACATCTTTCCGGATGCTGCAACGCCACCGGCATCAACACTTGGATAATACAGGGCTCTGGCCTGTTCAATTTGCTGACGAGCCTGTTCCACCCGCTCTGCAGCAGCAGCAAGGGAAGGATTATCGGCAAGTGCAATCTCCTGGGCAGTTACAAGATCGAGTACTCGTGCTTCTTCTAGCGTTTTACTGCCTGCAATGGGCACAATCCCTATACTTAGTGTCGTCAGGATAAAGAAAGATATTTTCCAGTTCATTTTATTTTATCACCCTTGGTTCAACTTCTTCGCGTGTAGGCCACTTACCGCTTATCCCTTTTACTATAATTCTTCTAAAATCGTTCATTATCACCAGCAGACTCGGGATTAATATCAGCGTTAACCCCGTGGCGAAAACCACTCCGCCAGCAACGGACAGGGCCATGGGAATAAGAAATTTTGCCTGCATATCCGTTTCCACAATAAGCGGAGCCAGACCTCCAACAGTACTGATAGAGGTGAGAAAAATCGCACGAAACCTCCTGGCCCCCCCTTGAATAATGGCATCAAAGAGTTTCATGCCACTAGTAAGGTTCTCATTTATCCGCTCTATCAAGACAATGGCATCATTAATCACCACTCCAGAAAGGGCTACCATTCCAAAAATGGACATCATGGAAAGGTTATAGCCAAGAAGGAGATGACCGATAATGGCACCGATAATTCCGAAGGGGATGGTAAAAAGGATGATAAAAGGCTGCATATAGGAACGAAAGATGGTCGCAATAATGACAAAGATGCCAACCATGGCAATGGGAAAGCCGACTTTCAACGATGCAAAGGATTCCCGGGTGTTTTTCTTGGACCCCTGCATGGCCAGATGAATCCCAGAATACTTCTCTTTCAGTTCACGAAAAGTTGTTTTTCCAAGTTCGTCAAAAATTTCTCCGGAATTCGCCAATCGATTATTCACCTCAGCCGTAACTTTGATGCGACGTAAACCATCGGTACGCGTAATAGTTGAAAAACCGGGTGCAAAGTTGATATCTGCAACGGAAAGCAGGGGCACCTCACGACCATCAGCCGTGCGGATATGTACTTTCTCAAAATCGGAAAGACGACTGCGTTCAAAGGCCGTATACCGCACCTTCACCCGTATATCATCCTTACCACGCTGCAAACGGAAGGCCTCTCTTCCGTAAAAACCGGAATTAATCTGTCCGGCAAGATCCTGTACGGAAAGACCAAGGGGTGTGGCTTCGGGCTTCAAGCTAAGCTGCAGTTCATTCTTGCCCTGAGCGTAATCGCTGCGAATCTGGTACACACCCTGAAACCCAGTAAGCGCATCCTGCAAATCATCGGCGGCATTGAGGAGATTTTCCATATTACGTCCCTGGAGCCAGACCTCGATTTCAGCACCCTGGGGACCTGCCGCCATCCCGTCAAAAGAGAGGCTTTTCACTCCAGAGATCCCGCCCACTTCCTTTTCCCAGGCAATAAGCAGGTCATTGGAATGGACACCCCGTTTTTCAGAAGGGAGTAGAATAATCTGGATGGAACCCATATGCGGACCGGTGGCACCCATATCACCGGACAAGACCTGTCCCACCAACACCAGACGCTGACTAACAAGGGGTTCGCCACTTATGGTTGTTGTCTTTTCAGCCAGGCGGTCAAAGGCCGTCTCAATCTGTTTCAATGCCTCGCTCGTCACATCGGGAGGTGTCCCTTCCGGGAATTCCACCGTGGAGGTGATAACAAAGCCATCAAGTTTTGGAAAAACCTGGAACTTAACAAGACCTCCTTTAACCAGGCCCACACTGAGCATAAGTACCGCAATGGCAACAGCCAATGAAACATAACGCCAGTTTAAGACCCATGCAACAAAAGGCACATACCGTTTTTCGATGAATGTCTCAAGGCCAGTACTCACCGCAGATCGTCCACGCTCAATAAGAGCAAAGGGGCCCCACAATTTTTTTGGCTTATTCAGATCCGGTAAATGGCTCAAATGTGCAGGTAGCAGCAGCAGTGATTCAACAAGAGATATAAGAAGACAGGCAATAACCACCACGGGTAAAATGGCGACAAACTTCCCCATGGTCCCCCCAACATAGGAAAGAGGAATGAAGGCTACTATAGTTGTGGTAACTGCCGCCAGCACCGGCATGGCAACCTCAGACACCCCCTTCACAGCAGCATCGAGTGGGGATTCTCCCCGCTTTCGATGCACATAAATAGCCTCACCCACCACAATGGCATCATCCACCACGATTCCAAGCACCATAATAAGCCCGAAGAGGGAAATCATATTGATGGTGGCATCAATTGACCAGAGGATAAACATGGCTCCGGCAATGGAAATCGGAATCCCCAGACCTGCCCAGAAGGACAGACGCAAATCAAGGAACAGCCAAAGCATGAAAAAGACAAGACATAAACCGATGACACCATTCCGGGTAAGAAGACTAATGCGGGCACGGAGGGAATCCGTGGTGTCATAAAAAACTGAGATATGAACACCAGGTGGCAACACCTTTTCTTTCTCCGCGACAAAGGCCTGCACCGCGTTAGAAATCTTAATGGCATCTTCATCTTCGGTTTTAGAAATTTGGACAAACATGGCCGGTTGGTCATCGATGGTTGCAAAAACGGGATCTTCGGTGAAATCATCACGGATTGTCGCTATGCGATCAAGGGTAATAATTTCGCCTCCCGGACGAGCCAACACTACAATTTTTGCAAGTTCTTCACCTGTGTATTTCCGGCCCACAGTCCGTATTCTAATATCCTCACCAGCTGTACGCAGAGTACCACCGGCAAGATTAACACTGGACTTGCGCACCACCGAGGCAACCTGATCAAAACTTAAACCATACCTGCGCAGCTTTTCTTCGGAAATCTCAATACCAATTTCATAAGGACGGGTTCCATAGGCTTCCACCTGGGAAATCAACGGAATGAGTTTCACTTCATCCTTGATTTGCTCGCCCCACTGTTTGAGCTGTTTTTCACTCAAATCCCCTGACAGAGACAGTAACATCACCACCTGTTTTCGAACAATCTCGCGAATAATTGGTTTTTCCGCATCAACGGGAAGATTAGAGATGGCATTCACATGGGATCGTACCTTATCCAGCACTTCAGCGGTATCATACCCATCTTTGACATCAATAATCACCGAGGCCATGTTCTCCATGGACTTGGTGGTATATTGATCAATCCCCTGAATGGATTCCAGAGCCTCTTCGATCTTCTGATTAATACCCTCCTCCACCTCTTCCGGGTCTGCCCCAGGATAGGGGACGGTTATGACAATTTTATCAATGGAAAATTCGGGAAAGCTCTCTCGCACCATCATTTGAGTGGCTAAAAAGCCTGCGAAAAAAATAAGCAGAAGGAGGATATTAGCAAAAACCGTGTTGCGGGCAAAGGAGGCAAGCAAATTATTCATTCCTTCTCACCTTCGGGAGATGCATTTTTCATTTTTTCTTTTGTTTTAATCAACTTAACCAGACTACGTTCCAGAGGATTAACAAGACGAGTGGTAATCACCATCTCACCCTGCTCTAATCCTTCACTGATATAGGCCTTATTATCCTGGACTCTGGCCACCTGCACAGCAACGGTTTCCAGACGCCCATCACGAACCACGTATACGGTATTTTCAAAACTGACCGCCCAGCGTGGTAGCTCCACCACCTGGTCCATGGAGCCACCGGAAATTTTTACCCGGCAAAACATCCCTGAAACCAGAGGCATTGGTCTGTTCCTCTCAGCAAACTGCCTGGAGTCCATCCGCAGAACAACCTTTACTGTTCGGGTCTTCTGGTCAAAAAAGCTTACCCTGTTCATTATAGCCACGGCGCTGTTACTCACATCTTCAGTCCAGACTACTTTGCACTCCACCGGTTTCACAGCAGCAAACCAGGCATCTGACGCTGCTGATGCTTTAATTTGACTTTCTGAAAACTGCAGCCATTCAAAGGCATCACGGCTATCGAGGGGCACCTCAATTTCCAACACGGAATCATCGGCAATGCCAAGAGCAATCTTTCCAGGTGCCACATACTGCCCTTTTTCAATGTTTTTAGATGTAATCCGACAGGTGAAGGGAGCAAAAACCCTGCAACGCTCCAGCTTTATTTCTGCCCGGATCATGGCCTGTTGAACCTGAGCCAGCCTGTCCGCAGAACTATTTGCTGCCTGCTCGGCTTTTTCCACTCCGGCTCTTGTTCCAACGTTATTTTTTTCAAAAAGAGTCCGAACGCGTCCAAGTTCTTTGGCCGTGAGTTCTTTATCCCGTTTCAAAATGGCAAGGCGAGTCTTGTTGGATTCGTAGTCACTTCGATAGTCACGATCGTCTATGGCAAAAAGGAGTTCTCCCTTAGCAATCACTTCACCGGTCTGCAGTCTGGGATGCACCTCAACAACAGAACCTGCAACCTCTGCAGCAATTTCCACCATACGAATCGAACGCAGTTCGCCATGGGCCTCTATCTGTACTGGAACATCTGTAAAAACAGCTGCAACTGCTGCTACCTGTAGAGGCCGTTCCACTTGTACAGCGTGACTGGGGGCCTTTTTTCTGCCTTTCAAAAACGTAAACCCACCAAATCCAATCAGGAGAATGATAAGACAGGCAACAACTCGTATAATTACAGTTGTGCGCATACTGTTTTTCTGTTCACTCATGACTATTCACTTAATTCCTGTTTTGATAATACCTGCTCTACACGTTTGAGTACTTCACACCATTTCTGTGCCGTCTCCGGCCCCACCTTTTCCACCAGGTCAAGAAAGGCTGCCAGAACCGCTTCTTCCATTTTCTCTGCCTGCGCCGCAGCCTGCTTTGAAAGACGGACAACAACCTTGCGTCTATCCTCAGTACTCCTTTCCCGATAGAGAAAGCCCTTGTCTTCCAGACGATCAACCATACACGATGCTGAAGGTGGAGAGACATTTAACTGTTCCGCAAGATTAGAGATCGTACTTCCACCACAGCCCTGCACGGTCATAAGCATCTGCACCTGAGCCATGGAAAGTTCCTCTCCCTGACAGGACGCTCGCCCTCTATGCAAACCGGACTGGATGGAAAAAACATGATCTTTCAGCTTTCGCCCGGCACTGGCTATAAACCGCGCCTGCGAAACCGTTTTTTCATTGGCCATAAGAGTATCACGTCACATGTAATAGAGGATAATTCACTTTAATTTACTTAGGATGGCTAAATACTAGCAACACTAAGCAAATCCTGTCAAGAACTTTTATCAAGTAAACAAATAATACGGAAGGGTCGATAAGAAGAGTAAGGGAATGGAAACCGCCCACCAGGAAAGGAGGGAGTGACAATGACCAGCCAGGAAGCAATTCGAGTCTTAATGCTGAGCCCCATCTATTTCAGACTCACCCCAGCAGACCGTAAACAACTCATTCGGGAATACTGCACACTCTTTGCCAGAGTCTGTAAACGACAGCAAAACCAAAAAAAATAACACAAAAAGGGTTCGTTTATTTCTTTCCCCAGAGGGGATCCTGCCCGAACCTGTCCATCCACCAGTCTTCAGGCTCCAGCGCCTCACCGTCCAGTGGAACCAGTGGAATCCTAAACTGGTTATAATGATCCATAAGCACATCGTAGGCCCTGGTCAACTGACGCATTAAATCACCCTTTGCCCTGTCATCGCCCACGATATCAGGATGATTTTCCTTACACTTGGCGCGATAGCTGCGTTTAATCTCTCCAAGTGTTGCACGATCTCCAAGTCCTAAAAGTTCCTTGGCATCAAAAATGGCCTCCCAGTCTGATTTAGTCATGCCGAACCCTTTGTCTTCCAGCTTTTTTCCTCACCCCTGCGCAATCTTCCGATATTGGAGCCATGCTTTTTCCAAATCAAAACAGCAATCACCGCAGCACAGAAAAAGGTAGAAAGACTCCCGCCAAGCATCAGAATAAAGAAGGGGATCAGCCCGGAAGCAGCCAGGGACCCGGCCGAGACAAAACCGGAAATTCCAACTACCGCAATAAAAAGCACCAGAGCAATCGCAATGGACCAGGGAGAAAAGAAGAGAAAGACACCAAGAGCCGTGGCCACCCCCTTGCCTCCCTTGAAGCCAAGATAAATAGAGAACATATGACCAAGTACCGCAGCAAGCCCGCATAAGCCGACAAAAAGTTCCCAGTTATCTCCCATGGGGAGAAAAAGAGAGGCTACAAAAACCGGAACAAAACCCTTGGCCACATCACAGAGCAGAGTGAGTATGCCAAGTTTTTTTCCAAGCACCCTGTTCACATTAGTGGCTCCGATATTGCCACTCCCCTCCTGGCGTACATCTTTGCCAACCATACGGCTGAAAAGAAGGCCAAAGGGAATAGCTCCTGTCAGATAACTTAAAAGAAGGGCGACAATCAGTGTTAGACTCATGTTTTTATACTGTTTGAGAATGTTGATTTAAGCGTTGATATTGACTGATACGACATTAGCGCATATCTTATGGAAACACAACGTCGATGCGGAAAGACTATCCCTGTGGTATACTTCCTTTATCGTTTACGAATGACAACAACTGAACATAACATATAGATACCCCCATGAGCCTGCTTCCAATCCGTAAATTTCCCGACCCCATTCTTCGTCAAAAGGCGAAGAAAATCACCGTTTTTGACGACTCTCTGCAAAACCTGGTCTCTGATATGATTGAGACCATGTACGACGCCCCTGGTGTGGGCCTCGCCGCCCCACAAATTGGAGAATCCGTTCAACTTATCGTTGTCAATGCCGCCCAGGATGATGATGGTCAGGATTCCATGGTCATGATCAATCCCGAAATCACCGAAAAAGAAGGGAAACAGATAGACGAGGAAGGATGTCTTTCTGTCCTTGACCTCACCGCCTCTGTAAAAAGAAGCCAGAAGGTCACTGTCTGTTATCAGGATATCAAAGGCACCGATCAGGAAATAACAGTGGAAGACCGTTTTGCCGTTGTTCTCCAGCACGAAATCGACCATATCAATGGTATTCTCTTTATCGATCATCTCAGTACCCTGAAACGCACTCTCTATAAGAAGAAAGTTAAAAAAATGCTGGCTGCTAAAAACTAACAGGTACTTCCATGGCTGAGAAACAAAAAAACTTTCGCATCATCTTTATGGGCACACCCGATTTTTCCGTGCCTGCCTTGCAGGGATTGATTGATGGTCCTGATCAGGTGGTGGCCGTGGTTACTCAACCTGATCGTCCTAAGGGGCGCGGTAAAAAGCTGACCCCTCCTCCTGTAAAAGTACTCGCTGAATCAGTTACGATCCCGGTACTTCAGCCAACAAAAATAAAAACCACTGAATTTGCAGATG
This sequence comes from uncultured Desulfocapsa sp., assembly GCA_964538055.1. Classification (GTDB taxonomy): domain Bacteria; phylum Desulfobacterota; class Desulfobulbia; order Desulfobulbales; family Desulfocapsaceae; genus Desulfocapsa. The sequence continues at coordinate 4,305 of CAZIDU010000027.1, read as the reverse complement.
AGCTGCGCGCCTTTCATCCGGATCTGATTATTGTTGCCGCCTATGGACGAATTCTACCCTCCTCCATTCTCAACCTCCCCCCTCTGGGCTGTATTAATATTCATGGATCACTTCTGCCACGACATCGTGGAGCTGCCCCCATCCAATGGGCAATCCTTGCCGGTGACAAAGAAGCCGGGATTACCATTATGGAAATGGATGTGGGAATGGACACCGGAGCCATGCTGCTGCCCGCTTCCGTACCCGTTAGCTTAAGTGAAACCGCCGGTGGACTCTTTACAAAACTTTCAGAACTTGGTGGAAGGACGCTCTTAAAAGCCCTGGATCTTTTGCGACAGAATAAACTCCCTCCCATTGAACAGGATCACAATCTTGCCACCGAAGCACCTCCTCTGAAAAAAGAATACGGTGCCGTTGACTGGAACAAATCTGCCTGGGAAATTCACTGCCTGATCCGCGGCATGGATCCCTGGCCCACCGCCTATAGCTTCCTCGATGGAAAACGTTTCCGTTTTTTTGCTCCGGAACTGACCGACACACCTTGTACGAAAACACCTGGAAGTATCATTCAAGCAGACCGGAACGGGCTTCTCCTTGCCACGGGTGATGGTGCCCTTCTCGTCCGTGAAATCCAGCCGGAAGGAAGAAAACGCATGGGCGTGGAAGCATACCTCTGCGGCCAAACCCTGGAAAACGGACAGACATTCACGTCCCTTCAATAATTGATGACTGCCCCTGCCACCATTGCCTATCTGGATTGCTTTTCCGGAATCAGCGGCGACATGCTCCTTGCTGCACTCCTTCATGCAGGGCTTGAGAAAGATATCCTCCTGGATGAACTTGCCAAGATCGGAGAGATTGACTTTAAGCTCACCGTGGAAGATCAGCTCCGTTGCGGGATCAGCTGCAAACAGGTCACAATCCATTCACCTTCCAAACAGCAATTCAGACATCTGGAAAACATCCTTGTTCTACTCGAGGAATCAAAGCTCTCAGAAACAATTATTCAAAAAGCGGCCACAATCTTCACCCGTCTTGCGGAGGCTGAAGCCAAGGTCCACAATGTACCACTGCACAAAATCCACTTTCATGAAGTCGGTGCAGTGGACACCATTGTTGATATTGTGGGAAGCCTGATAGGATTCGAGAAACTTGGCATTGACCAGATAATTTGTTCCCCTCTCCCCATGGGCCATGGCTTTGTTCGTTGTGCCCACGGAACCCTTCCCCTGCCAGTACCTGCGGTCTGCGAACTGTTACGTGATATACCCATCTATGGTGTTGAACAGGAAAAAGAACTGGTTACCCCCACCGGAGCCGTTTTGGCCACGAGCTTAGCCAGTTCTTTCGGGAAAATCCCAGCCATGACGGTGAAAAGCATCGGTTACGGTGGTGGAAGCCATAAGCTGAAAGAGGAGCAACCCAATCTCCTCAGGCTGATAGTAGGCGAGGCTGTAGGCGTACAGGAAAGTGACGTGGTGGAAATTATTGAGACGAACCTTGATGACTGGAACAGTGAAGGATTCCCCTATCTCTGTGATCTGCTTTTTGCACAGGGGGCACTCGATGTCTCACTCAGCCCCCTGATCATGAAAAAAGGCCGCCCCGGGCAGCTTCTACGGGTTATTTGCGATCCTGTTAATGGCCAGGATTTAAAACAGATCATCCTTTCAGAAACAACAGCCATCGGCGTTCGTTTCAGGAAAGAAGAGCGTATGACTTTGGCACGGGAGGCCGTTATGGTCTCCACACCATGGGGAGAAGTTGTAGCCAAGAAGGTACAAACACCAAAAGGTACGGTGATCTACCCAGAATATGAGGCCTGCAGAAAAATTGCCAAAGAAAATAAAATCCCCCTTGCTCGTGTCTACGACGCTGTATCCAAACAATAGTCCCACCATATCGCGCCACACCATGTAAACACCCAGTATTCCTCATTAGACAAAACAACAACACACAACATAATGTCCGGATTATCTGAAAATATCAAAGTGACAGGTAATTTGTGATTCTGTGAAGATTCAGGAAGTATACGTAACAAGTCCAGTTTTTCTTAAATGGTTGATATTGCCATTGGATTCGTTCACAATAGTATGATACCCTTTGTTACTGTTTGTAAATTTTTTTTAGAGGGAGTCATTACGAAATCTGTCTAAAGGTTACGCTGTGTTATATGTCCTATGTGTAACACGGGGGGACCACGCAAGAAACACCGCTTATACAGCTTGTTGAAGATAACAAATCAGTAAATAAAGAGACAAGAGGGTGATATGTGGCCAATAACCAGTAGAATGCGTAGTGCGTCGATAAATAAGTTATCTTCCGTAGCCACCCTGTGGGCATTTTTCCCAATTAGCAGTATACTCGCCAGTTTCTATGACCAACCTCTTCATCCACGTCTCGTAGACCTCACCAGTAATATCACTTGTAAGTTTGAACTTGTTTTTGCACTTAGGACACCTGAGAATACTGTCAACATAAGTGAAATAATCGCAACCACACTCACACACAAACAGGTAATCGTCCCCTGTTTCTTTAAATTCAGTTCCACATAAACCTTCTGTGCTTCCGTTCATTTCAACCTCCGTAAATTTAAAAGATAACAAAACTTTCCACGCAGAAAACAGCCTCAGCTATCTCTTGCATTCCAATTTCAGTTTTTCACCAGTTACCAGCATCGTTAAAATCCGTGTTGCTGTTTCTGGTAAAATCTAGTCGTTATCTACTTAGCTTTTTCTAACCCATGTTCCTTTTATAACATTCAACATATGATAGAAAGAATATGTGCTTGCAGCTCTTTCTCCGCTACTCCAGCTATGTTCGTCCATAAACTCAAAGAATTCCTCCTCAAGCTCTTTGAGTTTGTCGGCAGATAACAAAGGCGCTTCAGCTGAGCCCGAGCACTCCTGTTTTTTAATCGTAGATTTTTGGTTATCATCACTCATTTTTTTACTCATGATTTTGTGGTTAAATTGCTCGGCCCAGTTGAGCTGGGTCGTTATGCTTAAATAATGCGAAAATTGAAATATAATAAAACAATAGGAGGTGGAGCACCCACATTCTTGAATGCATGCGTTGGGGAAAACGGACTACAGGATATTGAAACATATGCAGATGGCTTTAAGTACGCAACAATTTCTATCGCAAAATTACTGATTTCAAGCAATGCATCACAAGAAGTTGATTGCTATATTTTTCCACTCATTTTTAACGCCAGACATTGCTTCGAACTCTACATAAAAGAATCAATTCTAAAAATTGAGTAAATCAATAAATCTATTACCGTCGGTAATATCAATACATCTCATGATTTGAAAATATTATGGGACTTCCTCAAAATAAATGCAATAAAGACTGACAGAAGATATAAAGATTTAATTCCTAAAATTGAGGAATATATTCTAGATTTTCATGAAATTGATCCTAATGGGCAAACCTTTAGATATCCAGATGACAACTTCAAAACACCACATTTACGCAAAACACCACTTATAAATGTATTGAAATTCTATAAACGGTTTTTCAAGGCATGCATATTATTAAAGAAACTAGTAAATTTGAACAATACGTTGGTTGAAGAATATTCAGTAAAAACACACACAAAGTCATTGTCGCGGTTTGATATTGAAAGCATTTCAAAAAAAATACCCTGCCGCACAGAATGGACTAAGGATATCTTTTCAAAGAAAAAATCTGAAATTTTAAGCGAGTACAATTTAAGCAGCAAAGAATTTTCAAAGGCATTAAATGTTATTCAAAATCATAGGTTGTTCTGCAATAATATCGGTATTGAATTACCTTTAAAAATAACAAATTCCGCTAAAATATTAAAATTCATGGATGAAGTAGATAGTTATTATAAGCCTCACACAAAACCGAAAAATAAAAGTAAACCTCCGTTAGTTTATTCATTTGATAGTGTAAATTTCTTAAGAGAGAGTGAACTGTACTCTGCTTACATAAAAAAAATGATCCTTCTTATCAGGAACGATATTGGACTGAGACATTTCGCCGACATTACTGCTATTTACGACTTGGGTCGATTGCCAATTTACTATGGGGAGTTATATGAACAACGTTTACACACTCGCCTAAAAAAAATAATAAAAATATGGCTATACCATCCTGAAGATATCGACAACGAAATACTTTACTATATAAATAAATCAAATCTCAGAACGGGAATTATCGAAGGGCTAAAAATGATAGGGAAACATAGTATTATTAATGAATTACAAAAGAAAAAAATTGCATAACGAATAAGGTTAGATTGTGAGAGCGCAGCGAACCACAATCTGAACCGTT
>CAZIDU010000026.1:0-42365 GCA_964538055.1 uncultured Desulfocapsa sp. | reverse complement strand
TTTGGGCTCTGCTACCTACAGAGGCTATGCACTTATTATACGAATTCAGCTTATTGATAGTTCCTCAAATTATTTACATGAGCAACTTGAATGGTACCGTATATAATGGCGTTTTATTATTAACAATTGTGTATACGCCCTACGTTGTAATCCTCTCCAGGCTGGTCAACAGAAACCTTATTAATGAAATAAAAACAAATGAAACACTGTCGGAAAATGTTAATAAATTGCACCAATTATCCATAACGGATTCCCTGACGAGTACATACAACAGACGTTATTTTTTCCAGGCATCTGAAAGACTTATAGAACTATCAAAACGTGAACATAAAAACGTCTCTCTTCTGATGATTGACTTGGATCATTTTAAAAATATCAATGATACCTACGGCCACAATGGAGGCGATAGAGTGCTTGTCTCTTTGGCAAAAATAATTAAAAAGATGATTCGAGAAAGTGATATCTTTGCCAGGATCGGGGGAGAGGAGTTTGCTGTTTTTCTTTATGGCTCATCTGTTGCCGATGCAAAAAATATTGGACAAAAAATATGTACTGCAATTGAAAATCACTCTTTTTTATCAGATGGAAGGAAAATAGATATGACTGTCAGCATAGGGGCAGCTGAACTGGGACTGAATAACGCAGGTTCATTGGAGGCACTATACAACGATGCAGACAATAAGCTTTATACGGCAAAAGATCTTGGCCGTAACTGAGTATGTTAGTCCTGGTACTTCTCTGACAGGGGCACTTACAGTGAAAGTGTACTACTAAAATTATTACCTAATCTTATCACTCAAGTCATGTCAGTTTTTCAATTTCGCCATTACAGCCCCATTTTCTGAAAATAACCAGCAGAAGTTACAGCGTTTCTCCATCAGCAATTTCCTTAGTGGAAAAAGCCGATTCCTGAGTGTGAGAGTTGATAATACAATTGCGCCCAATGCTGACACCGGAGGGAATAATCGCCTCCTTTCCAACCAAAGAAATTCCGGTATACAGATGTTTGGGCTGCTTAATATTAGGAAAGTCATGATTCGTTCCGGAACCAACAACACTATCAGCTAAAATTTTGACCCGTTTATCACAGATTGTTAAATCCATGATGCTGTTTTTTCCAACACTACAGTCAGCAAAAAGGATTGAATCACGAACAATCGCCCCTTCCTCCACCACAACTCCCGGTGCCAGTACCGAATTTACAACTGTACCTCGAATCACACACCCTGCAGAGATCATGGAACAACTCACCTTGGCATCATTAGTAAAACGGGCAGGCGGGCGATCAGCAGGACGCCCATCGGCTTCGATATTGGTCCGTATCCCCCATCCAGCAGGCGATATCGAGCTGTCATGCCTGATCACATCCATATTGGCCTCCCAATAGGACTGAATTGTTCCCACATCCCGCCAGTAACCATAAAAAGGATAGGCAAAGACATTATCATTATCAATGGCCCGCGGCAGGATATGCATACCAAAATCGACCTCTGCTTTATCCCTGTATAGGGAATCAAGGAGATATTTATAGTCAAAAACATAAATCCCCATGGAAGCGAGATTCGTCTTGGGATGCTCAGGTTTTTCTTCCCAGCCGATGATCCTGTTTTGATCGTCAATCACTCCTGCTCCAAACTGATATATCTCACTCATGGGAACCACCATCATCCCGATCGTCACATCTGCCTTCTTAAAGCGATGATATTCAATCATGGCATGGAAATCCATATTGTAAATATGATCTCCCGATAGAAGCACCACTTCATCGGCTGGATTTTTCTCTAGAAAATCGATATTTTGTCGAACAGCATCAGCAGTACCTTTGTACCAGTCTGAATCTTGAAAACCGGTATGTGGCGGCAATATTTTCAGCCCCCTGCTACGGCCGGTAAAATCCCATGCCTCACCCATGCCCAGATGACGCATAAGAGAGAGGGGTTTATACTGAGTAAGAACTCCAACTTTAGTCAGTCCAGAATTCATAACATTACTGAGACTGAAATCAATTATTCGGTAATGTCCGGCAAAGGGAACGGCTGGTTTTGCCCGACTCTGCACCAGAATATTCAACCTGCTACCAACTCCACCAGCAAGGAGAAGTACCAGAGTCTCTTTTTTTGCACTCATCTCAGCACCTCTTCCGCTGCAATTCGTTTCACCTGTCCCCATTGCTCTGACGTGATATTGGGATAAATGGTTGCCCCCTCACCAATGCACATGTTATCGGGTATATGGTTATTCCAGCCAATCAATGTCACCAGGTTCGCCTCACTCGCTATTTCTGGTCCGGCACAAACCCCCTCGCCCAAAACAGAGTTCACATCCATGATAACTTTATTCAGTTTACAGTTCGCTCCGATATGATTGTTAAAAAACAGCACAGAGTCCTCTATAACAGCGCCCTTCTCAACCTGAACACCCGGAAACAAAATAGAGTTCCTTACTGTTCCCTCAACGATACATCCATTATAAACCAGGCTATTATGAATTTCTGCGCCCTCACGGATCAATACAGGTTGGGCATCACTAATCCCGCGATGTTCCATATTGGTACGTAATCCCCAAGCCTGCATATCGATGGACGGATTATCACCTAGAAGATCCATACTTGCCTGCCAGTACTCCTCCGTTGTCCCAGTATAGCCCCAATATCCAGTATACTTAAAGCCGTATACCTTCTTGCCCTGTGCCATCAGTTGAGGAATAATATCCCTGCCAAATTCAAATGACACAGTTTTTTGATTTTCCCGCAGAGCTTGATAGAGCACTTCCGGTTTGAAAATCAGAACAGTAAGGGATGCCCAGTTAGTCTCAGGATCTTCCGGTTTTTCCCAGTAGTTGGTCAGCCGTCCACCGGTCTCCCCATCTTCAGAATCAATCGCAGCAACCCCGAAACGATGTGCCTTGGCTTTATCGACTTGGACAAAGGCAATGGTCAGGTCAGCATCTTTTTGATGATGATAGACAATCATATCCCGATAATCCATCTTATAGATATGGTCTCCTGAGAGGATCAGGATTTCTTCAGGCTGATGATACTTGACAAAATCAAGATTTTTATACACTGCATCGGCGGATCCGCGATACCAATCCGCATGAGCCACATTGTCACTATTATCTTTGAAAGGAGGAAGAAGGGAGATGCCGCGATTACGGCCTATCATATCCCAGGCAGCACCCGTACCGATATGATTAATAAGAGAATAACTTCGATATTGGGAGAGGATTGCAACCTGTTCAATACCCGAATGGAGCAGGTTACTTAAAGCAAAATCAATAACTCTTGCAAACCCTCCAAACGGCACCGCCGACTTGGGACGATAATAGGTCAATACATCGAGTTTATCGACACGACTACCAGCAAGAATCATTGCGAGTGTGGAAGGCTTCTGCATTATGCTCCAATAAGTTTCGAATAGTTAGAGTGTATCTATATTATAGGATTGCCTTTTATTTCATATGTCTGGTTGCTAAACGTTTCAATGTCTGAGTGGAGAATTCCTTCTCTCCAAGGGAGAGGTTCTTCAAAGGAACCTCAGCCCGTGCAGCCTCCTTATGGCCGCCGGCTGACCCAACTTCAGCAAAAATACGTTCTGCCAGTTTTCCGGCACTTTTTCGATATCCATCACAGCGAAAAATAACAACCAGCTTTTCACCATGAATCCCTGAAACAAGAACCCAGTCAATCTTATCGACATGATTAAGGAAATCGGCGATATTCACAAGGATATCAGGGCTTCTCACCTTTCCTAAATGGGTATAGTATCTTCCCTTTGTATAGGTCAGGTTACTGAGGGCAATATTAAAATACTTGAGCTCAGAGCGGCGCATATCCGTCAGCTCAAATTTCTTTACCAGATTGCGGTTGGCAATATTAAAGAGATAACGAAAAGAAATCCCGTCTGCCAGTACGGATTGTTTGGAAAAATCCTGCGTGTCTACTTTAATGGCATAGAAAAGAGCGGTGGCCAGGGCAACCGATGGCTTCATATTGCCGGCACGCAGATATTCAACCAGCATTGTGGAACAGGCACCATACTGAGGTCGAATATCCACGAATGGAGAGGAGTACTCTCCCGTAATGGGATGGTGATCAATGATGGCATCCCATTCGATCTTTTCAAAAACAGGAAGATGGCTCGGTTGAGAATCGACCAAAACCTTTTTGCTGTAATCATGAACTCTTACATTACCGAGACGTTCCAGGGGAATTTTGAGACGCTCCACCATGGAGACATTATTCAAGCGACGAATCTCATTGGGATGAGCAATAGTAACAGATTTGACCCGATAACGGAGAAGCCGCTTGATGGCAAGTGCACAAGCCAAGGCATCGGGGTCAGCATTTATACAGACAAGAACTTCATCTTCTTTATCAAAAACGTCCCAAAAACCATGGAGACGTTCCCGGGCACTTGTCCGGGTACCCTTGTGTGAACTCTTATGTTTTTTTTTTGCCATGTAAAGCACTGCGGCAGGTCATCCATCACAACCTTTATGATAAAGCCAGCCACTAGTTCCTTTCATTATTTGCATCCCCTTACCAGATCAAGATTCAGCAAGAGGATAGAATTTTCATACATCCTGAAAACATTTTCTATTCAAAACTCTAAAACTATAGCACATCAACTCCCTAAAATGCAAGCATGCAGGGTAATTGAGAAAATCACCCTTGATGGCGTCGTAAAAACTCTCCATCTGCTTCGTTGCTGCAATTTTTATATCATTACGACGTACCCTAGTACGCCGAAATGATATAAAATTTTTGCGCCTCGCATATGGAGTTTTTTACTTAGCCATCTGAAAAGTTAGCATTTTTCGAACTTTTCATCCTTCTGTGGCAGTAAACAAGGGTACCGACGGAAAAAGTGACGGATCGGTATGGGGAATAAAGCGTGCCCCCGAAAAACGAATCATAAATTCCTGATTCACATTCAACTCAAGGTAGGTGATACTGGAAACTATTTTTTCACATTCCAGGCGCGCACTCTCATCAAGCAGCACCTGTTCTGCCCCTCGCAGGGAACTGTTCCCGATGGCCCGATACACTGACAGGGGAAGATCCGGAAGCATCCCGAGCGTCATGGCATTCTGTGGGTTAATATGCCGGCCAAAAGCACCAGCCACAATAATCTCCTCCAGATCTGAGAACTCAAGTCCCACCTGATTAATCAATGTCGTCAAAATAGCATACATGGCGGCCTTGGAACGGATCATGGCATCAAGATCAATCTGCTCAAGCACAACTTCTGCATCCTGCCCAGACGTACCGATACCGGTTAACACAAAACAGAGTTCATCGTCACGCTTTACAAGGTGTTTGTTCATAAATGCCACTCTAGCCAGATCCTGCTCCGTGGCCGGATCTCTGAATTTCCCACGAATGTCTATCATTCTTGTCAGATAAAGAGCTGCCACCAGATCAATAAGACCTGAACCGCAAATTCCCTTTGGAGTGACATTTCCGATGGTACGATACTGCAGCTCGTAGCTCTTGGGATCTATGCTGACAAATTCAATGGCACCAGTCCCTGCCCGCATACCCATCCGCGCCACCCCGCCCTCAAGTGCAGGACCGGCAGCACCGGCACAGGCTATTAGCCACTCACTGTTTCCTAGGACAACTTCGGCGTTGGTTCCAACATCGATAAGCATTCTGGTGTCTTCCGAATTGGCCATACCTGAAGCCAGAATTCCGGAAATAAGATCACCACCAAAATAACTTCCAACCGACGGCATAATCCAGACCGGAGCCATTGGATTCACCACCAGCCGTAACTGTTCACCATGCAGAGGCTGAGCCCTGTTAAACAATGGAATATAGGGTTCCCTGCAAATATAATAGGGATCAAGGCCAAGCAACAGATGGGCCATGGTGGTGTTTCCGGATACCGAAAGAGCACGAATGGTTCCAGGTTCAATTTCAGCATCAGTAGCCAATTGTGCAGTCAATTCATTGATTGCAGAGATAATAACCCGTTGCAGTTCATCAAGCCCGGGGTCCTGAAAATCAGCTGACAATGGTTTCTGTTGTCTTCGCCTTGTGGTTGCATAATGAATACGACTGAGAATATCCGCACCGAATGATATCTGTGCATTTTCAAGATTCCCTTCGGACAGTGTTTCCCCGGTCAGAAGATTGAGAAGGGTAGCCTCAAGGTGGGTTGTTCCAAGATCGAGGGCCATGGCAGTAATTACAGGGGGGGCCTCGTTAAAAAAACCAACCAGTTCCCACCCATGCTCAAGATTATTCAAGAGAGCAAAACCACCAAAACCTGCTGCACGAAAATCTCTGGCAACTGATGTCATGCACGCATAGGGAATCACAAGCGAACTACCATCATCGAGAATCTGGAGCAAGGCCTGCCGTAAACGGTCGAGATCAGCAGTGTTATCGTGCAGACCTGGAAGTGGAGCTAGTACCTGTACCGAACATACTATGGGCTTCATTGAGCAATACCTCGTTTATCCTTAAGCACGCCTTGTACTTGACGTTCACCATCGATGATGTTACCTACTGGAGCTGGTTTTAATAACAAAAACATACCCTATTTATTACGATCCAGGTAGATCTACAAGTGTAACTATTCAGCAGCCCCCCAACTACGTCCATTTCGGAGTCTGCGCTTACCTGGCCTTCTCACATAGCATACTATGCTTCGAATGCCAGGATGAACGAATTTGGAGCACTGCTAAACAGTTACAGTGCGATGTATACCAACTAACAGGTATTTGCTGAATAGTTACCTATAAGTTACTATTCATTCGACAGTGAAACTGTAGAAAAATTTCAAACCGTATGGAAAAAATAATTGCAGTAGCTCTTGGTGGAGCAATTGGATCACTGGGGAGATATTTTATTGCTCTTATTGCAGGAGAATACCATACCCAGAGCTTTCCCGTCGGAACATTCCTTGCCAACCTTATCGGATGTCTGCTGATCGGGGTGCTCTGGTCACTGTTTGACCGAGTCACAATCAGCAATGAATTCAGGCTCTTCTTATTTACAGGATTTCTCGGTGGATTTACAACATTCTCAACTTTTGCCAGAGAAACCGTACAGATGTTCAAAGCCGGTGAACATCTCCAGGCCTTTACCTATCTTGCTTTTTCAAATTTTTTTGGACTTGCAATGGTGGCCATTGGCTTTTTGCTCGTTCATCGTTTTATCCGCTGGTAATTTCCCGTGATACTCCTAAATCGTTATATACTGGCCCAGTTTGCCCGTACCTTCTGCATCGTAGCTGCTGCTTTTATTTCCATCTACATCCTTGTCGACTTCTTTGAAAAAATTGACAACTTTATGGAAGCCGAAAAATCCATGGGCCTCGTCTTTAAATTTTTCCTTTTAAGCATCCCTTTTATTATTGATATGCTTGGCCCGATTCTGATTTTACTCTCCGGAGTTATCACCCTGGGAATCCTCAGCCACAACAATGAACTCACCGCAATGATGGCTGGCGGAATCCATATGCGTACTATTATCAACCCCATCCTCATCGGCTCGATAATTTTCACCATCCTTTTCCTATCCATGTCCCAATGGATTCTGCCGCGCACCATATCCGCCACTAACACCATCTGGTTTGAGGAAGTCAAAGGGATGGTTCCGCTCGGTATTTTCCGTAACGGCCGCTGTTACTACAAAGGCACAGAAGGCTTTTATTCCTTTGCCAGACCCTATCCTGACAAAAATCTATTCCTCTACTTTTCATACTCCAGTTGGGATAAAGATCATAAACTTGAGACCCTGGTAGCCGCAGACAAAGCAGTATGGGATGATAAAGGATGGCATTTAACAGACGGCCAGATCCAGAGAAATATTAATCCCGACGATTACCGCACCACCCTTTTTACGAAAAGAGATTTTTCGTTCCCTGAAAGTCCGGATTTCTTTTTTGTCCCCAAATACCAATCAGCAGAACTTTCCCTTACTGAGCTTTTTCAGGCCATGCATAAACAGAGGACTAAAACAGAAACAGTGGTAGCTGAAACGAATTTCTACAGCAGACTGTCCTATACCCTACTCGGTATTCCTCTGCTCTTTTTAGGCCTGCCGGTACTTCTTATCTCCTACAAAAAATGGGGTAAAGATCTCTCCGTTGCCATCCCCGCCAGCTGCGGCATAGCTTTTTTTGCCTGGGGACTATGGGGTGCTCTGCAATCACTTGCCAGGGTTGGTTACCTCTCTCCCCTGCTGGCAGGGATGCTCATTCATGTCATTTTTGGGATAACCGGATTTCTTCTTTTACACAAACAGGGAAGCTGATGGCCTTTTCCCAAATTACTCAACAACGGGCAGGCATCGTTGGAGTTCCGCCCCTTGCTGTCATGGAGATGCTTGCCGGTCCCGAATTTGAAATCTTTGACCTCGATGAACCACAGGGGAAAATTGACATTGAAACAGCCTCCCCCTTCCTGCCACAAGTCTATTGCGGTATCCTTCGTACGGTGATTTCCAACTGTCTTGCAGTCAAACCAGATAGTATTTATATCGATACCGGAGCCGGAAAATGTGATTGCGCTGTTCATACCGCAACGGTTCTCGAGGACCTGCTACCAAACTGTGAAATCATCAGAACCAGAAACAATGATAGCAGGAATTTTGGAACACCTCTATGCAAAGCGGAAATGCCACTCCTGCAAAAGATGGCAGCAATAACCGCTTCAGTGCAACAACCTGTTGCCTATAACCCCCTTGCACCCTGTACAGCAACGGCAGGGTTCTGGGGAGTACCGCCACGGGATTTTTCCCTGCTTGATCTTTTCCCTGACACCACCCATGTTTACGGATGGGCACGCTGTATGGAAAACAAAACTCCGGACAACATGGAACTTGAACTCCACTACAACCCTGATATCCCAACTGTTTTCTTCGCCCAATCTTTCTGTGCAAAAACTGCTCTTGCCCGCCACCTTGCCGGAAAACATCCCCATGGGCTCTACCTTGACTGTGATGTAACAGCCGGAAACAGTGCCAAGGCAAAAATCCAGGCATTTTTGGAACTTTCGGGTATATAAAACAGACACCATGTTACTTGCTGATTTCGGAACATCCTACTGCAAACTGCTCGAAACCTGCTCGACAGCCCCTCCGCGCCTGATCCCCACACGCTCAATTGACAAAAGCCTGAGGGTTGATATTGCCACCGGGCACAACGGCAAACGCTATGCCACCCGATATGTCAACGAGCTGACGGCTCTTGCCCGGGGAGGATTGCGCCTGATTGACGACGAATCCTTTACTCTGCTTGATTGTGGCAGTCGTGATATTAAATATGTCAGCTATAGTAATGGGAAGATAAAAGATATGGGCTGGAATGCTGAATGTGGTGCATCCATGGGATTCACCATTGAACTGCTGGAAAGGTACTATAGCCTGGATTTTACTACCATGACGATCCCAAAGAATTCATTTTCTGTAACCTGCGGCGTTTTAGGAATGAGCCACATCTTTGATGCCGTGGTGACAGGTGAGAGTGAGGAGACAGCCGTCGCAAAATTTGTAAAGGGAATTGCCGTCAATGCGTATAATTTTGCAAAACGGCCAGAAAAAATCTACCTCTCCGGGGGGCTCTGCGATAACCCTCTTTTCATTGGTTCTTTTCCCTGTCCTGTGCACTCTTTAGGACGATTCGTACTGCTTGAAGGGTTACAGGCCTCACTGTAATGCCACACCCATTATCAGACTTTTTTAACAAACTCGGATTTCAATTTCATGGCCCCGATTCCATCAATTTTACAGTCGATATTATGATCGCCGCCTACCAGACGGATATTTTTAACCTTCGTCCCAACTTTAACCACCAATGAGGAGCCTTTAACCTTCAGTCCTTTGATCACCATCACAGAATCGCCATCATTAAGCAGAGTTCCATTGGCATCTGTAACGGCATCTTCCTTAACATCCTTTTCAGCGAACTCCTCTTTTGACCACTCATGGCCACATTCCGGGCAAATAAACAGTATTCCGTCTTGGTAGGTGTATTCTGAATCGCACTTCGAGCAGTTCGGCAGATCACTCATTGCTACATCCTGTGTTTGATTACTTCATATTTCGTGAGATGCCCTCGTTATTTCCAGACAACTTTCAACGGATCACGCTGTGGGATATGACGGTAGCGAAACTTTGGATAACCAAGCATAAGAGCTGTATATACCTGATGATTTCCGGGAAGTTCAAGGGCATCGATAACAGGCTGATACTGAAAATGGATGGCCTGTACCAGGAAACCGGCCCAACAGCTGCCGAGACCGTGACTATGTGCAGCAAGATCAAGGTAGGCCGTGGCCAGAGTACAATCCTCCATAGCATGTTCACTACTCTTTGGATCTGCGTGAGCAATGGCAAGATGCGGTGCACCGCGTAAAACTTTATCAACCCCCTGATCCCAGGCACGAATCAGCCCTGGGAACACCTTAATATCACGCATATAATCAACAACCATCCCGGCAATACGCGCCACTTCCTCTGGAGTTTCAACCACTATCCAATGGACAGGCTGGGAGTTATGAGCACTTGGAGAATATCGACTGACCTCAAGAATTTGTTCCAAAATGGAATGGTCCGCAAGCTTCTTTTTATAGGTACGAATAGAACGTCTACTTTCAAGAAAATGCTTCACGGAACCAGGGTCTGGCAACAGAGACTTATCAACAGATGGACTCTGATCAAGAGGTGATATGGAGATATCAAGTGCATCGGCCACACAGACAGCCATGCAATGTCCACAGCGGATACACCGCTTAACCGCAGCTTTTCGTAGCTGAGGGAAGCCTTCTTTATCCTGATTAATTAGATCGAAAGGACATTCTGCAATACAGGAATAACATCTTTTGCAGATTTCCTGATCGATGGTGAGGCTGATATTCATATATACTCCCAATAATCTGTAATATAGGTAAATTTGTAACCGTTCTGAGTTCAGGGTAATTTATAGGCATCTCTGAATAATTCCTTTAATTGCCCGGTTGTTCACAACATATATAAATATAACAAAAAAGCCAAGCCATGCATCGAAATTCTCTTTGAAACACTCAATACCAAAAAGTCCTTCGCTCATTTCACAAAAAAAAGCCCCGAAACATACTGTTCCGGGGCAAACATTAAAAAAATCTCGACACCATTTTGGGCCTTTTTTATTTTTTCTTTTTATTCTTCGTATCTTTTTTCTTAGACTTTTTCTTTGTTTGTTTTTTGGGCTCTTCAAACAAAGGACAACTGCTACAGCAGTATCCCTTCTTCTTTATTTTATTACAACATTTTTTCTTAGCCATTACAAACCCCTAAAAGGTATACGTTAAGAGTAGCAAATTTATTGTTTGTCAGCTTTCTCAATGGAAACCAAATCAACATCGAAGACGAGAACAGAATTTGGTTCAATCATTGGTGGGACCCCTTGTTCCCCATAGGCCAGAGATGGTGGAATAACAACATGGTAGGTGGCCCCCTCTTTCATCAACTGTAACACTTCACTCCATCCGGGAATGACCTGGGTTACACCAAAAGTTGCAGCCTCTCCACGGGCATTGGAATCGTCAAAGACTCTTCCGTCTATCATGGTACCTTTGTAGTGAACTGTTACCGTATCTTCAGCAACAGGAACAGCACCAGTTCCTTCCTTTACAACTTCATACTGCAGACCACTCACAGTAACAATCACACCTTTTTTTGCTTTATTTGCCGCCAGGTAGGCATCACCTGCTTCTTTATTCTTTTCCTGCAATGCTTTCATTTGCGATTCCTGTTTTACCTTCATCTTCTCAGCAAATTCTTTCTGCACAGTTTGCATTTCTTCAGGCGTCAGAAGTGTTTTTTTGCCATCAAAGCCGTCTTTCAGGCCAAGCTGAAGGCGTTCATAATCAAGTTCTTCACCTATTCCGTTCAGATAGCTTCCCATATCAACACCCATACTATAGCTAAGCTTATCCTTAAAGGTTTTCAACTCAGTATTTCCAGCCTCAGTGGCAAAACCAAAGGTTGGAACAGAAAAACAGACAACAAGGGCTAATCCAGCAATTCGTTTCATGTATAAACTCCTTCACACTTCAATTATATTTTTCATTAAAAAGGGCTACCAGTAAGACCTTAACCCATTTATACATAAGCACTCATTAACATCCTGCAAGGATAATGATGACAAAATGATAAATAGGGGAGTCTCAGGACAGCACCACCAAAGTAATGCCTTTATTGCGAATATTCAGATGAGAATGGTGTGACAGTTCTGGAAAACGACGTAATAATTGTTTCACAGAAGGGTGACGGTGACTAAAATCTTCTCCAAAAACAACCATTCCTATTTCTCCACGGCTTAGCAAATACTCCAAATTCTTTCTGCATTCAAGACGGATAGCACCACCTTTACCGCTGGACCCATAACCATGAATAAGCGTGAGCACCGTTATCTGCTCCATAGTGGCGGTGACCATTTCCTGCTGTAGGCGGTTGAGAGCCTGTTTTACCGTGGGAAGTCCCTGCTCAAGATTGATTGTTTTTTGGAAAAATGTTTTTCTTGAGGACTTGAATTGATCACGATTTGCATTATCCTGAGCACTACCACAGTAGGGACAGCACACAGTTCGTGAATCAATTTCGTTGCCGCAAATTTGGCAGGAGTGCATGGAGACCTGAAGACTACAGAAGAAGACCAGCTGCTGCTTCTCTTGCCTCAACAATAGCCTTTTCCAGCTTTTTAGATTTAGGATCTTTAATTTTCTTTATGAGCTTTTCAAGAGCGTCTTCCATTACAACACCACTTGCCTGCAACTCATCGAGGCGCTCAACGGAAACGAGAGCGGCCATGGGACGGCCTGCCCGCTCAATAACATAGGATTCTCCAAGAAGAGCCGTTTTATCCAACAGACGACCAAAATTTTTCCTGGCATACATTGCAGTGATATTCTCTTTCACACTCTTCCCCCTTGAGCAGTTTACGTTTGGTGGGATACTCTTGTAAAATTTGAATTTTCATTCAATAGCAGGTAAGCAAACCTGCGAGACTCCGAGACAACAAAAATTGCCTCCATACCCCGGATGGGAAATAAAAAACATTTTTCAATATAGTCCTGACACTACATCACACTAAACACCTTACATTATAGACAATTATTATATTATCAGATACGCCTGGCGGTAATAACCTGTGCCATCTGGCGAAGATGCTGTAAAACCCGCTGCAGATGATCGAGCCCTTCAACTTCCAGGGCTATATGAAAATCTGCTGTGTCGGTAGGAGTAGTTCTTGCTGATATCTCCAAAATATCAGCATCATCCGTACTAATAGCACTACTGATAGCTGCAAAAATTCCCTTACTATTCTCAGCACTGACCTGAATTTCAACCCGATGCCCGCTCTCATGATTGTTTGTCCACACAACATCCAACCAGCGTTGCGGATCCGTTGCCAGCAGGTTAACACATTCGGCCTTATGGACAGAAACACCTCGCCCATTGGTCACAAATCCCATAATAGCATCGCCGGGAACAGGATTACAGCAGCGACTGATTTTTATCATCATATCGTCCACTCCATCGATATGAATAGCCGAACCAGATGTTATTTTACCACGTTTGGAAACACTTGCTGCCTGCTTCTTATCAGGTACAGCTGTGCTACCAATGACTCTTCGATTCTCCGTCTCTTTTCGTATCTCCGGGGGCTGGAGAGTTCTGACAAGATGAGGGATGGTGATCGTCCCACCTCCAACTTTGGCCAGCATATCTTCCAAAGAGTTACAATGCAGATCCTTCAAGAGAAGCTTTACATGCCCGCTCTTCACCATCTTTTTCAGGGTGGTGTAATGATTTCTAAGCTCTTTTTCACAAATCTCGCGACCAAGATTCAGTGCCTTTTCACGATCTTCCCTGCGTAACCAGGAGCGTATCCGGGAACGTGCCCGACTGGTTTTTACCAGTCCAAGCCACCCCCGCCGTGGGCGTTGATTGTGGGATGTAACAATCTCTATAATATCCCCATTCTGAATCGAATATTTCAAGGGGACAAGCTTGCTATTTACCTTTGCACCAACACAGTGATCACCGACCTCGGTATGGATAGCATAGGCGAAATCAATGGGACTGGAATTAACCGGAAATTCTCTTACTTCACCGGCGGGAGTAAGCGCATATACCTCGGGAGTATCCAACTCACCATGAACTGATTCCAGAAACTCTCTGGGGTCATCCACTTCCTGAAGAGTCTTTACCAGGCTTTTCAGTTCCTTGAAGAGCTTGGTATCATTCTCAGAGGCATTCTGTCCTTCCTTATAGGCCCAGTGAGCAGCAACACCCTCCATGGCAATACGATCCATCTCTTCCGTACGAATCTGGACTTCTATAAAGTGATCTCGCGGGCCGACCACGGTTGTATGCATGGACTGGTAATTATTAGACTTAGGAACAGAAATAAAATCCTTGATACGTCCCGGAACCGGGGCCCAGTTTGCGTGGATAACACCGAGCGCTTCATAACAGTCCTTAACGCTGTCCACAATGATACGAAAAGCTACCTTATCGTAGACACGTTCCAGCGGAATTTTTTGAGCAACCAGTTTTTTATAGATGGAATAAAGATGTTTTGGACGGCCAATAATACGAGTGGGCTCAACGTTACTTGCAGAAAGTTTTCCATGAAAAATAGAGATCACCTCATCCACATACTTCTGTCGTTCTTCAAGGGAACTTTCCAGATTCGTGATCAGGTGTAGATATTCCCCGGGGTTCAAATATTGAAACGCCAGATCTTCAAGTTCCCGCTTCATCCAGTCTATACCAAGACGAGAAGCAAGTGGAGCGTACAGATCCTTGGTTTCCTGGGCAATCTCCAGCTGACGCTCTAAGGGCACCGTCTCGAGTAGACACATATCCTGGAGTCTATCGGCAAGTTTCACAAGTAATACTCTGACGTCGGTAGCGATTGCCAGGAGCATTTTTCTGACGTTATCCGCCTGGTGAGTCAGCTTGGAATTGTAATGAACATTGGTGATACGAGTACAACCATCGACGATAAGAGCAACACTGTCACCAAATTGCTTCCGCAGTTCGGTGAGTTCCACGCCCTCTTTTAAGACGCCGTGGAGCAGGCCTGCTACGACGGTATCGAGGTCCAGATGCATGGAGGCCAGAGTGGAGGCAACATGCAGGGTATGGTCCAGATAGGGCGTTCCTGAGAAATGCTGCTTATCTGAATGAACAGAGACGACAAGTTCCCAGGCCCTATCAATGGGGCTGAGATCCGTCCCATTGAGATAGCTCCTGGTCAGGATTTTTAAACCTTCCTGATTCACCATAGTATCAATTTTTTCTTTATCAGCCATTGCTCATTGCAGCTTCTATTAATTCAAGTACTCTGCCACTAACCTGTTGCAGGGCGAGTTCTTCGACCATTCCA
This sequence comes from uncultured Desulfocapsa sp., assembly GCA_964538055.1. Lineage (GTDB taxonomy): Bacteria > Desulfobacterota > Desulfobulbia > Desulfobulbales > Desulfocapsaceae > Desulfocapsa. The sequence continues at coordinate 26,973 of CAZIDU010000026.1, read as the reverse complement.
TCCTTACGGGAACGAAGTTCTATCACACCATCTTTTGTGAGGCGTTTGCCAACGGTGATACGTAACGGAATGCCAAGAAGGTCCGCATCCTTGAATTTTGATCCGGGCTGTTCATCCCTGTCATCTAAAAGAACTTCAACACCTTTCTCCTGCAACTCTGCATACAAGGCTTCTGCTGCTTCTGTGATCTGTTCATCTTTCAATCCAAGATTTAACAAAATCACCTGCATAGGAGCCAGAGGCATGGGGAAAACCATTCCGTTTTCGTCATGATTCTGCTCAATGGCAGCGGCTACGATTCGACTCACCCCGATACCGTAGCACCCCATAACGATAGGAGTATCACTACCAGCACTGTCCTTAAAAACTGCATTCATTGCCGTGGAATATCCGGTTCCCAGTTTAAATACATGTCCAACTTCAATGCCCTCTTTCATGGTGAGAACACCACCACATGCGGGACATGGATCCTCCGAGGTGATTTGACGTAAATCAGCAACAGCAAAGGGCTCAAAATCACGACCCATATTAACGTTCTTCAGATGATGATTCTTTTCATTGGCACCAACCACAAAATTGTGCATACCTGCAACTTCATTATCAACCAGCAACTTTACCTTAATACCAACGGGCCCAAGATATCCTGTTGGAACTCCGGTTGCGTCAAACACTCCCTTGTCATCAAGCATCTCAACATCTACGACACCAAGGAGATTTTTCAGTTTTACTTTCTGCACTTCACGGTCACCACGAACAAGTACCGCGACAGCTTCCTCACCTGCCTGATAGACCATGGTTTTGACGAGCTCGCTCGGTTCAATTCCCATAAACTCACACACCGCAGGAACCTTTCGTTTACCCGGAGTTTCAATCTTTTCCATTGCCAGCATGGGGCTTTCATCACTTGCTGTTACTGCAACTTCTGCCTTTTCACTGTTGGCGGCATAGTCACAACTGGAACAGATAACCAGAGTATCTTCACCGGTGTCGGCCAGCACCATAAACTCATGGGAAAAGCTGCCCCCGATGGTCCCGGAATCGGCCTCAACAGGGCGAAAATCAAGTCCGCAACGCATAAAGATCCGTTTGTAGGCATCATACATACACTGATAGGAATCACCTGCCGCAGTATCATCAACATCAAAGGAATAGGCATCCTTCATAATAAATTCCCGGCCACGCATAAGCCCGAATCGTGGTCGTATCTCATCCCGGAATTTTGTCTGGATCTGAAACAGGTTCAGCGGCAGATCACGATAGGATCGAACGTCACGCCGCACCAGGTCGGTAATAACCTCTTCATGAGTGGGTCCCAGGCAGGATTCACGATCATGGCGATCCACAAATCGAAGCAACTCTGGTCCATATTTTTGGTAACGTCCAGTTTCATGCCAGAGATCAGCCGGCTGCACCATAGGCATAAGTATTTCCTGTGCTCCAGCCCGTACCATCTCTTCGCGTACAATGTTTTCCACCTTACGAATGGCAGCAAGCCCCAGGGGAAGATAGGTATAGATACCTGCAGTGAGCTTTCGAATAAAACCTGCCCGCAACAGAAGGCGATGACTTGCAACCTCTGCTTCTGCAGGAGTTTCTTTGAGTGTGGGAATTAGTGACTTGGAAAATCTCATATTTCAGAACCTTCTATTTTTTTCAGTTCTGCTAGAAAGGTCTCCAGCAGATCCTCTTCTTTAACCTTTTTATACAACACGCCTTTTTTAAAGATAATACCAACACCATTGCCGCCGGCAAGTCCGATATCAGCCTCTTTTGCCTCACCGGGACCATTAACGATACAACCCATAACAGCAACCTTGATCTGCTTTTTCATGGTTTGAACGTACCGCTCAACTTCTTCTGCAATCGTAAAAAGATCAATCTGGGTTCTGCCACAGGTGGGACATGATATCAGCTCAGGGCCACGTTCCCTGATTTTTAAAGAACGAAGAAGCTCGAAGCAGACACGAATTTCTTCCACCGGGTCACGGGTAAGCGAAATACGAAAGGTATCCCCTATTCCTTGATGGAGGAGTATTCCCAGTGCTACACTTGATTTGACCGTACCTGCTATCAATCCGCCGGCCTCGGTAACTCCAAGGTGGAGCGGATAATCAGTCAGTTTAGATAATTGCTGATAGCCGCTGATGGCAGTCAGGGTATCCGAGGATTTTATGGATATTTTTATTTCTTCAAAGCCCTGATCTTCAAGAAGACGGACGTTGCGCATGGCGCTTTCTATAAGGGCTGTGGGTTTTTCAGAACTTGGGTAACCGAACTCCTTTAAAAGATCCTTTTCAATGGAGCCGGAATTCACGCCCACGCGAATGGGAACCCCATGTGTTTTTGCAGCAGCGACAACCCGCGAGAGTTTTTCAGCCCCCCCCAGATTTCCGGGGTTAATACGAATTCCCTGGGCACCATTTTCCATTGCAGCAACAGCCAACCTGTGATCAAAATGAATATCGCCAATCAATGGAATAGAGATTCTGTCCCTGATGGAACGTATCGCAACGGCGGCATCCTGATTCAGCACGGCCACCCGAATTATTTCACATCCGGCAGCCTGGAGCTGTTCAATCTGAGTAACAGTTGCCTCGATATCCCTGGTGTCAGTGTTGCACATGGACTGTACCGCAATGGGACTGTCTCCACCGATAGGAACATTACCAACGTGAATTGTTCGAGTTTGTCTTCTACTGATCATTTTTCCTGTTCCTCTTTGTTCAGCAGACTGAGCTCTGCATCGGATGCCCGGACGTATAGAGGAACAGCGGAGTCCAGATCCAGGACGTCATCCTGCCTCAACTTCTCACAACAGAGAAGCCCTATGGTAGTAGCCGATGGATAATGGAGTGGGAGAGGAGCCATGGTGAGGTAATCCCCCAGACTTTCCAGTAAAAACTCCCCATAGCTCAGGAGCCCGTCACCAACCATCAAAACCGGCTCTGTCACCTCGGCCACGAGTTCCACAGGAGTTAATGCCTGAATCGTTCCCCGGGGACGATATACATTCTGTGCATCTTGCACATACCACTGCCGATATACTTCTTTTTTTCTGGCATCCAGCAAAACGCAGAGTGGTTTGTTGCCGGAACAGTTCAGAGCCAGGGCATCAAGTGTTGAACATCCGAGTAAGGGTTTAGTCATTGCCATGGCCATTCCTTTCATAGTTGCCATTGCAATGCGCAGCCCGGTAAATGATCCGGGCCCAAGACCAACAGCCAGGGCATCGATATCATTTTTATCGACACTGTTTTCATGAAGGAGCCAGTCTATCCCGGTAAGTAAGCGTCTGGAATGAGTAATTTTACTATTGAGGCTAAGCGTTGCCAGGAGTTCACCATCGTGCATATCTCCCCAGGTAAGTGACACAGAGCTGCATGACGTTGCCGTATCAACGGCCAGAATCAGAGGACGATCATCACTCACGATCCAAAAATCCTCGCCAGGTCATTATAAAAGACAAAAATCATAGCAACTCCCAAAAATGCAATACCAACCTGCTGGGCAAATATTTGCATTCTTTCACTCATTGGTTTACGCCGAATGGCCTCAAAACTCAAGAACATCAAGTGACCACCATCGAGTACCGGAATGGGCAGAAGATTCAAAATACCGAGATTGACACTGAGTAGTCCTGTGAAGAATACAAAGTTGACCCAGCCGGCCTGCATCTGTTTTCCGGCGATCTGGGCAATGAGGATGGGGCCGCCAAGTTCCGAGACCGGGACGACCTGTTGAATCAGTTTTACAAAGCCAAGCACTGTCAAACTTATATACATCCATGTCTGGGCGCAGGCGGCCTGAAAGGCACCGACCAGTCCGGTCGGAGTATAAAAGAGCTCATCAGCCTTTACAATGCCGATCATGTAGCGTTCATCAACTTCTTCTCCAAAGATATTTTTAACAGGATGAATGGCAGGAGTCACAACAAGAGACACTTCATCATTGCCACGTGCCAGCAGGAAATTCAACGCTTCTCCCTCTGAGTCCTTCACCAGATTTAAGACATCCAGCCACTGCTCCGTGGCATGACCATTGATAGTGAGAATGGTATCTCCGGCCATAATGCCGGCACTGGCTGCTGGGGAATCTACGGTTACCTCACCAATTTTGGTGGTATCTCGACTATCAGGCAGTCCCATAAACAAGAAAACAAAAAAGAAAAGAACAAGACTGAATAACAGATTAAAAACCGGACCGGCAAGGACGATAAGGAATCGCTGCCATACGGTTTTATGGGCAAAGGATGCATCTCTGTCGCTTCCAGCTTCCTCCTGTTCATCTGGATTTTCACCAAACATCTTCACGTAGCCGCCAAGTGGCAGAGCGCTGAGCTGATATTCTGTGTCCCCGACTGTTTTACTAAAAAGCTTCGGTCCAAAACCAAGGGAAAACTTAAGCACTCTCACTTTAAACAGCTTTGCAAAAAGAAAATGGCCCAACTCATGCACAAAAATAAGAATGCCCAAACAAACAATAAAAGAGACAACGGTATTCATAGAGAAACCTGAAAAGTAGTTAATAGATTGTATTTATCTTGCGTTTACTAGTGCAGTTGCAGCTTCACGTGCGAGACGATCAGCCTCCAGAATATCGGCAATGTTATCCTCACTCCCATCCTGTACCCGCTCCATAACAGTAGCCACTGTTGTCGCAATATCAAGGAAGGGAATTTTTCCGTCTAAAAAAGCAGCAACTGCAATTTCATTGGCACCATTCAACACTGCAGGCAATACTCCACCTTTTTTAATAGCGCTGAATGCAAGAGAGAGGGCTGGGAATTTATCATAATCCGGGTCATGAAATTCGAGATTAGAGCACTGTGCCAGATTCAATCCGGGTAAAGACATGGGAAGTCTGCGTGGATAGGAAAGGGCATAGGCTATGGGAATCCGCATATCGGGGATACCAAGCTGAGCAATGACTGATCCATCTTGAAATTCCACAAGAGAGTGAACAATGGATTGCGGATGCACAACTACTATAATTTCATCCACGGAGACGTCAAAGAGCCATTTGGCCTCGATAACCTCAAGCCCTTTATTCATAAGAGAGGCAGAATCAATGGATATCTTCCGGCCCATATCCCAGTTAGGATGAGCCAGGGCCTGATCCGGAGTAACTGACTTGAGCTCCTCAAGACTTTTCTCCCTGAATGGACCACCCGAGGCAGTAAGAATAATCTTCGCAACATCATCACGATGTCCGGCATCAAGTGCCTGAAAAATAGCACTGTGTTCCGAATCAATGGGAAGTAGTGTAACGTTCTTTTCCCTACAGCGATCAATGACAAGCTTCCCTGCCATTACAAGAGTTTCTTTATTGGCAAGGCCAATATCTTTACCGGCATCAATGGCTGCAAGGGTGGGAAGCAGTCCTGCTGCCCCGACTATTGCAGATATTGTCATTTCAGCAGAATCAATGGCAGCAACCTCCTGACTCCCCTGGATTCCATAGCGAATCCGTTTTTTGTACTGTTGTGGCAATGCCTGAATCAACTGTTCAGCACCCTCTTTATCAGCACATGAGATGAGTTCAGGGTCAAATTCCAAAACCTGTTCAACAAGTTTTACTATATTTCTTCCTGCCGCAAGACCGACTATTTGGTATAGCTCGGGAAAGCTGCGAACGACATCGAGCACATTACAGCCAATTGATCCGGTGGATCCCAAAAGGGTCAGTGTTTTCATATCAGTTAGGAAAAGAGAGCAGAAGGTAATAGAGAACTGGTGCGGCAAAGATAATAGAATCGGCCCGATCAAGAATACCGCCATGTCCTCCAAGAATCGTTCCGGAGTCCTTGGTTCCAGTGGCTCGTTTTACAACGGACTCCACAAGATCACCACAGATACCCACAATTCCAAGGAAGATTGCAGCGACAATCACAAATCCCCAGGGAACTGCCTCTAAAAGAAGCATAGCCAGAAGTACTGCAACTACCATTCCAGTAAGAATTCCGCCAATTGCACCTTCAATAGTCTTATTGGGGCTGATTAAAGGACTCAGTTTATGGCGGCCGAAGGCACGTCCTGCATAATATGCTCCGGAGTCAGAACCCGCAGTTATTCCTGTGAGAATAAGAAGCCAGAAGTTGCCATCGGGAAGTACCCGGATCATCTGCAGATGGGCTCCAAGAAAACCTATCCAGATCAGGCCAAAACAACATTTGCAAAAGAATGCATAACTGTCAAACCCTTCCCTGTAGGTTGCAAGAGTCCAGAAAGAGATAAGAAGGAAAGCGCAGGCAAGTCCCACGCCAATACCAGATTGAGGAGTAAAGTAAAAAGAAAGAAGAGGGATAATAGTCAGCAAAGCCAGAAACACCGGCTGGAGTAAGGATTCAGAGAAAAGCGCCATTTTGCCATACTCATATGCCCCAATGACAAGGCCGACAAGGAGCACAAGGGCAAAAAGAGCGCTGGAGCCCTTCAGCAGAAGAAGCAACCAACATGAAGCAAGAGCAAGACCTGGAATCAGACGATTCATCTGTCACCCATTTTTGACCTGAGCGCTGGTTTGGCCAAAGCGCCGTTCACGCCCCTGATATTCGAGAAGAGCCTGACGAAATGCATCCTCACGGAATTCAGGCCACATGATATCTGTAAAATAGATTTCGGCATAGGATGCCTGCCAGAGAAGAAAATTGGAAAGCCTTGCCTCACCACCGGTACGAATAAGAAAATCCGGGTCGGGAAGCTGTGCTGTGTACAAATGGGAATCAATAAGCTTCTCATCAATATCATCAATTGCACATTGTCCCTCACTCACTTCTTTGGCAATCATGCGAATACCTCGGATAAGTTCAGCGCGCCCGCCATAACTCAGGGCAAGATTAAGGGTAAGCTTTTGATTTCCAGCTGTTTCACGTATAGTTGCCTCAAGAACTTCACGAACATCCCTGGGAAGTTTTTCAATATCACCAATGCAGGTAAGGCGAATGTTGTTTTTTAGCATTTGAGACAGTTCTTTTTGAAGATAGTTTTTCAACAGTCCCATAAGCCCACCAACTTCATCGTCTGGACGGTTCCAGTTTTCAGTTGAGAAAGCATAGAGAGTGAGAACCTCAACACCGCATTCTGCAGCACATTCAACAATCGCCTGAACAGAATCGACACCGACCTTATGCCCGTAGAGCCGTGGTTTCAGCTGACGTTTTGCCCAGCGGCCATTACCATCCATAATAATGGCAACGTGACGAGGAATATAGGCTGGATCAAGGGTTTGTGCTACAGACATGGTAAACTATCTACTTATGCAAAGGGGGACATAAAAAAAAGAATGTCTTCGGAACGGGGAAAGAGTAGTTGTGCACAGCGTATAAGACTGGCATGCTTTTCTGATCAAAAATCAGACTTCCATCATTTCCTTTTCTTTATGGTCAGTCACCTGGTCAATCTGTTTCACGTAGGCGTCAGTTTCTTTCTGAGCATCATCCTGAAGTTTAAAAAGATCATCTTCAGAAATCTCCTTATCCTTCTTTAGCTGTTTCAGAGTATCTATAGCTTCACGACGCACGTTACGGACGGCTACTCTAAATTCTTCAGCAACCTTGCGGACTTGTTTAACGAGATCCCTACGACGCTCTTCGGTGAGTTGAGGAATGTTAAGGCGGATAACCTTGCCATCGTTTTGAGGAGTCAGGCCAAGATTAGATTTGAGGATAGCTTTCTCTATGGCTGGTACCATCTGTGGATCCCATGGCTGAATTGCAATCATTCTGCTCTCAGGTATAGTCATGGTCGCAACCTGATTCATCGGCATTGGAGAGCCATACGCATCAACGGATATCCCGTCGAGTAGCGATATGGATGCTCTACCCGTACGTACCTTGGAGAGTTCGTTTTTAAAAGTTTCAACACTTTTATCCATCTTCTCTGCCATTTCTATAATCACATCACTCATGCCAATTTCTCCTGATTCATTTTGCTAAATTGATGAAAATATTCTTCTCTTCAACTTCCGATAAGACTGCCGATCACCTCTCCACATACTGCACGCCGGATATTCCCGGATTCTGTCATGTTTAGAACCAGAATAGGTAAATTGTCTTCTTTTGCAAGTGCAATTCCAGAAGCATCCATGACACGAAGATTTTTACTCAGGACTTCATCATAGGTGAGTGTCTCGTGTTTGACAGCATTTGTATAGAGGACAGGATCTTTATCGTAGACACCATCAACTTTGGTGGCCTTGATGACGACATCGGCATCAATTTCCAATGCCCGAAGAACACCTGCAGAATCTGTCGTGAAATAAGGATTTCCAGTTCCCGCAGCAAAAATAACGGCACGTCCTTTTTCAAGATGCCTGGTTGCACGACGACGAATGTAGGGCTCACAGACTTGACGCATGGGGATAGCGGACATTACACGCGTAACTACTCCGCTTCGTTCCAAGGAATCCTGCAAAGCAAGTGAATTGATTACAGTAGCCAGCATCCCCATATTGTCAGCGGTAGTCCTATCCATGCCCTGACTTGCGCCCTTGACACCGCGAAAGATATTTCCAGCACCAATAACAATGCCTACTTCAACACCAAGGTCCATTATCTCTTTTATTTCTGAAGAAATTCCCTCAAGAACATCAGTATTGATACCAAAAGAGTCATCCCCCATAAGGGCTTCACCGCTCAGTTTTAAAAGTATCCTTTTATACTTCAGCTCCATAATAACTCCCTTATCTAATGAAATAAAAGTGTTCGCATCAATGCCTACACAGAGATGCGAACACGGAATAATCAGACACCAACTTGAAAACGGGCTATACGTTTAACGGAAATGGACTCGCCCACTTTGCCTATAAGATCGGTGATAAGCTCCTGAATGGTAAAGTCAGGATTTTTCACAAATTGCTGGTCAAGAAGACTGATTTCCTTGATGAATTTTTCCATCTTGCCACCGACCATTTTCTCAGCAATATTCTCAGGCTTTCCTGACTCAATTGCTTGCTGTACATAAATATCTTTTTCTCTGGCCAGAACATCCTCGGGAATCTCTTCGCGGCTAATAGCAACGGGATTGACTGCCGCAACATGAAGAGCAAGATCACGGGCAAATTCCTTAAATGCATCGGTTTTGGCAACAAAATCACTCTCACAGGAAAGCTCAACCATGGCGGCAATTTTACCACCCGCATGGATATAGGTTTCAATGGTACCTTCACTTGTTGCACGGCCAGCACGCTTAGCGGCAACAGCGAGACCTTTCTGACGGAGCAGATCTATGGCTTTTTCCATATCACCGTCGGTCTCGTTCAGTGCTTTTTTACAATCCATCATTCCTGCAGCAGTTTTGTCACGCAGATCTTTTACCATTTGGGCATTAATTTTCATAACATATCTCCTCAAATTCGATGTATAAAGCTCATTTTCCAGGCTCTAACATCTGAACGTAATATTTCATATAATAAATAAATCTACCAATCGTTAAACAGGCAATCAGCACAGTTTCAAAAAATAACACGAAAAGTGCAGACGTGACAAAGGGGCTTACACAGCCCCTGAGTTGTCAACACTGTCCTGCCAAGAAAGGCGAAGACATTACTTTATTTTGCGGCTTCCGTCCCTTCGGTGGACTCAGCTGCTACTTCTGGCTGAGATGCTACTTCCGACTCAACTGCTACTTCCTGCCCAACTCCAGCATCACCCATGGCAGCAAGCATTGCTTCGTCCGTTGCATCTTCACCATCATGTGCAGCCTGACCAGTGAGAACACCATCAGCAAGCTGACTACAGATCAGACGAATGGACCGAATAGCATCATCGTTACCTGGAATAATATAATCAATTCCATCGGGATCACAGTTGGTATCAGCAAGCGCAATCACAGGAATCTTTAATTTTTTTGCCTCATTGATAGCAATAGCTTCATTTTTAGGGTCAATCACAAGAATTGCAGAAGGAGTATTGCGCATGTTTTTAATTCCACCAACATTACGCTCGAGCTTTACACGCTCTTTTCCCATCAGCAGAATTTCTTTTTTAGGGAAGCGATTTATAGAACCATCTTCCTGCATGGATTCAATGGATTTAAGTCTATCAATAGAGTTTTTTATGGTCTGAAAATTGGTAAGCATTCCACCAAGCCAGCGATGATCAACATAGGGCATCCCACATCGCACAGCTTCTTCTTTGATAATATTCCTTGCCTGACGTTTGGTTCCAACAAAAAGAACATTACCTCCATTGGATACCTCGTCAACAACGAAGTCACTAGCGGTATCAAAAAGTCTCTTACTTTTATCCAGATTAATAATATAAATGCCATTACGTGGTCCATAGATATATGGTTTCATTTTGGGGTTCCAGCGACGGGTCTGATGACCAAAATGAAGTCCAGCTTGAAGCATTTCTTTAACAGTTACTTTTGCCATTTGTTTTCTCCTATCCGGTTAAACGTCCATTCCTCCTTCATCAGTGATTTTAACTAGTAAAACCAGAGACACCGGAATACGGGGGAATGTGTGATTTATGTTTTTCCCACCCAATGCGGGGAAAACGACTACAAAATTAAATACTAAACAATTTTTATTACCATACTGAGTAAAGTCTCGCAAGTTTTTGCGGTTGCAGATCGTATATTTTCAATAATACGGCTGGAATTATATCCTTTACTTACTTAAGAGTGAAGATGATGCGCCCAGAAAATTTTTGATCCATTCAAAACCAAATTTAAGGAGCTCTATATCGGATTCATTTATTCGACGTTTTTGTTCCCGGGTTACGGTAAAACGTTCAAGAAGATCATGTTTGGCAACCATTATCCTAAAATTATCAATGTCATAGCAAGTGGTGAAGGCCACCTGTTGTTTAGGTCCGCCACTCCCTTCTCCTGCCCAGGGATTTGCAGCAAATACTGTGTCTACCTCTGCCCAGTGATCGTTCATCATATTATACTCATCTAGGCGCTGGTCTCGTATCCATTTCTTAACCGTAAAGGTCTTTTCTTCTTTATGCCCGTGACAGTATTCATGATCAGTTAAAAGATAAAAATCACTAACCAGGCCCTTTTTTGGTGAACGGTCGACACCTCGTTCAAGAGGGTAGGTCCTACAGGCAGAGGGACGATCGGAATATACGCCACATCCATCACTATTCAGGAACGGACAGGCCTTATTGTCATCTTCGGTGAGACGAAGCATCACCGAAGGGAAATAGGGATGGGTTGCACCTTTAACAACACGGGTATAGCGTTCCATAAATTCCTGGGATGTGATATTCAATGCACCTTTAAGTCGCAAAACATCATAGGGATAGAGAAACATATCCACGTTACGACAACAGGTCATATAACAATCCACACCATCGTGGCAATGAAAATTGAATTTCTTTTTGCCAAGTGGTTCCATACCTTCTGGGAATACTTTTTGGTTTTTCATCTATTGCTCACGAGAACTGAGTGAATAAAAAAAAGTGGTTAAAAACAGAAAAAAAAAGCTGATATGAATTACATCATATCAGCTTTAATTCAATCAAAGATAGAGAGTATTATTAATTATCGCTCTCTTCTCCTTTGTCTTCAGTATAGTTCACGAGTTCAAGGATAGCCATTGGAGCAGCATCCCCACGACGCTGACCGGTCTGAATGATTCGAGTATAGCCGCCTTTTCTATCTGCATATTGTCCGGCAATCTCATTAAAGAGTTTTGCTACGACATCACGAGACTGGATGAAACTGAAGGCCTGACGTTTGGCATGAAGATCACCACGTTTAGCAAGAGTAATCATCTTATCGACGACTTTTCTAACTTCTTTGGCCTTGGGGGTGGTAGTAACTATACGTTCGTGTTCAATTACGGAAGTTACCATATTACGTACCATGGCCAATCTGTGTGAAGTGGTACGTCCAAGTCTTCTACCTGCTTTTCTATGTCTCATAATACTATCCTCAACTCAATTCCTGCTATCAGGTATTGATCTATATTAATAACTTTTCTATAAGTCAGTGTCATCGTCACTACTTTCAGTGACTTCAGGAGGAGTCCAGTTTTCAACTTTCATCCCAAGAGTCAAATCCATTTCAGTGAGGAGTGCTTTAATTTCATTAAGAGATTTACGACCAAAGTTTTTGGTCTTAAGCATCTCCTGATCAGATTTTTGAGTGAGCTCACCAATGAAATTTATATCTGCATTCTTTAAACAGTTGGCAGAACGAACGGAAAGTTCCAAGTCCTCAACCGGCTTATCCAAATTAGGATTAAGTAGTTCAAACTTACTTGGGTCTTCTTCTGCTTGTTCAGGTTCGACTTCAACTTCATCAAAATTAATAAAGGGACTCAGCTGTTCTTTAAGAATTTTTGCAGCAAATGCTAAAGCGCTCTCAGGCTTAACACTACCATCAGTTTCTACTTCTATGGTCAATTTGTCATAATCAGTCTGTTGGCCTACACGAGCATTGGATACACCAAATTGGATCTGTCGAATAGGGGTAAATATAGCATCTATGGGTATCTGCCCAATGGCAAGATCTTCCTTAGACTGTTTTTCAGCAGGCTGATAACCTTTACCCCACTCTACCGTAAGCTCAGCATGGAAATCAATATCACCGGTGAGTGTACAGATTACCTGGTCACCATTCATGACTTCAATATTCGCATTTCCACTAATATCGGCGGCGGTAACTTCTCCAGGGCCTTTTTTCTCAATAATAACGGTCTGACTATCTTCGGAGTTGAGTTGAAGACGAACCTGTTTGAGATTAATGATAATCTCACTGACGTCCTCTTTAACATTCTCCATTGATGTAAATTCGTGGAGGGCACCCTCAATTTTAACGCTGGTAATTGCTGCACCTTGAATAGAGGACAGCAATATACGTCTTAATGAGTTACCAATTGTTGCTGCAAATCCTCTTTCAAGAGGTTGGCAGACAAATTTTCCATATGTACTTGTGTGCTTTGCCTTATCTACTTCAATTGGCTCAGAATGAATGAGCTCGTGCCAGTTGCGATAAATAGGGAGTGTCTCTTCAGCAGTTTCAGTCATGAGTTTCCTACCTTCAGGTTTGCAATACTATTGCCGTGCTAGCAGATTCAGTATGATTATTTTGAGTACAACTCAACAATCAACTGTTCCTGGATTGGCATAGTAATTTCATCGCGATTCGGCAGAGCCTTAACCGTGGCTTTAAATGCATTTTTATCAAGCTCAAGCCAGGTTGGGATTCCTCGTCTGGCAACAGCTTCCATGCTTTCAACAAGATACGAATTAGTCCTGCTCTTTTCCTTGATGGATACAACATCACCAACTGAGATAAGGAAAGAAGGGATATTAACCTTTCTGTCATTTACCAAGATGTGATTATGACGAACCATTTGTCTAGCCTGCCTTCTGGATGAAGCAAAACCAAGACGGAAAATAGTGTTATCAAGACGACGCTCTAGCATCATAAGAAGATTTTCGCCGGTAATACCCTTTTGCAGATCAGCCTTATGAAAGTAATTACGGAACTGTCCTTCCAGCATACCATAAATATTTTTTACTTTCTGTTTTTCTCTCAGCTGAACACAATAGTCAGAAACCTTTTTAAAACGAGCTTGACCGTGCATACCGGGAGGAACAGCTCTTCTCTCAAATGAACACTTGTCTGAATAACAGCGATCACCCTTGAGGTATAATTTCAGGTTTTCTCGTCTACAACGACGACAGGCAGCTCCTGTATATCTAGCCACTTTACTCTCCGATTAATGTAATGTAACTTTAGTGCCATATTCCTTATAAGCTGTAACAAATAACATGCTTTCGGGAGAGGAAACTAAAGTAATAAATTTATCAACAAGCGCCTAAGCACTTATACCCCTTATGAGGTAAAAAAAATCAATACAAAAAGATTGATTAAACCCGACGACGTTTCGGCGGCTTGCAACCATTGTGAGGAATGGGAGTAACATCAACTATTTTGCTTACTTCAAATCTTGTATTGATCAACGCCCGAAGTGCTGCTTCACGACCAGGTCCTGGTCCCTTAACACGCACTTCGATTTTCCTTAAACCATGCTCTGCAGCTTTTTCAGCGGCTTCGGCCATTGCCTTTTGGGCAGCAAAGGGAGTCGATTTACGCGATCCCTTAAAACCAAGAACCCCAGCTGAACACCAGGATATCACATTTCCCTGTTTGTCAGAGATAGTTACAATGGTATTATTAAAAGTAGAATAAATAAAAACAACTCCCTCGGGAATATTCTTTTTTACTCGTTTTTTATTAGATCCTGCACGTTTTGCTGCAGCCATAATTCACACCTGTTTCAATATATTATTTACGGCCAGCACCACGACGTGGCCCTTTTTTTGTTCTGGCATTCGTTTTAGTCTTCTGCCCACGACATGGGAGTCCCATGCGATGACGGCGACCGCGATAACAGCCAAGGTCGGTAAGTCGTTTTATATCCATGGATACTTCACGACGCCTGTCACCCTCGACAGTAAACTCAGACTCAATAATTGTACGAATTCGCGTAACATCCTCACCACCAAGATCATCACTATTCATAGTGTGTGGCAGATCGGCCTTATCAAGTATGACTCTGGCTGATGTCAGCCCAATTCCATGGATATATGTAAGTGCACGATCCATGTGTTTGTTTTTTGGAAGATCAACTCCCGCTATACGTGCCAAAATACGTACTCCTTAAAATAAAGTGACAATATCTTACTATTGTCTGTCTCAAAATGAGATGCTTACCCTTGACGCTGTTTGTGTTTCTTAACTTTACAGCTGACACGGACTACGCCTTTGCGCTTAAATATCTTGCAATCACTACACATTTTTTTGACAGATGACCTGACTTTCATGTGACAACTCTCTTATTTGTTCTTTTTATTGTTCTTTGCCCGAAACGTTACTCTACCCCTGGTAAGATCATAGGGAGAGAGTTCGATTGTAACACGGTCTCCTGGTAAAATCTTAATGAAATGCATCCGCATTTTACCAGATATATGGGCAAGAACTTTATGACCATTGTCCAACTCCACACGAAACATCGCATTTGGAAGCGGCTCTACAATGGTACCTTCTACTTCAATGGCTTCTTCTTTGGCCATAATACACTCCTGAAACGAACATAATCAGATCGAAAAAGGGACAATAATAAACTATCCACTCACAAAAGAGAAGATATTTTTTACTAACGACCCAAAAAATTGTTTCTAGAACTGAGAACCAGAGGTCCGTCAGTTGTAACTGCTATAGAATGTTCAAAATGTGCAGATGGTTTTTTATCAGCTGTGATAACTGTCCATCCATCACGAAGAACTTTAACCTTGTGTGTACCAAGGTTAACCATGGGCTCAATGGCAATGACCATCCCCTCAATTAATCTGGGAGACTGTCCACTCTGAACATAATTGGGTATCTCAGGGCCTTCATGCAGCGAACTCCCAATCCCATGTCCAACAAACTGCCGGACTACTGAATACCCTTTGGGTTCGACGCAGTCCTGAACTGCTTTGGATATATCAGAAACCCTGTTGCCTATCACTACCTGTTCAATGGCCAGATCAAGTGACTCCTGAGTGGCAAGGAGTAATTTATGTATTTCAGGTTTAATCGTCCCAACAGGAATAGTTATGGCTGAATCACCATAAAAACCCTTATATCGGACTCCGAAATCAACGGAAAGTATATCCCCTTTACGCAATTTTCTTTTACGCGATGGTATTCCATGCACAACTTCTTCATTTATGGAAACACAAAGACTTGATGGAAAGCCGTGGTAGCCCTTAAAGGCGGGCGTTGAATTACGTTTACGGCATAAATCCTCAGCCATTTGATCAAGCTCAAACGTACTGATTCCAGGGATAACTGACTTTTGCATCAATGTGAGTACTTCAGCAACTATCTGATTGGCTTCCTGCATGAGTTTTATCTCATCGGAAGTTTTAACCAGAATAGGCTTGGAAGCCTGTTGTCCACCCGCGCTGCTACTCACAATTAGCCGTTATTTTTTACCGCTGGATTTCATAAAACCTTCATAGTTTGTCATAACCATCTGAGACTGTACTTGAGATACGGTATCAATGGCTACACCGACAATAATTAAAAGCGCAGTACCGCCAAAATAGAATGGCAGATTAAACTTTGAAATCAAAATTGTAGGTAAAACACAAACTACACTAAGATAAATTGCTCCTACCACGGTTAAGCGTGTCAGAACCCTGTCTATAAAGTCTGCAGTTTTTCTTCCAGGACGAATACCAGGAACAAAACCACCATTCTTTTTCAAATTTTCTGCAACATCATCAGGTTTAAATGTAACTGCGGTGTAAAAGAAGCAGAAGAAAACTATCATAGCAATATAGAGTATGTAATAATAAAAGCTTCCTGGTGACATGGCAGCCGATACTTTCTGAACCCATTCAACCTGTACAAAGCCACCAATGGTTGCAGGAAACATCATAATTGATGATGCAAAGATAGGTGGAATAACTCCTGAGATGTTTATTTTGAGTGGCAGATGAGAACTTTGCCCTCCATATACTTTTCTTCCGACAACACGCTTAGCATACTGTATAGGAATACGACGCTGCGCAGTCTCAAAGAAAACGATAACAGCGACAACTGCGACCATAAAAGCAATGATAAGTGGTAAAAAAAATAATGTTATTTCACCGGCTTTAATTAACTGAAAAGTGTTAACGAGAGCAGCAGGGCCTCTTGCAACAATACCAGCAAAAATAATCAGTGATATACCATTACCTATCCCTCGCTCAGTCATTTGTTCACCAAGCCACATGATAAATGATGTACCCGCAGTAAGGGTAAGCATAGTCATGAGAATAAACGGTGTACCTGGGTTTAATACAATAGGTTCTCCACCAGGACCAACCATACTCTGAAGGCCTGTAGCAATAAAAGTACCTTGAATAATACTTAAGCCAACAGTTCCATAGCGAGTATACTGGGTAATTTTGCGTTGTCCAGATGCACCATCTTTCTTGAGTGTCTCGAGTTGTGGAATAACTACGGTGAGCAATTGGATGATGATGGAGGCGGAAATATAAGGCATGATTCCAAGTGCAAATATGGAAAAATTCTCCAAAGCACCACCTGAAAACATGTTAAACATTCCAAAAAGCGTACCCGCATTTTTCGCAAAAAACGCCGCAAGAGCCTCACCGTTTATACCAGGGGTCGGTACCTGAACACCCATCCTGTATACGGCTAGCATTAAAAGCGTGAAAATAATGCGTTTTTTTAAATCAGAAGATTTGCCAGCATTCTGCAGTCCACTCATATTCTATTTCCATTCAGAAGCTGGTAATACTAAGCTTCAATAATTTATTTCCAGCTTAGTTACTTGCTAACTGCTTCTATAACTTTACCGCCTGCTGCTTCAATCTTTGACTTAGCACCGGCACTGACTTTATCAACAGCTACTGTTATAGCTTTGGTTATTTCGCCATTGGACAGAACTTTAACGGGACGTCCTTTGTGGGCCATCCCCTGATCTATCAATGATGCCGTAGTAACCTCACTGCCAGCATCGAGACTTTCGAGTTGGCTAAGAGAAATAATGGAGAATTTAACAGTATTTATATTGCTAAAACCACGCTTAGGGAGACGACGCTGTAATGGCATCTGACCACCCTCAAATCCTGGTTTAATACCAGAACCTGAACGTGATTTAAAACCCTTATGACCACGACCGGCTGTTTTTCCATGTCCGGTTCCTACGCCACGACCAAGACGCTTCCTCTGCCTGTTAGCTCCCTTATTCGGAGAGAGATTTCCTAAATTAATCATGTTACGCCTCCTCGACACGGACAAGGTGTGCAACTTTAGCAAGCATACCACGAATTTCAGGGGTATCTTTCCGGGTTACACGCTTCTGCATTTTTGTCAGCCCAAGACCTGTAAGAGTGGCATGAATCTTCTCAGTACTGCCGATCCCGCTCTTGACCAATGTAAATGTGATTGTATCGGACATTAAACTACCTTTTACTCGATATTAAATAGAAAAAAAGCACGATGTGCTCAAAGCTGTTACACCCTGGTGCAAACCATGCTTAATGTTTTTTTTACGCCTGAATTTCTTCTACGCTTTTTCCGCGCATTTCTGCAATTTTCTGGGCAGAGCGTAGGCTTTTCAAGCCATTAAGGGTGGCCTTGACCATATTGTGAGGGTTATGTGACCCCAAACATTTAGTCAGTATATTATGCACACCAACAGCCTCAAGGACTGCACGAACTGGACCACCAGCAATAACTCCGGTACCTTCAGATGCAGGTTTCAGTAATACCTTACCAGCACCATAGCGTCCGATAACCGTATGTGGAATGGAAAAATCGGTGAGAGATACTGAAGTCATATCCTTTCTCGCCTTCTCCACACCTTTACGTATTGCCTCTGGAACCATGTTTGCTTTCCCAAGTCCATATCCAATCTTGCCCTTGCCATCACCAACTACAACGATAGCGCTAAAGCTAAATCGACGTCCACCTTTTACAACTTTGGCAACACGATTAATGAATACAATTTTTTCAATGAATTCATCGGAACCTTCGTTCTTTGAATGTTTAAAATCAGCCAAGGGAAATCCCCCCCTTATTATATATCTTTAGAATTGAAGCCCACCTTCGCGAGCGCCCTCAGAAAGTGCTTTAACCCGACCATGATAAATACATCCGCCACGATCAAAAACAACCTTTATTACCCCTGCACTCTTGGCAGCTTCAGCGAGTAACAAACCAACCTTTTTGGCACTGCCAGTTTTGTCATCCTCATCGGATTTCTGAAATCCTTGAGCAACCGTTGACATGGAAACAAGTGTTTTTCCGATGGAATCATCAATAATTTGAGCATAAATATGCTTATTACTTTTGAAAACTCTAAGACGCGGTTGATCACTGGTTCCAATAATCTTTTTACGAATGCGTCGGACACGTTTGGCCCTGGCTTTTCTTTTTGGATCTGTCTTAGCCATTTTTTCTTACCATTATTTGAGAAGTAGTCACGGTAGGTGACTGCTAGTTTACTTAGATGCTCCGGATTTACCTACCTTGCGCACAATATGTTCGTTTTCATAGCGGATTCCCTTTCCTTTATATGGTTCGGGTTTCCGAATAGAACGAATTTTTGCTGAGGTCTGACCAAGCAATTCTTTGTCAATGGATTCTACAACAATTTTGTTGGTACCATCTACGTTAATCTGAACCCCATCAGGAACGGGAAATTCAACGGGATTAGAGTATCCAACATTTAATGTCAGAGTCTTACCGGACATATTAACTTTGTAACCGACACCCTCAACAATAAGAGTTTTCTTAAAACCCTCATTAACACCAACAACCATATTATCAATAAGGCTTCTGGTCATTCCCCGAAAAGCGTTCGTTCTTTTACTGTTATCGCGGTTCTCAACGATAATCTCCTGGTCCTTCATGGAGACTGAAAGCTCAGGTAATATTATACGTTCCAAATTTCCTTTTTTTCCAGAAACTGAAATCTTCTGTCCTTTGATATCAATTTTAATATCAGCGGGAACAGGAATAGGCTGTTTTCCAATACGAGACATGATTACCTCCGTTATTGCTGGTCTTACCAGACCTCGCAAAGAATCTCACCGCCCACATTACTGCCCCTTGCGGTTTTATCAGTAATAACGCCTTTCGAACTTGAAAGGATGGCAATTCCAAGGCCGTTGAGTACCACTGGTATCTCTCCGGCTCTTGCATATTTACGTAACCCAGGTTTACTGATGCGTTTGATTCCGGTAATTACCGGAGCCTGATCAGGACCGTACTTTAAATTAATGGTCAAGGTGCCTTGAACACCAGATTCATCAACTTGGTAGCCAGTTACATATCCTTCGTCTTGAAGGACTTTGGCAATATTAACTTTCGTTTTCGAAGTGGGCATTACGACAGATTCAAACTTAGCCGTAACTCCATTTCTAATCCTGGTCAGCATATCTGCCAGGGGATCGCTCATAGACATCGCGAACTCTCCTTATCAAAATTATATTTTGATCTAGTGGGTATAAGGATTACCAAGACGACTTGGTTACACCGGTAACCTGTCCACTAGATGCTAATTTACGAAAACAGATACGGCAAATACCGAACTTTCGAATAAACGCTCTAGGGCGTCCACAAAGCGGGCATCTGTTATATTTCCTTACCGCAAACTTTGGCGTTCTTTTTGCTTTCGCAATGAGAGATTTCTTAGCCAAAACGACCTCCGATTCTATTAATTCTAAGCTACTATTTATTTAATTTATCAGTTTAAGATAAATCACTATTGTGTATACAAGAGTAATTTATAAAAAATGTTATCCTTTAAAGGGCATACCCATTGATTTCAGAAGACTTAAGCCCTCTTTGTCCGTTGGAGCGGATGTAACAATGCTAATATTCAAACCTTTAATTTTATCAATTTTGTCGTAATCTATCTCGGGGAAAATAATCTGTTCTTTAACACCCATTGAAAAATTACCTCTCCCATCAAAAGATTTTGGAGATATTCCACGGAAATCTCGGACTCGTGGTAAAGCAATATTAACAAGTTTGCTAAAAAAATCATACATCACATCGCCGCGAAGGGTTACTCGGCAGCCAATAGGCATACCCTCACGTAATTTAAAACCAGCAATTGATTTTTTTGCTTTAGTAACAACAGCTTTACGTCCAGCAATACTTGTGAGTTCCTCTACAGCTCCATCGATAATCTTTGGATTCTGTACAGCCTCACCAAGTCCCATATTTAAGATAATTTTCTCAATCTTGGGGATCTGCATAACATTGGTATACCCAAATTCTTCCTGCAGAGCTGGTTTACATTCATTTATATAGTGGTCTTTCAGCGAACCCATTTGATACTCCTGGCAATTGCCTTTTTACCTTTTACTATTTGCTTTCAATGGACTCACCGCAGCTCTTACAAAAGCGTACTTTTGTTCCATCTTCTAAAAATTTTCTGCCAATACGTCCAGTCTTAGTACACTCTGGACAAATCAACTGCAGATTAGATACATGTATCGGAGCTTCGCGATTTACAATCTGTCCCTGCTGGTTCATTTCTGTACCCTTGGTATGACGTTTAACCATGTTAATACGTTCTACCAGTGCATTATCTTTATCAGGAAAGACATTAAGGATTTTACCTACTCTTCCTTTATCTTTACCTGCAATTACTTCAACCTGGTCATCTTTTTTCAGGTATGTTTGTCCCTTTACCATTTTCAGTACCTTTAGTTCAACCACACCAAGTAGGGTGGGGTTGCTTAAAACGAATTATAAAACTTCGGGTGCCAGGGATATGATTTTCATAAATCCCTGGTTACGTAGCTCTCTTGCCACAGGTCCGAAAATTCGTGTTCCTACTGGATCACCGGTTCCGGAAAGAATGACCGCTGCATTTTCGTCGAATTTAATCCAGGTATCATCCATACGCTTAATTTCCTTAGCCGTACGAACAATAACTGCCTTAACCACATCACCCTTTTTCACTTTCGCATTCGGAAGGGCTTCTTTCACGGTGGCTACAATAACATCGCCGATGGACGCATACCGTTTTCTGGTACCACCAAGAACTCTAATGCAGAGTACCTTTTTTGCTCCTGAATTGTCTGCAACATTCAGAACACTTTCACTTTGTATCATAATTTCACCTGATTATTAATCAGTTGCTTTTCAAAGAAAATAGAGTCAGTCGGTGACTGACTTAAACAACAGCTTCCCGAATGACATCTTTTACCCGCCATCTTTTTTTCTTACTGAGTGGTCGGCATTCTTCAATTTTGACAATATCGCCAATATTACAGTTGTTTTCCGGGTCATCTGCGAGATACTTCACACTCTTTTTGATAAATTTACCATAGAGTTTGTGACGTACCGTTCTTTCTACTCGAACAACTATACTTTTTTCCATTCTGTTACTGACAACAGTACCAGTTCTGGTCTTCTTAATTTTTTTTATTTCACTCATGATTGACACAACTCGAGTTATAATATTTTTTTACTTCGATTAATAAACAGATTATGCACGCAGATATTAATTCTCATTAAAGAGTGTATTAATACGTGCAACATCCTTTCGGAGCCGTTTCAAAACTGAAGTGTTCTCAAGAGGCCTGATCTTATGTTGAAATGAAAGATTAGAAATCTCTTCTTTCATTTCGACCAGCTTCTTCTGAAGATCATCGGTAGACAATGAGCGCAGTTCTGACATTTTCATAGTGTGCTCCTCTTAGTGATAACCTTTGTCCTAAATGGCAATTTTGCACCTGCAAGAGTCAAAGCCTTAATGGCTAATTTCTCATCAACACCTGCCAGTTCATAAATAATTTTTCCGGGTTTTGTGACTGCAACCCAATGATCAGGACTACCCTTACCCTTACCCATGCGTGTTTCAGCAGGCTTTGATGTAACTGGTTTGTCCGGGAAGACACGAATCCAAACCTGTCCGCCACGTTTAATTTTTCTGTTTATAGCAATACGAGCAGCTTCTATTTGTTGAGCAGTTAACTTACCACGCTCAACAGCCTTCAGTGCATATTCGCCAAAGGAAATAGTAGAGCCACGATGTGCCTTGCCTCTGTTTTTCCCTGTAAAAACCTTTCTATGTTTGACCTTTTTAGGACTTAACATTTCTTAAACTCCAATATTAATAATGGATTTCGAAAAACACTCTTTCATATCTCAGAAGGAGAATCCTTTGCATTAAGGACTTCGCCCTTAAAAATCCATACTTTGACACCAATAATGCCGTAGGTAGTCTTCGCCTCAGCCAATGCATAATCAACATCAGCTCGAAGGGTATGAAGTGGAACACGACCTTCTCGTACCCATTCACACCGTGACATCTCTGCGCCACCAAGTCGACCGGAGCAGGAAATTTTAATACCCTTAACACCAAATC
Source organism: uncultured Desulfocapsa sp. (assembly GCA_964538055.1). Classification (GTDB taxonomy): domain Bacteria; phylum Desulfobacterota; class Desulfobulbia; order Desulfobulbales; family Desulfocapsaceae; genus Desulfocapsa. The sequence goes on along the minus strand of CAZIDU010000026.1, from coordinate 4,116 downwards.
TGAGAGCTGAGTTAACAGATTTTTTCATTGCTCGCCTGAAGGCAACCCTTCTGATAAGTTGTTGAGCAATATTTTCTGCAACAAGTTGCGCATCGGCCTCAGGACGTCGTACCTCCTGGATATCGATGACAGCTTTACGATTAATCAGTTTTTCCAACTCTTTTTTCAAAAGTTCAATTTCCGAACCTTTCTTGCCAATAATAATACCTGGGCGAGCTGTAAAAAGTTTCACACGAACCTTCTCTCCAGTACGCTCTAGAATAATTTTGGAAAGAGAAGCGTGTTGAAGACGTTTTTTTAGAAACTTTCTGATTTTCTGATCTTCAATGAGATTTTTTGAGTAGTCCTTATTGGCATACCAAATTGAATCCCATGTCCGAGTTATACCAAGTCTGAACCCTAGTGGGTTAACTTTCTGCCCCAAAATAATCCTCCAGTAATACGCTTAAGCTATATATAAATAAAAAAGATGTGAGTCATACCCATTACTGCCGATAAAGTAAAGCACTAATTTTCATCAAGCACTACTGTAATATGACTTGTTCGTTTAATAATCGATGTAGCACGTCCCATCGCACGGGGCCTAATTCTTTTAAAAGAAGGGCCACCATCAATGAAAACAGTTTTTATATAAAGATTATCAACATCAATCTGGTCATCCTGTGTGGCATTAGCCACAGCAGATTCAATGACCTTTCTTAATATTGATGCACCTTTCTTTGGCATGAACCTGAGAGTGGTGATCGCCTTATCAACGCCCATTCCCCGAACCACGTCAGCAACGAGTCTAGCTTTCTGTGGAGATATCCTGATACGTCTCCCTACGGCACGAGCTTCCATAGTATTTACTCCTAATGAATCTTATCGAACACTTTGTTAGTATTTATTTTCGAACCTTTCTATCAGATGCATGGCCATAAAAGGTCCTGGTGGGAGAGAACTCACCAAGCTTGTGACCAACCATATTTTCTGACACAAAGACTGGAATAAATTTCCTACCGTTATGTACAGCAAAGGTCAAACCAACCATCTCAGGAGAGATATCGGATCGTCTGGACCATGTTTTTATAACCTTCCGGGATCCGCTTTCAATTGCAGCATCAACCTTTCTTTGAAGGTGATCATCGATAAAGGGTCCTTTTTTGACTGAACGAGCCATAGCTTTTCCTCTTAATTAACGTCTTTTCTTGACAATGTATTTGTCGGACTCGGTATTCTTCCTGGTCTTGTAACCCTTAGTTGGGTAACCCCATGGAGTACATGGATGTCGACCACCAGAACTCTTACCCTCACCACCACCCATTGGATGATCAACGGGGTTCATGGCGACACCACGGACATGAGGACGTTTGCCAAGCCAACGTTTACGGCCGGCTTTACCAAGTTTCTGACTCTCATGCTCCTGATTACCGACTCTACCAATACAGGCACGACAGAGTCTATGGAATTTACGAACTTCCCCAGATGGTAATCTTACAAGCACGTATGTACCTTCTTTGGCCATTAGTTGCGCAGAAACTCCGGCACTTCTGACAAGCTGTCCACCCTTTCCTATCTTCATTTCAATATTATGAATGATAGTACCAAGTGGAATATTCATCATTGGCAGACAGTTTCCTGGTTTAATATCAACGTTATCACCAGCAACAACCTGATCCCCTACAGCAATTCCAAGGGGTGCAAGAATGTATGTTTTCAGACCATCTAGATAGGACAACAATGCAATGTTTGCCGATCTGTTCGGGTCATATTCAATTGAAACAACCTTTGCTGCGATATCGGTCTTATTACGCTTAAAGTCAATAATACGATATTTACGCTTATGCCCGCCACCAATGTGACGTGAGGTTATTCTTCCGTAATTATTTCGACCGCCTGATTTAGACAAAGGTGCGAGCAAGCTTTTTTCAGGGCCATTTTTGGAGAGCTCTGAATTTTGGATTGCCACATGGTGTCGTTTGCCAGGTGATGTGGGTTTAAATGTCTTAATTGTCATGATTATCTAATCGCTCCATCAACGCTAATTCGGATTGATAGCTACACTATAACGTCGCTTAACTGAGATCAGTAATTGTTAGAAAAATTTTACAGTTGGTCTGCAAAATTAATCTCACCTTCAGACAAAGTCACGTATGCTTTTTTCCAGTCATTGGTAAAGCCGGTGAAGCGTCCAACGCGTTTCTGTTTGCCATGCATATTGGTAGTGTGAACATGCTTAACTTTTACATCAAACATTTTCTCTACAGCCTTCTTAATTTCAATTTTATTTGCCTTGGGGTCTACTTTGAAAACAACCTTGCCATCAACTTCAAGTTGATAGTTAGCCTTTTCAGTGAGCAGTGGGCCCCTTAGGATTCTGTGATCGCTTTTCATGCGGATAACCTCTTTTCAAGACTCTCAACTGCAGGTTTGAGCAGCATAAGTTTCTTGTGCAGCAAAATGTCATAAACATTCAATCCTTCAGCGGGCAGGACTTTAAATCCATTAGCATTACGGGCTGATTTACTTACGTTATCGTTGCGTCCGTCAGTGATTACAAGACAGTTCTCAAAATCAAAACCTTTCATGATTCCGACGAAGTCTTTCGTCTTAATAGCTTCCATGACAAATTCATCGATAACTATAAGGTTTCCTTCCTGTAACCTGGCACTCATTGCCATTGCCAGTGCCTGTTGTTTCACTTTGCGGTTAAGCTTAAAACTATAATCGCGTGGTTTAGGACCGAAAGTTACACCACCACCTCTCCATATGGGAGAGTTACGGGTACCAGCACGCGCACGTCCTGTTCCTTTCTGTTTCCAAGGCTTGGCGCCACCACCACGAACCTCTCTTCTAGTTTTAGTGCTGGCATTACCGGCACGCTTTGCGGCGCGTTGCATACGAACAACATCGTGGAGCAGGTGCTCTTTGACTGTCAGATCAAATACATTAGCATTCAGCTCTATTTCACCAACTTTTTCATTGCTGGTATTTACTATATCTACGGTGGACATTATTAACTCCTTGAACCGATAAATCTCTAACGGCTGATTACTTGCTGAAAAGTTTCAGAAGGCCTTGTTTTGCTCCTGGTACTGATCCTTTGACGAGGATGAGATTTTCATCACCACGAACATCGATAACAAGTACATTCTTTTTCAGAACAGTATCAGTACCCATTCGTCCTGGTAACTTTTTCCCTTTAACAACTCGTGAAGGCCAAGCACTCATACCAATAGATCCCGGCGCACGATGAAAGCCAGAACCATGACCACCCGGACCACCACTAAAGCCATGACGCTTCATAACACCCTGGAAGCCTTTACCTTGAGAAACACCCTGCACGTCAATGATATCACCTGTTTTAAACAACTCACCCAGGGTAATATCCTGACCAGCCTGGTAATCTTCAGGATTCAGAACTCTAAACTCACGGACATTATAAAAACCATCGGATTCTGCTTTTTTAAAGTGTCCAGCAAGAGGCTTGTTCACTCTCTGAGCTTTCTTATCACCAAAACCGACCTGAATGGCATTATAACCATCAGTAGTTTCAGATTTGACCTGAAGCACCTTGCAGGGCCCGGCTTCTATAACGGTTACTGGAATAACAGCTCCCATGTCGTTATATACCCGAGTCATACCTATTTTCTTACCTAATAAACCCATTGTCTTCGGCATAATCTTACCTATACTTCTTCAAATTAAGCGACTACTAGAAATCGCTATGGCAGTTTAATCTCTACATCAACACCAGCGGACAACTCAAGCTTCATCAGCATATCGATAGTTTGCTGAGTAGGTTCAAGGATGTCGATCAGACGACGATGAGTTCTCATCTCAAACTGCTCCCGTGATTTTTTATCAACATGCGGTGACCGAAGGACACAGAATTTGTTGATTGAGGTTGGCAGTGGGATCGGGCCTGCTACTGCAGCTCCGGTACGTCGTGCGGTCCCAACTATCTCATGGGTGGACAGATCAAGAAGTTTATGATCATACGCCTTGAGGCGAATACGAATTTTATCTGCAGGTATCATGATCTTCCTTATTCGATGATTTCACTTACAACGCCGGCACCAACAGTTCTACCACCCTCACGGATAGCAAAACGAAGACCAACATCCATGGCAATCG
>CAZIDU010000025.1:0-42548 GCA_964538055.1 uncultured Desulfocapsa sp. | reverse complement strand
AAAATTAGGAATTGCCGCTATTGGTGCAATTCAGGCTGGTTCGGGAACCGCTGAAGCATAACTGTTAGTGTCAGGATTCTAATGATGTGTTTTTTTATGCATAACCTGTAAAACAATCGCAAGTCCTGCAGAGAGCAGGCAGAGAATGGCGGCAAGGGTGAACGCCGCAGCATAACTACCGGTCTGGACTTTAGCGAAATTTCCTGCAGCAATACCAACAACCCCTGCGATACCATAGGCAGTAAAAACCCAGCCATAGTTGGCACCAAGGTTTTTTGATCCAAAAAAATCCGCTGTGGCAGATGGGAAAAGGGCAAAATTCCCACCAAAATTAAATCCGACAAGTGCTGCCCCCACGCTAAGAGAAGCTTCTGTCTTCATACCGGCAAGGAAGAACATAATACCAGCCTGAAGAAGAAACATGGCAACAAATGTTGGGGTACGGCCTATGCGATCCGAGATAAAACCCCAGACTATTCTGCCCACAGCATTAAAAATAGCAAGCAGACCTACTGCTGCAGATCCCTTTAACATTAAAGCACTTATTTCAGAACTACTTAAGGTCCTCCCTGCTTCCATGGCTGCACTTACCAGCTGTTCTCCTGCAAAGACTTTAATGATGCCGATAACCATCAGTCCTGCCATGGCCCCACTGAAAAACATCAGCCAGAGGAGATAGAAGGCTGGGTCTTTCAAGGTTTCCTGCCATTTTGAATCCGGCATAAGAGTCTTTTTTGCAGGGGGGTGTGTTGACGGAGGGTTGCTGAGCAGAAGCGCTCCGGCAGTAACTCCAACAATACAGATTATTCCATGCATAATAAAGAATGGGAAAATTCCCTGTTTACCGATATAGCCGAGTGCGCCCCATTTCTGGCTGAAGAGATATGCGCCAAGGCCAAATCCAGCCACTGCAATTCCACTAACCAACCCTTTCTGATCCGGAAACCATTTCATTAGAGCTGCAATGGGGCAGACATAGGCAAAACCAATTCCGGCTCCTGCCATAAAACCAATGGTGCCCCACAGGAGAAGAAGCTGATCCATTTCTGCCTGTTTACCAACATACTGATTTCCCAACATGATACTGGCCACAATACAGGTAGTCATGATGCCCATGGGAGCATAGCGGACAATGACCGAATCTTCGTGTGCATGTCCGAAAAATGCATGAAAAGCCATAAGGATGAGCAGGGTCACCACCCCTGCAAACAGCGCATGGGCAAGATAAAAGACAATGGCGTTTGTCATCAGTCCTGCATAGATAAAACCGCTACCCATCAGGAGACCACCAATAATTGCAGGAACCCTTGGACCGTGAACATCCTGTACCCGTCCTGCAATAACCATGACCGTGGCAAAGCTCAAGATACAAATCGAAAAGGCATATTTCAGAATGCCCTGCTGTTTTGCTATCTCAACCTGGACAGCGGCATCATCTGCGACGATAATTGACCCTTCTACAAAGGTACCGGTCTGGATGAAAGTTGTTTGCTGACTTTCTGTAAGAATGGGTGGAAAAATGTTTGAGGTTAGTGGCTCCCAGAAGATTGAATAGCCATAAACAGTGCCTAGAATAAGCTGAACCAGGATTGCTCCAATGAGCACCTGAAAACGTTTCCCTTTGTCAGGTGTTGCGATGCCAGTGGTAGCTGTCTCCATAAAACGTTCCTCCAGTCAGAAAAAGAGTGTGTCTCCCATACTCTTATCCTTTCATAAGGATGAAGAAAAAGATAATAAAAAGTGATCCGCCTCGCCTGGTTAGGGGATTTGAATGGTGTCTATACCCTGTGTTTTTTAGATCTGTACCCCTTGTCGGGACAAGTACAGGAAATCCACTTAATGGAGTCCCGCAATAATCAGGCTTATAACAATTGCAGCTCCAAACCAGAGAAGACATTTGGCAATGGACAAGAAGCTGTTTTGGTTTTTTTCAGTGTGCGGTGATCGCTTTCGGTAAACTTCAGCATTGCAGCTATCTTCAGGCTCTACCAACCAGATCCAATTCATTTGCTGTTGTCTCATTGTTCTTCCTCCCGTGAGTTAGTTGGTTGCTTTTTGTTCTTTACTTAATTGTACTTGAACTGGTAAACAGGAACAGATGCAGAATGTGAAAAAAAGAACCATAACAGTTTGGGCTGGGAGTATATGAGCGATGGCATACTATTACATAGAACTTGCTAATCAGCTGGAGCGGCAAATCACAGCGGGGGAGTACAGAGCAGGTGAAAGACTCCCATCCCTGCGCAAACTTCGAGCTCTAACAGGACGTTCCATCTCGACGGTATATCAGGCATATGAAGAGCTTGAAAACCGTGGTCTTGTTGAGGTCCGTGAAAAATCAGGCTTTTTTGTGAGGCCGTTATTGGGCAATATTCTACCTCTTCCCAAGCAGGGAATGTGCCCTGTAAAACCACATAAAGTGGCCATAAATGTTCTCTCTTCTCTTATTCAACGCGCCCTGGATAATCCTGATCTGATTCCCTTTGGTGAGGCCATTGCAGCACAGTCACTTCTACCGGGGAAACAGATAGCTGCAGCTGTTCGAGCTGCAGCTGCCGGGTATCAGGATGGGAGCTGCGGTGTTTACGGGGCATCCATTGGAGATAAGGAGTTACGGCGAGAGCTGGCTAAACGGTCAGGTGATATTGAGCAACAGCCCTGTGGTGGTGAAATTATCATTACCCATGGCTGTATGAATGGAATAGAACTCTGTTTGCGGAGTGTCGCAAAGTCAGGTGATATGATCCTTCTGGAGTCACCAACGTTTCTCTGCTACCATCAGCTGATTGAAGATCTCAATATGCGAGCCATCGAAATCCCAACCGACCCTGTTCTTGGACTTAATCTTGAAAAGCTAACGAAAACCCTTGCAGAACACGATGTCAGGGCAGCACTTTTTAATCCAACTTTTCAGAATCCACTGGGCTTTGAAATGAGCGCCACTGCAAAGGAAGAACTAGTGACCATGTTTGCCGACCGGGGAATCCCTATTATAGAAGATGATGTCTATGGGGATCTCTATTTTGGTGAAAGCAGGTCGCGTCCCTTGAAATCCTTTGATCGGCAGGGCATGGTTCTTTATTGCTCATCGTTCTCAAAGGCTTTGCTTCCCGATTTGCGACTGGGCTGGACCATAGCCGGGAAGTTCAGGGAAAAGGTAAAACGTTTGAAATTCAATAATTCCGTAGCATGTTCTCAACTGATGCAGCGGGCATTGTGTCTCTATCTGAAAAGTGGCAATTACGAGCGACATCTCCGTAAGTTACGAAATAGCTTGCGGAAACAGGCGGCTGATATGGGGCAGGCCGTTGCCAGGTATTTCCCAAATGGCACCAGAATTTCGTCACCCAAAGGTGGTATGAATCTCTGGGTGGAAATGTCAACTTCCGTTGATAGCCTTGAGCTTTTTCATCTTGCTGAAAAAGAAAATATTGCAATTATGCCGGGAACCCTCTGTTCAGGGACTGGTCACTATAATCACTGTATACGCCTATGTTACGGCGCTCCCTGGGACGAACGCCTGGAAAAGGGGATGGAGACCCTTGGTCGACTGGTTCACTCGCTCACAGTTGTTGAAAGACCATCGGGGGAGCAGGAGAATGAGGAGGAAATTGTGATTGGTTTAAACACTGATCCCGATTTTCTCAAAATTGAGAAAATAGTATCAAGCAGTATCTTGAAACAATCGGGGTTTGGAATTCGTTTCCAGCAATCCATGTCCGGGAATATAGTAAAGCTTATAGCCAGCGGTGAACTGCATGGCGGTTTTGTCTTTGGTCACTGTGAAGATGACCGGTTTGTGGTCCAGCCTCTGGCCACCTACTATTTGCGGATTGTAGGGCCTGTGCAGATGGCAGAAAAGATTGTGGACGCACGGTATGAAGAGCTGGCAGAACTTCCCTGGATTGGTAACCCTGCAGAATGCCCATATTGTCAGGTGATGAACGATATTTTTTATGAGCGTGGCCTGCAACCCCAAAGTGTGGTTACGGTGAGTGATGAATCTGGTATTGTCAGTATGCTTAAGGCTGGGGTGGGCTTGAACTTTATGCTTGAAACCGAGGCAAGGAGGTTTGCTGAAGAGGGAGCTCTGGTGATATGGGAGCAGGAGCGATTTGCTCAGGCCCTTTCCTTTGTTACCCTGAAACGTGAGCAGGAAGATGCGGGGAGTCAGCTGATAAAGAGAGTAATCGATGAAATTTGGTGAATATTTCTGCCGGTGACGGTGTCCTGGATCATTTGGTGTTTGTTTGTGGAGCCGGTGGTTGAGGGAGGAAATGTTGCAGGTTTCTTTCAACAAGCTCTTCGATAACAATATCAGGCTTGTAAAGAGCTACCAGCTTTTTCAGGGTGCTGTGGTTGAGGAATTGCATTGTTGCACCATTTCTATAACGTGTGACATACAAAACTTCGCCAAAGCTTTCTGAGATATAGGGCTTGAGAGCATGGAAGAATGAATCGTGTAAGACAAGAACGCGTAGCTGAGCGTTTTTGTTTTCTGTATGGAATGTTTGCAGTTGTTGTGATGTGAGAATATCTGTTAAGGCTTTGCTGAGTTTTTTCGGAACTGCAGTGAACCCAGTACTGTCAAGTACTTGGTTTTGTTCTCTAACGCTACCCTTCTTACCTATCATTACCGCTAAGTCCCCATCAGACATATTTTCCCATAGTTGTTTGAAATGGAATTTCTCCCGTGTCCTGACTTCTGGGTAACTTAATTGGGTACGTTCCATGATCGCCTGGTAGGCAAGGTGCGCGCCCTGAGTATTCCAATGGGTATCACTTTTAAAATAGAGACGTCTTTGAGCCTTGCCACGTTGCAGGTTCGATCTCACATCGAGCAGACTTTCTCCGCCGTGTACGGGTTTTGCTGTGATGAGTTTGTCGAGACGGCCTGGTTTTCGAGGAGATTGATAAAAATCGGGCAGGTATTCTGGGTAGATAGTCTGTTTATTGGGACTGACCAGGAAAATATAGGAAGTTCCCTGTTCTTTCAGCCACTTTTCCATTTCTATCAAATGGCTCCAGAAGAGTTTTTTTTCAGTTGCTGGAAATTGGAGTTTTCCCTTAAGGTCGGTGAGGATTCCACTGGATGAAAGGTAGAGCCAGTCATCACTTCCCTCAACCACATCGGCTATACCACTTATGCCAAACCGTTTGCTTGCTTCACGCTGATACCTGTGAATCAACCATTCCCTCAGTCCGAAATGATCCTGAAAATAGGAATCAAAAGAATGGGTGAACCCGGTTATTGACTGCAGACCATCTAGTATGGGGAAGGGCTGCAGTTGTCTTTTCTCAACCTCTGAAAAGGAGACATCTTTTTGGACAATCCACAGGGTCAGGGGAGTCAGCAAGGCGGCAAGGAAAAGAGTAATGATACAAAAATCAACCAGCTTTTGAGAGGTGAAAGTCCGAGTCATTGGCTTAAAATTGAAAGTAGAGAAAGGGGTGGTATGCCTGGGCTGCAATGCTGATAAACACAAAATAGAGTAGTGCTGCAAAGAGGCTTAGCCTGCAAATGGCCATGGATCCTGTTGTGAGTTCAGTTGGCTTCCATTTAAGTATCCGCTCTATACGTCCTGTTACAAATGAATATACGGGGAAGGCAAGTAACAGGCCGAAGAGCAACTGTGTCAATAATAACTTATCGGCAGTGAAGAGTGAGAAGACTGAACTGTCCGTTATTTTCTGGCCTCCAGCCATAACCTGAAGATACTCCCAGGCAAAATCGAGAGAGGGACTTCTGAAAATAACCCAGCCGATAATGACTACATTCGTTGTGTAAAGCCAGCCCAGGATTTGACGCCAGGCACTCTCCTGTTTGATTGGGACGACTCGCTCCAGTACCAGAAAAACCCCATGCCAAAGGCCCCAGACAACAAAGGTCCAGTTTGCTCCGTGCCAGAGGCCGCAAAGAAGAAAAACAATAATGAGATTTGCTATAGTCCTGCCTGCGCCTTTTCGACTGCCACCCAGGGGGATATATAAATAATCACGTAACCAGGTGGACAATGAAATATGCCAGCGTTTCCAGAATTCTCTCATGGAGCGTGAAATGTACGGGTAATTAAAGTTTTCCGGTAACTTGAAGCCAAACATTTTTCCAAGGCCTATTGCCATGTCGGAGTATCCGGAAAAATCATAATAAATCTGCAGAGTAAAACAAATTGCTCCCAGCCAGGCATTTCCCGTGCTGAGTTCCTGGAGGGGCAGGTTAAAGAGTTGATCTGCTTTGACGCCAAGAGGGTCGGCTATCAATATTTTTTTCGCCAATCCGAAAGTAAACCGCTCAGCTCCTGCAGCAAAGTCTGATCTGGTTACAGTGCGTTGTCGCAGTTGAAGGGCGATGTCGTGGTAGCGTACAATAGGACCGGCAATGAGTTGTGGAAACATGGAGATATAGAGTCCACAATTTAATAAACGTTGTTCAGCGGGAGCCACTTTCCGGTACACATCTATAAGATAGGAAATCGCCTGGAAGGTGAAAAAAGAAATTCCAGCCGGTAGATGAATGTTTGCTGTCTGCCACGACTCATGACCGGCAGAGAAAAGAAGGGGAGCAAGAGCAGCGAGGGTAAAATGGAGGTATTTAAAAATAAAAAGGGGTAACAGGTTACAAAAGATACCAAGTCCCAGCAGGAGTTTTTTACTTTTTCCTGAGCTGACTTCGATCCGACGACCAAGAATAAAAGTGATACAGATGGAGAGCAGAAGCAGGAGAGTATAGCCGCCCTCACCCCAGGCATAAAATAACAGACTTGCCGCGAAAAGGAGATGGTTTCTATACTGTTTTCCAGCAAAAAAACTGCCCGCAAGAACAATGGGCAGGAAGAGGAAAAGAAAGGTAACAGAGCTGAAAATCATAGGTGTGGCATCTTTTGGCACCTTGAAAACAGGCAGGGGCAAGGTGATGAGATCACCTTGCCCCTGTGGTTTTACATTAGACTATAAAAAGATAATCAGGGTGCAATACCCATTTCTTTCTCTTTCTCATGAACAGCCAGGCGGGTCTTGATGGCAGTATCCGGAATAAGAGACATGGAGTCAATTCCAAGTTCAACCAGGAAGGTAGCAAATTCAGGGAAATCGGATGGGCCCTGGCCACAGATTCCGATTTTCTTGTTACGCCGTTTAGCAGTGGCAATTACCATACGGATCATATCTTTCACAGCATCATCACGCTCATCAGCAATTCCAGCGATAATACCGGAGTCACGATCAAGACCGTAGGTGAGCTGGGTCAGATCATTGGAGCCGATTGAGAAACCGTCAAAGATATCGGCAAAGGCATCGGCAGAGATAACGTTACTTGGGATTTCGCACATAACGTAAAGCTCAAGACCATTCTCGCCCTGTACCAGACCGCAGTCTCTCATAACTTCGATTACCTTTTTGCCTTCCGCAGGGGTACGGCAGAATGGAACCATCAGTTTGATGTTGTCAAGACCCATATCGTTACGGGCCTTTAAGAGGCCGGCACATTCAAGCTCAAAGGCAGGACGATATTTAGGATCGTAGTAGCGGGAAGCTCCACGCCAGCCAATCATTGGGTTTTCTTCATGTGGCTCATACAGGGTGCCACCAGCAAGGTTTGCATACTCGTTACTTTTGAAATCAGAGAGACGAACAATAACGTCATTGGGGTAGAATGCTGCAGCAATACGACCAACACCTTCGGCTACCTTGTCGATAAAGAACTGGCGCTTATCGCTGTATGCTCCGGTTTTGGCGTCGATCTTGGCAACGATTTCCTTTTTCTCGGGATCGTCGGACTTCTTCAGCTCTTCATAGTTGTAGAGTGCCAGCGGGTGGAGGCCAATGTGAGAGTTGATAATAAATTCTTCACGGGCCAGACCAACACCATCGTTTGGAATCTGGCATTCGGTGAATGCTTTTTCAGGAATAGCCAGGTTCATCATGATTTTGGTCTTGGTTGCGGGCAGGTTACCAAGATCCTGTCTATCTATTTCGAACTTGAGTAGACCCTCGTAAACGTAACCGGTCTCACCCTCGGCTGAAGATGCGGTGATCTCCATACCGTTTTTGATATGCTCGGTGGCATCTCCTGTTCCGATTACACATGGAATACCAAGTTCACGGGAGATGATCGCCGCATGGCAGGTACGACCGCCACGGTTGGTGATGATGGCACCAGCGATTTTCATGATTGGTTCCCAATCGGGATCGGTCATGTCGGTGACAAGCACCTCGCCTTTTTTGAAGGTTCCGATATCTTTAACATCTTCAATGCAGTGGGCAACACCCTGACCGATTTTGGCACCTACGGCCAGACCTTCAACAAGCACTTTCCCTGTTTCCAGAAGCTTGTAGGTTTCCATCACTCCTTTATTGGCCTGGGAATGGACAGTCTCGGGACGCGCCTGAACGATGAAAAGATCACCTGTTCCGACATTGACACCGTCACCATCTTTGGCCCATTCGATATCCATGCCTTTGCCATAATGGTCTTCGATAATACAGGCCCACTCGGCTAGCTTAAGGATCTCATCGTCACTGATAACGTATGATTTGCGCTCTTCTTCAGTGGTATCGATGTTTTTTACAGGCTCAGGTGTGGAAGGATCGTTGTCATAGATCATTTTGATCTCTTTGGATCCAACTTTTTTACCAACAATCGGACGTTTACCTTCTTTCAACTTTGGCTTGTAAATATAGTACTCATCGGGGTTAACTGCACCCTGTACAACATTTTCTCCAAGACCCCAGGCACCGGTGATAAAACAGGCATCTTTAAAACCTGACTCAGTGTCAATGGTAAACAAAACACCGGAAGAGGCGGAGTCTGAACGAACCATTTTCTGAATAGTAATTGAAAGGTAGACATCAAACTGGCCATAGCCCTGATGCTGGCGATAGGAGATGGCGCGGTTGGTAAAAAGAGAAGCGAAGCAGCGTCGGCAGTTGTCGATGATTGCATCGTAGCCGTGAATATTCAGGTATGTTTCCTGCTGACCGGCAAATGAGGCATCCGGCAGATCTTCTGCTGTTGCAGAAGAACGAACAGCAACGTCACAATTCTCACCATACTGCCCTTCCATCACTTTGTAGGCTTTGATAATGGCTTCGCGAAGGTCATCTGGGAATTCTGCGTGACGGATAATGTTACGGCATTTTTCACCTCGTTCTGCGAGGTTTGCCATATCTTCAGTATCAAGATCAGCAAGGACGTCGCGGATACTTTGCTCAACACCGGCAGCTTTTAAGAGATAGCGATAGGCGTATGCGGTGATGGCGAAACCGTGGGGAACAGCAACACCTTTTGCGGTGAGATGCTGATACATTTCACCAAGCGATGCATTTTTTCCGCCAACCAAAGGGACATCATCAATACCGATATCGTCAAACCATAGAATTAATTCTTCGTCGTGACTTTTGGCCATCGTTATTTCTCCTGCAAAAGTAATTGTTGAAAGGACATGTTCGACAATCCGAATATGTCTAAAATGAAAAGATCAGCCCTTATATATAAAAGGCAGATAAGTGAAATTCAAAAAATTCTGATGTATTATATAAAAAAAACTGTCGATCCGTCAAGTAATAGGAGTGATTTTCTGGTTTTTCTTCTATGAAAGGGTAGAAGAGAAAATCGAAGTGTGATACTGTTTTTTTTGTGTAACTTTCTGGTTGTGCTACTGGAAATTAATCTGAATTGGAAAATCGGAGGACGAAGCCATGTCTCAGACTGCAAAAATAAAAGAACTGTATGGAAAATGTAATATAGGCAGGGAACATTCAGAAAGCGATTATTTTTCTCTTGTCAGAGAATTGGTTCTCTTGCGGAATAGTGAAGGCGAACAATGGCAGCAGGCTATAGATCAGGTGTATGCACTGATTATGGATGAAATCATCTGTAATGAACATGATCCGGTTACAGCTGTTAAATTTGGGACTTCGGGCTGGCGTGGTATGATAGGCAAGGATCTGTCTGTCCGTTCAGTTTCCTTTGTGACTGCGGCTATTTTGGATCTTTACTTTGCACTCGATGAAGAACCTGAACTTGGTCAGTTTTTAGGCGTAGCCAGTCTTGATGAGGCCAGAAAACGTGGTTGTGTGCTCGGCTTTGATAACCGCTTTGGCGGGGAGATCCTTGCGGGAGCCGTGACTGAGGTGCTGGTTAATGCCGGGTTTGTGGTCCACTATGCAGGTGAATCAACCACTGGAGTCCTTTCTGCAGCAGTACTTGAACTCAATGCTGCCTTCTCGGTGAACCTGACTCCTTCTCATAATCCGCTTGAATATGCCGGTTTTAAGTATAATGCAGCGGACGCCGGTCCTGCTGCTGCAGAGCTCACCGGGCGCATTACAGGCAGGGCCCGGCAAATTATAGCAGGCTCAGGTTCCTCGCTTGTAGCATTGGACAAACCTGTTGTCTCACCTGCGGAGCGCGATGATGTGTTGCCCTTTGACGCACTTGAGACATGGAAACAGCTTGTTCGTAAAAATAAAAATGTCCATGATGTTCATTATGATGAAATTATGAATAGTTTTGCTACGGATACAGATATTGTCGCCGTCATCGATTCCGTTCACGGGGCAAGCAGGATACATATACCGTCACTTTTTGAGGGTGTTGAGACCGAGAGGTTGATACAGTTACGAGACAGTTCGGATGTCACCTTTAATGGAATAGCTCCGGAACCATCGTCGATCAATATGGTTAGTGTTATGGAAACTCTGAATGCACGAAATGAACCTCTGAAAGTAGGTGCCATAATAGACCCTGATGGTGACAGAATCAGATTTACCGATGGAACCGTTGAAATCAGTATGAACCAGTTTGGTGCCATGGCCTATCATTTTCTCCATGAGGGAAAGGGAAAGAAGGGTATGGTTGCCAAAACCGTAGCCACATCCAATCTTGCCAACCGTCTGGCTGAAGTATTCGGGGAAGAAACCTTTGAACCCCGAGTAGGTTTTAAGGAATTTAAGCCGGTTATTGGTAAGGCCCTTGTCACCTTTGAAGAGTCCGATGGTATCTCCATCATTGGCCATACACCTGAGAAGGATGCCTATATCGGTCTGCTTCTGGCACTCGATATGGTCATTAGTCGCAGGCAAAATCTTGGGGATTATCTAGCTGAAATTGAGAATGAATATGGTGCCTATTATCCTGATCGGGATGGTTTGCCGGTCAGTGTTCATGGAGAAGAGTTGCACACTGCTCTGCTGAAACTTGAGAAGTACGGTGTGGGGGCAGTCGTTACTGTTGGCGGGGCTGAACAGTGTATAAATCAGGTAATTGATATCGATGGCCGCAAGATGATTTTTGAAGATGGTTCCTGGCTTATGATCAGGGCTTCCGGTACAGAACCAAAGGTTCGCTTTTATGTGGAGTCGCGAACGGAGAGTGGTACTGCGGCTCTTGTTGAAGCTGCTCGTGAAATGTTGGAAGAAATTGGTCTTATATAAAAGCTGATGGCGTCGTAAAAACTCTCCATCTGCTTCGTTGTGCACCCCGAAGGAGATAAGCGTAGACTTCGAGGACTCTTGGGATACGAATTTCATATCATTGCGATGTACTCTAATGCACCGGAATAATAGAAAATATGTGCGCCTCGCATATGGAGTTTTTTACTTAGCCATCTGGAAAGTTAGCTTTTTACGAACTTGTCAAAGCTATTCTCCCATTGATTTTTAGCTAGGCAGTATTAGAGTAGCTGAACTGTTAAAGAAAATCCAATCCTTAGAGTATTGGGATTACTGTCATATCATAAAGAATAATCAGGAGTAAATCATGTGGGAATATACAGATAAAGTTCAGGAGCATTTTTTACACCCCCATAATGTGGGGGAAATTGAGAATCCAAGCGGACTTGGTGATGTCGGGTCTCTGGCCTGTGGTGATGCACTGAAACTGACATTAAAGATTGAAGATGACGTAATAGTTGATGCCAAGTTTAAAACCTTTGGTTGCGCATCGGCCATAGCCTCTTCTTCGGCACTCACCCTTATGGTTACTGGTATGACCGTGGATGATGCGGAGAAACTCACCAATGATGATATAGCTGATTATCTGGGAGGCTTGCCTAAGGAAAAAATGCACTGTTCAGTTATGGGACGTGAAGCACTCGAAGCTGCCATTGCAGATTATCGCGGCGTGATTCTGCCCATGGCTGAAGGTGAGGTCGTCTGTGAATGTTTTGGTGTAACTGACTTGGATGTTATTCGGGCAATAAAAGAATCTGATCTTCGTTCCGTTGAAGAAATTACCAACTTTACTAAAGCCGGTGGTGGTTGTGGAAAATGTGAAGACAAGCTGCGCGATCTTCTCCAGACAACCATCAGCGGTATTCCAGTTGTTCCGGTTAAAGCCGATGGTCCGAAACGGCTGACCACTCTTCAGAAGATTAAAAAAATTGAGGAAGTCCTTGAGCGTGAGATTAAACCCGCATTGAAAAAAGATGGTGGTGATATCGAGCTTGTGGATGTGGATGGAGATTTTGTAATGGTTTCTCTGCGTGGTGCCTGTACAAGTTGTGCTAAGTCTCAAACCACTCTTAAAGAATATGTGGAGAAAAAATTGCGTGAATTGGTACTTGATACTTTAATTGTGGAGGAGGCCAAGTAATGAAATGTGATGCTGATAATGTTGTTTACATGGATAATAACGCCACCACCAGAGTTGCCCCTGAGGTCGTTGATGCCATGATGCCTTTTCTTACGGAATGCTATGGAAATCCATCAAGTATGCATAATTTTGGTGGTCAGGTTGGTGGGGCTGTTAAGGATGCAAGGGGTCAGGTTGCTGAGTTGATCGGTGCAGATCCAACGGAGATCACCTTTACCAGTTGTGGAACAGAAAGTGATTCCACGGCGATTCTTTCTGCCCTGCAGGCCTTTCCTGAAAAAAGACATATTGTAACCACCCGTGTTGAGCATCCTGCCATTAAGCATCTCTGTGAAAACCTCGACAGGCTTACCGGGCATAAACATAGGGTTACCCGTCTTCAGGTAGAGTCTGATGGCACTCTGGATATGGCCAGTTATGAGGAAGCTCTGGCTGAAGATACCGCCATTGTATCCGTGATGTGGGCAAATAATGAAACCGGTGTTATTTTTCCCGTTGAAAAAATGGCCGCCATGGCCAAAAACCGAGGGATTCTCTTTCATACCGATGCGGTTCAGGCAGTCGGGAAAATTCCAATCAATCTCAAAGAGCTTGATATTGACTTTCTTTCTCTTTCTGGACACAAACTCCATGCTCCCAAGGGGGTTGGTGTTTTATATGTGAAACGTGGGACACCTTTTGTTCCCTTTCTGGCAGGTGGCCATCAGGAAGGTGGCAGACGTGGCGGAACGGAGAATGTGGCCTCCATTGTTGGTCTTGGTAGGGCATGTGAGCTTGCTCGGGAGACGATGGAAGAGGAGAATGGCAGGGTGCGGGCGCTTCGGGATCGTCTTGAAGAGGGCTTGCTTGCAACGGTTCCAAAATCCATGCTCAATGGTCACAAAACAGACAGACTCCCAAATACTACAAATATCAGTTTTGAATTTGTGGAAGGAGAAGCAATTTTATTGCATATGAATCTGTATAATATCTGTGCCTCATCGGGATCTGCCTGTACTTCAGGTTCTCTTGAACCATCCCATGTCCTGCGCGCCATGGGGGTTCCTTTTACTGCGGCTCATGGCTCTATCAGATATTCTTTAAGCGTTTATAATACAGAAGCTGAAGTGGATTTTGTGCTGGAAAAAATGCCTCCGATTATTGCGGAACTACGTGAACTCTCACCTTTCTGGAAGGCGGAATAACTATGCGTATCGTTAAGCCATCGTATGAAATTCAAGATGATCTGGATCGTGCATCACTTGTTGTACGTCTTGAGGCATGTGGCCGTATCTGCTACAAAAGCGAAGGTTTGATTGATAAAAACTCAGCCCTTCCTTTTGTGAAGAAAATTGCTGAGCATGGTCATAATTCTGTGATGGAAATGGCGGTAGTCACGTTGGGTGTTCAGTGCAGCGATGCGCAATTTGATGCTTTACTTGCCCTGGAACCCAAATATCTTTTTATTGATCATTTAGGTTCTGAATTATTAGTTACTTCATCTATTCGGAGTCTTAGAGAATTGTATCAGCGGGCAGGGAAAAATGAACTCGTTGAAGCCATGGTGGCTTTTATGGTTGCTGATCATTCGTATCTATTTGAAGGTGTTTGGGATGGTGGTCATGGTCAACCAGGAGATATAAAAATTAGAAAGCTTGATTTGGCGGAGGTTGATGCACTCCCCGTGGAAAGTCTTGCTAAACATCGTTTTATGGGCGTAAAATTTATCATAAATCGTGCCGTGACCCATGAAATTGTAAGACATCGCCCCTGTTCATACTTGCAGGAGAGTCAGCGCTACTGCCGTTATAGCCAGGATAAATTTGATAACCAGGTGACCTTTGTCAAGCCTATGTTTTATGAAGAAGGGACTGAAGAATTTGCTCTTTGGCAGAAGGCGATGGAGGATACAGAAAAAATATATCTGAAACTTCTTGATTCTTCGACCCCTCAGGCTGCTCGGATTGTTTTGCCAAACTCCTGTAAAACTGAAATTATTGTGTATTGTAATCTTGCAGAGTGGAAACATATCTTTAAGCTGAGAACAACTCCTGCAGCTGAGCCTTCCATGCGAGAGGTGATGATCCCTCTGGCTGCAGAAATGAAGGAGCGCTATCCTGCTGTTTTTTGATTCGAATCGAAACACCTGCTGTATATGAAAGTGAAGCTCTTATCCTATTACGGGATAAGAGCTTTTTTTTGTCACGCTGTCCTCGTATTGACACTTTGTTAAAAATTAGTTATATAGAGCATCAATTCTGATGAAGTATCAAGTCGTCCTGACTCAAATCAGGCCTAACACCTAAATTTTATTGTAAAAGGAGATCAATATGGTTCTTGATCCAACGAAACATGCTGACTGGGAGATCGCAGCTGAAGCAGAAAGTCGAATGAAAACCGTTTATCAGCTCGGGGAGGAGCTAGGACTTGATAAAGAAGAAGTCCTTCCCTATGGACATTATGTCGGAAAACTTGATTTCAAGAAAATCATGACCCGTCTTGTCGATAAACCCGATGGCAAATATGTCGATGTAACTGCTATTAGCCCAACCCCACTTGGTGAAGGGAAATCTACCTGTGCTATGGGTCTTGTTCAGGGACTTGGTAAACGCAATAAATCTGTTGTTGGTGCCATCCGTCAGCCATCTGGCGGCCCCACCATGAATATCAAGGGCTCGGCTGCTGGTGGTGGACTTGCTCAGTGTATTCCACTCACAGAATTTTCTCTCGGTCTGACCGGTGATATCAATGCCATTATGAATGCCCATAACCTTGGTATGGTTGCCCTTACTTCCCGTATGCAGCATGAAGCAAATTATACCGATGAGCAGCTTGCTCAGCGTAACCTGAAACGTTTGGATATCCATCCCAAGAAAGTTGAGTTTAACTGGATTATGGATTTCTGTGCACAGGCACTGCGTGACATTACCATCGGTCAGGGACCAGGTAAAATGGATGGTTTCACCATGAAATCGTCTTTTGCAATTGCCGTATCTTCAGAGATTATGGCTATTCTTGCCATTGCTAACGATCTTGCCGATATGCGTCGTCGTATTGCTAAAATCGTTGTTGCCTATGACAAGCAGGATAGACCTATTACCACCGCAGACCTGGAAGTCGATGGCGCCATGACGGCGTGGATGGTTCAGGCCATTAATCCTAACCTGATGCAAACACTCGAAGGGCAGCCGGTTCTTGTGCATGCCGGGCCTTTTGCCAATATTGCCATTGGTCAATCTTCTGTTATTGCCGATAAAGTTGGACTTAAAATTGCTGATTACAATGTTACAGAATCAGGATTTGGTGCAGATATCGGATTTGAAAAATTCTGGAATCTTAAGTGCCGTTTCTCTGGCAATAAGCCCAATTGTGCGGTTGTTGTTGCAACTATTCGTGCTCTTAAATGTCATGGTGGCGCACCAATTCCAGTTCCAGGCAAACCAATGCCTGTAGAGTACGCTTCAGAAAATGTGGGTTGGGTTGAAGAGGGTTGTAAAAATCTCCTTCATCATATTGAGACCGTAAAGAAAGCTGGTATCAATCCCGTTGTTTGTATCAACGCCTTCTTCACCGATACTGACAATGAAATTAAAGCCGTTCGTCGTATCTGTGAAGCTGCTGGTGCACGAGTTGCCCTGTCCCGTCATTGGGAACATGGTGGAGACGGTGCTCTTGAATTTGCAGATGCTGTCGTTGATGCCTGTGAAGAGCCAAATGACTTTAAATTCCTCTATGATCTGAAGGATCCACTTGAAAAGCGTATCGATCTTATCGCTAAGGAAGTTTATGGCGCAGATGGTGTGAGCTACACCCCTGAAGCTCAGGCGAAATTAAAAAGGTTGAGCGCAGATCCTGATATGGCTGAGATGGGAACCTGTATGGTGAAAACGCATCTTTCTCTTTCTCATAATCCTGCCCTTAAAGGAACACCTACCGGTTGGACATTGCCTATCCGTGATATCATGACATACAAAGGTGCTGGTTTTGTTGTGCCTATTGCAGGAACCATCAGCCTTATGCCTGGTACCGGTTCTGATCCCGCTTATCGCCGGGTTGATGTCGATGTTGAGACCGGAAAAGTAAAAGGTGTGTTTTAGGCTGTATGTGTAAATAAAACAGCTAGTAACAGATAGCCAGTCCGTGAGTTTTACTCATGAGCTGTGAAATAACGGGTTAGGAAAAGTGAGCTTTTCTTAACCCGTTTGTTTTTTTAAATAAAACGTTGTATTGTTAATTGGACTGAAATGGAGATGTGCAACGCATCCATGGGTAAGTTTAAAATTTTTAATATATATTAATAATATGGCAGTAAAACAAAAAATAGCACCAAAAAGAAGTTCTCTGAAAGGAACGGTTAAAGACCGCTCCGGGGCCGGTAAGTTAAAAGTCGGAGAGCTTCTGAGTAAGGCTGGTTATATCACTCCTGCTCAGCTTGACAGTGCCAAAACAGAACTTAAAAAGAATGGTGGGCGTCTGAGCGCCATTCTGCGCCAGTTTGATTATATTGATGCCGATACCGTCTATAACTTTCTGAGTCGCCAGCATAATTTCACACCTGTTCTGCTCACCAAGGAACCACCAAATAAAGAAGCCATTGCCCTGGTGCCTTACGAGACGGCCAAGGAGTTTATGGCCTTCCCCCTTCGTCTTGCCGGAAATACACTACAGATAACCATGGCCGAGCCCACCGACACTGAAGCGGTGGAAAAACTTCAGGAGGAACTTGGGAAGGATCTCGCCGTTTGTGTCTCCATGGAGTCTGATATCATTGAAGCCTATAGAAAATATTATCGCATAGATGATGAAGAGGCGGCAACTTTTTTAAATCGCAGGGAAGAAGCTGATGAAGAGATGGCCGTTACCGAAGTTGATGACTTTGGTTCCATAGTGGCCGACGCTGCTGATGAGTTTGAGATCGAAACCATTGATGAGGATGCTATAGGTGATCAGTTTGCTGCAAACGATGCTCCCATTATTAAATTGGTTAATGGTATTCTTATTAAGGCTGTTCAAGATGGGGTCTCTGATATTCATGTGGAACCCTATGAGAAAACCATGCAGATTCGCTATCGTAAGGATGGCTCTCTTTTTAAATCCATGAATCTGCCCTTAAGTATTAAAAATGCCATGGCGGCACGGTTGAAAATTCTTGCTGATCTTGATATTACCGAACGTCGTATTCCTCAGGATGGCCGTATTAAAATGCGTCTAGGGCGTAATCGTTCCGTGGACTTTCGTGTCTCAACCCTTCCGACCCTGTTTGGTGAATCCGTTGTTCTTCGTATTCTCGATAAGGGGTCTCTTAATGTGGATTTGACCAAGCTTGGTTTTGAGGTGGAGACTTTTGAAGCCTTGAAGCGTTGTTTGAACCGTCCTCAGGGACTGCTTCTGGTTACAGGCCCCACTGGTTCCGGTAAGACAGTTACTCTCTATTCCGCCTTGAATTCGCTGAACTCTGAAGATATTAAGATTCTTACTGCGGAAGATCCGGTGGAATTTAACTTTAAGGGAATTAATCAGGTTAATGTCCATGCCGAAGTCGGGATGACATTCGCTGCAGCCCTGAAGGCTTTCCTTCGTCAGGATCCGGATATCATTATGGTTGGTGAGATTCGAGATATCGAAACTGCTGAGATTGGTATAAAAGCTGCCATGACCGGGCATCTGGTCTTTTCAACTCTTCATACCAATGACAGTGCGGCAACCATTGGTCGTCTTATTGATATCGGTATACCACCATTTATGCTTGCCTCCTCTATCACCATGGTTTTATCACAGCGACTTGGACGTAAGCTCTGTCAGGCGTGCAAGAAACCTGAGCAGCGTGATCCTAAGGAACTCCTCGAGATGGGGTTTCATGAAGATGAAGTTGATTATGTGGTCACCTATGGACCCATTGGTTGTCCTGAGTGTAATGGCTTGGGGTATAAGGGACGAATCGGTTTTTTTGAGCTTATGGAAGTAACCGAAGAGGTTGCAAAAGCGATCAGTGCTGAAGTTCCCGAAGATCAATTACGAAAAACTGCTGTTCAGGAGGGAATGGTTCCGCTGCGGGATGCTGCCATCGAAAAGGTGAGGCAGGGGGTCACCAGTGTTGAGGAAGCACTTCGCAGAACCGTCGCTCATAAGGAAAGCCTTCCTGCTTATCTCGTAAATCCTGATATCGAAAATTATGAAGATGGTGATGTGATTATTCGTGAGGGCAATACCGATGTGGACTTTTTCAAACTCCTCCGGGGAGGGTTGTCTGTCTTAAAGGGTGGGAAGAAGATTGCCGAGCTTACTGAACCCGGAGAATATTTTGGTGAAATGGCAGTATTGTCAGGAGAACCACGAAATGCATCCATCGTGTCCCTTGGCAGGTCAGCGATTAAACGCTATCCCGGTAACAAGCTATATGAAATTATAGAAAAATATCCTGATGTTTCCGGACATCTCTTCCGAGCAATGGCTTCCAGACTTCATAAGTCCAATCAGATCATTGTTAAGCTGGCAGGTGGAGCTGCCCGTAAGGTGCAATCGCGTTGAGTGGTTTGGTATAGATCACCTGAGTTGACCACTCTGTTCAAAATACTGCCTAAATACCATAAGAGATATAAGATTTTCCCTCTTGGTGTTTTGAAATTGTTTTGTATATGCCCTGGCGTTCCTTAGAATGGCCAGAGCCTCTTCTTCATGCTGCAGGTAGTATGTCATCTTCTTTTCAATATCTGAATAATCGTCTCGTAATAGAACATAGTGGAAATCAGGTAGCAGTCTTCCTTCCATAAACCAGGTCTCAAAGCGTGGTTTTCTCATAAAACAGAGAGAGTTGGACGACATAATCCATTTAAGATTTGTGGCCACATCATTGCCTTCAATGGAGAGAATGAACTTAAATTGCAATTGCTTTTCTATGGGCATAAATCGTTTTTGGCGTCTTGAGTCTCCACCTGCCTCTGGTTGATTGGACTGGCCGACATCAAAAAGAGGATTATTGAAGTACTGACGGATAAAATCCTTTCGTTCTTGTACGCCGGCCTTACCACGCCAGACCAGTTTGTTTTTTTTGTCCTGGTAAGGGAGAGTATCTTTGACAAAAGTGTAATGACGAATACTGTTGAGTTTTAAGAGAATTCCATTTTCGTTGTTGTCTGTGAGTGGTCGACTTTTGACAAAGGTTGGATTTGTAGGGACTGTGACGACATCGCCGAATTTGTAGTAAAAAGAAAAGGCTGGATCAAAGAAACGACAATATTTCTTAAAATCAAGGTAATAGACAAAATTTTTCTTTGTTGTGAGGTCTGCCGATTGGCTTCGATCCGGCCCCAGAGTGAATTGTGTTTGTTTTTTATTGTAATAGGCAACCCTGTCCAGGATATGGTCTTGATCATAACAGGAAATTGAGTCAAGCAGGCGTGGAAGTTGTCTTCGCAGGTAAATTACCGGGGTGAGGATCTGGGCCATGCCTTTCAGATAGAAGACAATTTTGGAATTCTTATGTTTGCGTGATGAGAGTTTGGAGAGTTTTTTGTCCAGTCTTTTTATAAACTGCATGGCAATGTTGTCTTGTTGCTAAGTGTTGAGGTGTGTGTCGGTAGTGGCCGTGAGGTCTGACCTTGTTTCATCCTGAATAGTACTGTATGTTCTACAGTTTTGTAATGGTTTTTTTGAATTACTACTGTATGATCTCGCTTAGTACTTTATCCCTGAACTCCTGTTACTCGGTTCAGTACCCCCTGAGGGGTGAAAAAAACACGAAATAAACGCAGACTTCGAAATAATCATTAATTTCTTTCGTTATTACGAGAAGGTGCATAGGATGAAGGATTTTAGACTGAAGGAAGAACAGAACTACACGCGACCTTTAGCCTTTCTGTTTCTTCAGCCTTATAACCTGTTTTGTATTATTTCGTTGAGTCAATGAGCTGGTTGTTGAGAGTGAATACTTAAAATAGCAATGAGTGTAGTGTGAAACCACATTATATCCTGTATTCCCGCTGTTTATAAAATCCTGTTATGACCCATACCCATACCCCTTCCATTCGTTCTCCATTTAAGTTTCTGGCATCCAGGAAAGAGAAGTCAAAAACTGATATTCTTCTGAACGCTCAAAGAATATTAATAATCAAGCAGAGTTCACTTGGCGACATTGTTCATACTCTGGCTCTTGTTCACACCCTGAAACGATGCTATCCACGAATTGCAGTTGATTGGGTTGTGCAAAAGCCATTTGCCTCGATAGTTGAACGAGATTCTGCTGTAGACAACGTGTTCGTTATAGACATCCCTTCCACCAGTGAACCCAAGGCTGGGAAAACTGCCTTTTTCAAAGCTGTTGTAGCGACGTTACGAACTCTTCAGAAACTAAGAAAATCATTTTCCAAAAAGCCCTACGATCTGGTCCTTGATCTTCATGCATCCTTTCGTAGTGGGATACTGGCACTTTGCAATCCAGGAGGCGTCCGGATTGGCTTCTCTGTGGCCAAGGAGTTAAATACGCTCTTTCAGCATCAATTGGTAAAAGTTCCCCAAAAAATAATGCATGCTCAGGACAAAAATTTACTTTTTGCCTCCTTTTTCGGGTGCACCGTTGAAGATGAAGATTTTTTTCTTGAAACAGATGAGAGTGATCTAGAAAGAGTAAATACATTCCTTACAGGTGAAAGGAAAACCTTGGTTTATTTTAATCCGGTTGGTCGTTGGGAGACTAAGTTCTGGCCCGTTGAAAAATGGGCAGCTCTCGGAGACAGGCTGCAGCAAGAAGCAGATGTGCAAGTGGTTTTAGCTGGATCCAAGGATGATAGACTTGTATTGGAAAAAATTGCAGAACTGATGACAAGTCCACCGCTGGTGACGGGGGGAGAGTTATCACTTATTGAGTCAGCGGCGCTTATTAAGGAATCGTCACTTTATATAGGTGTGGATACTGGTCCCATGCATATGGCTGCCCTTGCCGGGATTCCCGTGGTGGTTCTTTTTGGTCCAACGAATCCAGAACTTGTTGGACCCTATAAAGTACCCAGTAAGGTAGTGAGAAATGAAACGCTTGATTGCCTCGTTTGCCGAAAAAGAAGCTGCGAAGAACTTATCTGTATGCACTCAATTTCTGTCGATCATGTCTATGAGCAGGCACTGCTCTTTCTCTAAGTTCTCATATTGATAAAAGAACAATTTCACAGGTCTCTTGCCATGAAGATATCACTTATAATTACTACCTATAATAATACTGATACGTTACGCTTGACCATGCAGACTGCCTTTAAGCAGACTTTGCCACCAACCGAAATTATTATTGCTGACGATGGCTCAAATTCGGATACCGGTGAGTTAGTCAAGATGATGCGAGAAAAAACCGATATTCCGGTTTACCACTGTTGGCAGGAAGATAAAGGATTTCGTCCTGCAAGGTGTCGGAATATGGCAATGGCGCGAAGTATGGCTGATTACTGTATTCTTGTTGATGGCGATATCATGCTGGAGATACATTTTATTGAAGACCATGTTTATTACGCGACACCCGGATATTTTGTTCAGGGGTCTCGAGTGATATTGAGTAAGGGGACCACGGCAAAAATCATTTCTTCAGGAGACATTCGTGTAAGCGTCTTCGGGGATAGGATTGGTAATCGGAAAAACTGTATCCGTTCACGTCTTTTATCGAGGATGTTTTCTTGTCGTAATAGCAGGCTGGGTGGAATTAAAACTTGCAATTTCGCCTTTTGGAAAAAAGATGCACTTCAGGTAAATGGCTTCAATGAGGACTTTATCGGATGGGGGCACGAGGATACTGAATTTGCAGCGCGCCTGTTGAATATCGGTGTCCGGAGGCAGAATGTAAAATTTAATGCCTTAGCCTTTCACCTCTATCATCCGTCCCAGTCAAGAGATTTTTTGAGCCAGAACAATGACTTGCTCTCAGATTCTCTTCGAATGGAAAAACAGTGGTGTGAGAATGGCTTGGACAAGCATATCGGAAACTGTGAGCAATGTAGCTGATTTCGGTTTTGTCCAGGGCTCAGGTCATAACCCTCAAACAGAGATTTGTTGGGGACTTTTCTTGTTATTGTTTCTTCTTTTCCTGGCCTTGTAATTTGGAGAGTCTGCTTTCGAAGCGCGTGATGGTTGTGTTCAGGTTGCGGCGATAGAAAAAACGTTTAAGCGGACTGTTAGGCATAAGTCCTTCAGCAATTTTCTGACGATTTGAAAAAGAGTATTGGAGTTCCGGGGTAGGAGAAGTTTTATCAAGAAGTTCAAGATATCTCGTCATGGCCTGGAGGTTTTTAATTCGCCAGTGGTCAGTAATTTCGCCGTGGCCATGTTTTTTTCTGAACAGTTTCTTATTCTTTTTCATCAGCTTACGAACTGCTCCATTCACCTTTGAAAAACTGCCCTTACCCTTGTGGTACACAAATGTTTTTTCGCTTATTACCATCTGTTTTCCAGCTTTTATCGCCCTGTATACAAAATCGGTATCTTCGTAATAGCCCAGGCCAAAATCTTCATCTAGGCCCTGCAGTTCTTCGTAGAGATTTCTTCGTATCAGGACACAGAAAAAAATAAGACGATCTGTCTTGAAATTGAGTCGTGCTGAATGCTTACACCAGTGGCTGCCCTGGCTAAGGATTTCTTCAGGCTGGGCTCCGGTCGTGTGAATGTGTTGATCGTTGCCACAGTTGTTTGTTACCGGTCCTAGCATATCCCAGTCAGGGTGCTGTTGCATGAGGGAGGTGAAGAGGGATATTGTGCCTGGTACAATACGGGTGTCCGTATTGAGAAGGAGGAAATATTCACCCGTCGCTGCTCGGGCCCCAATATTATTTCCAGCTGCGTAACCTCGATTTTCGCCGAGGAAGAGCAGCTTGATTCTTGAGTCATTTTTTCCAGCCAGAGTCAGCTTCTTTTGTGTGGAAGGATCCGAGTTGTTGTCCACTACTATTATTTCCATATCTTCAGGCGATTGAGCCAGACTGTTAAGACAGGGACCGGTGGTTGTTTCGAAATTATTGTAGGAAACTATAATTACACTACAGAGTAGAGGGTGATACATCAGGTGACCTTAAGGAGTTCTTGGATGCGGTCACTGCAGATCAACTCCAAATTATTTTTTATTTTATCTTCTGTCCAGTTCCACCAGGAAAGTTTCAGCAGAGCTTCACATATTTCCTGGTCAAAGCGGGTTCGGAGTACTTTTGCGGGATTCCCGGCAACTATTCCATAGGGAGGAACATCTTTATGCACAACACTGCAGGCACCGATCACTGCACCGGAACCAATGCACAGACCGGAGAGGATGGTTGCCCCATGACCGATCCAGACATCATTGCCAATTGTCAGATCTCCTTTGGTTGCAGGATGACCGCTGATCTTTTCAGTTTCAGGCCATTGGGTAGCAAGTGCAGGGAAAGGATATGTTGTGGCCCAGTCAATTCGATGATTGCCACCTAGAATCAGGGTGACTTTTGAGGAAATGGAGCAAAATTTACCAATGCTCAGATGGGTGCCATCTCCATAGGTACGGATATCGGGTCGACCGTAGGTGTACTCACCAATTGAAAAAAGTGGGTTGTCGAATTGTTTTTTTGTGGCTGGAGGCCTTTTGGGTGAGCGAAAAAACATAACTATTGAAGCCTGAATTCGTATGAAAAGTGGATAACCTCTCTAGGTGGCTGACGGTCCAATCATCTTTGAGTAGAACAAAGGTGTTATATCAAAATTGGGTGAAATATGGAAGTTCAATGTATCCATTTTCTGCACAGACAGAGTGGCTACTCAGAAAAAAAGTTTATAACTATTCACCGAAATTGAGTTTGAGCCGGAATTGAATAACGAATAAAATGGTAGGAAACTGGGGACATGATCCAATTCGTCTTTGTCTTTTGAATTGGAATCGTGTCCCCAGATTCCGGGTAAACATTGTGTCGCTTCATAGCATGGTAAATACAAAAGTTTTTGAGTCGGACGAATTGGTGGCAACAGTTCGGAGTCTATTTCTGTATATAGCTTTTCCCAATAGCCTTAGGGGGACGAGACATAAATAACTTCCCAATAAATCTCTGGAATTTGTTTCCAGAATAATCCTGTTGTTGTTTTCTTTTTGTTAAATAGTGCATAAAAACCAGAGTGAAGATCATCAGAGGAAATGGTGCGGTTTGAAAGACCTGTGCCGGGACGCCTGGAAAAAGGTCCTGGAGGCCAATGCCACTCACTTGAAGGAAAGCAAAAAGCATGGCCCCAAGAGCTACGCGTATTGGATGCCAGCCGCCGAAGATAACCAGTGCCAGGCCAATCCATCCTATCCCTTCTGCTCCCTGAGGACGTCCCCATCCTGGTTTTAATGAGAGTGAATAGGCTGCCCCACCAATACCTACAAGAAAGGTTCCCACGAGAACTGCTGTCATCTGAATTTTTGCTGGATTGAGCCCACGTGCAAATGAAGCTACAGGATTTTCTCCAACGGAGCGCAAACAGAGACCGGCCTTACTGTAACTAAAGAAGTAGTAGAGGCAAAAAATGAGTAACAGAGCGAACCAGACAGTCAGTGGTTGGGTAAGAATGATCTGCAGAGAGGAAGGGAGGGAGTCATAAAAGGGGAGTTTCGTTGCCAGGAGTGTTGGCCCCTGCACTCTGCTGTAGGGATTACCAAGAAAGTAGGCCAGATCCCGGCAGAGTAGTGACAAAGCAAATCCGACTGCAACCTGTGTAAGATGAAGATAGATACTGAAGTAACCCACAATTATTCCTGTGAGCATGCCAGCACAGCCACCCGCAAAAAAACCAAGGAACAGCGAGTCGGTTTCTTTGGCGACCACAAAGGCTGCCATTGCAGAAAATAATACTACCCCGTCAAGAGAGAGATTGATAAGACCACTTTTTTCGGTGAGCGTTTCACCAAGTGCAATAATGATAAGTGGCGCACTCGCGGCCAGTACTGATGCGATGAGTACCGGAATGGAAAGATCACCGATCATGAATGTTTCCTCTTCTGCTTGATCCCTAGAATAAACAGGGCACTGAGTACGCAACAGCCTTGAATAACACCGGACAGTGAAGAATCAAGCTGCAGAACAATAGGAAGCTGAATGGAACCGACATTGAGGCTGGCAAAAAAGAAGGCAAGAAGCGGAAGAAGTGTGATTCTGTATCCTGCAAGCATCACAACTAAGAGTGCAAGATAACCATAGCCACTTGAAATCGACGGAATCAGGCGGTGATAGACAGCAGTTACCTGAAGGAACCCTGCAAGCCCTGCGCAGGCACCTGCAATACTAATTGATTGAAGATAGTATCCTTCAGGTGAAAGACTGTAGAGAAGCGCTGCCTTGGGATTCTCTCCGATTGCTCTGAATTTCAACCCAAGGCTACTCTTTTCAAGCAATACCCACGTAAGTACAATGACAGAAACAGCAATCACCAAACCAAGGCTTGCCACCCGCCAGCCGGGGGGAGTTGAGAGCCAGAGGTCGCGGTCCAGGAGTTCCGTGCCGCTCATGGATGCAATGCCCGGTCGTTTCCAGGGACCAAATATGAGCCAGAGAATAAAGCCCTGAGCGACAAAATTCAGTCCAAGGCCGCCGAAAATTTCATGGACCCCACCCCGTGTTTTAAGAAGCCCTGCAAAGAGCCCCCAGATTGCGCCACCAAACATGGATGCCAGGCATGCCAGGATGAGTATAAGTATTGGGTTTTCAATTCCCGGAATACGCAGGACAGCCATGGCTGAGATCGCACCCATTATAATTTGCCCTTCAATGCCAATGTTCCAGAGATTGACTCTAAAGGTATAGAGGAGTCCGCATGCACAAAGGGTCAGAGGAATCCAGACGGAGAGCACCTGGCTGACCTTGGTAGTGGAGGCAAAGGCACCGAGCCAGATATTATGAAAAGCCGGAAGGACAGGTGCTCCTGTAATAAACAGTATGAGTGCTGTAAATCCACAGACGAGGACAGCCCCAAGGAGTATGTCGAAGAGCGTTTGTGGTATGTGGTTTCTGCCACTTGTTTTTCTCATTGTCCTTGTATTCCCGTCATGGCAGTAGCAACAGCATCATGACTGGTTTCGATAACCGTACTATCCATAACGATTTCACCATCATGAAAAACAAGAACACGATCACTGTAATGAAGGATTTCGTCAAGTTCGGGAGATGAAAAAATGATAGTTGTCTTTGGATTGAGTTCATTGCGCAGGTAATTCCAGACCCACTGTCCCGAACGAATATCCAGTCCCCTAGTCGGGTTTTCAAGTAGCACCAGACGGGATTGAGGGTTGAGGAGGGCAAGGAGAAGACGTTGCTGGTTACCTCCAGAGAGGTCCCCTGCTGCATCTTGCACCTGTCCTTTTATGGAAAAGGTGGTAATTGCTTTTTCCGTTAGGCGCTTGCTAATCTTTCGAGAGCGCCAGAAGGAATTCTGCCTACCCTGTAGATTGAAATGATCGTTTAGGGAAATATTGGCAAAGAGTGCTTCTTCAAGTCGATCGGCAGGAATAAAAGAAGTTTTTAGTTTTTGGGCCTGCCGGCTTGCTGTTCTGTTTTTCGGGAGTTGTTTACTGAAAAGTTTCACTTCACCCCGGACAGGGAGTGTGAGTCCTGCAGCCAGGCGTAAAAATGTGGATTGCCCGGCACCATCAAGTCCAGCAAGACCAATAACTTCTCCCTCTGCACAACTGGTATTGCAGTGGTGCAGTCCCGACCTGTCTCCAGCGGCCTCCACATCCTGCAGAACCAGCATCGGCTCACCGTTTATTCTTATGGTGTCCCTGTCTTTTTGCTCTGGTACAGATCCAAACATGGCAGTGAGAAGTTCTGAAAAGTGAAAAGGCGCTGAGGTGTGGTGAGTGACACGTCCATGACGCAGTACTGTCACCTCATGGCAGAGAGTTGCCACCTCCTCTAGTTTATGAGAAACAAGCAGGATGGTCATGCCATCTGCAGCAAGTTGCTTGAGAGCAGGAAATAGAATCTCTTTTTGAGCCGGGGAAATGCCCGTGGTCGGTTCATCAAGGATTAGGATACGTGTTTTACAATGGATAAGGCGGAGGAGTTCGATCTGTTGTCTTTCCCCCACGGTTAAACGTTCGACACAGCGATCAGGGTCGAGGTGGAAGTCGAAACGAGAGGCAAGATCAAGCAGAGATATACGTAACTTCCGGCAGTTTGTGCCTGGGGTACCGAGAGAAAAATTATCCAGGACAGTCAGGGGTGGAAAGTCCATAGGCTCCTGATAGAGCATGCCAATGCCCATCTTTGCCGCCTGCCTGGGATCAGCAAGCATTGCATCCTGTCCATCAATGAGAATGCTACCGCTAGATTTTGACTGGTAGCCGGTGAGGATCTTCATCAGCGTCGATTTACCGGCACCGTTCTCACCAATTATCCCATGGATGGTTCCAGAATGGGCGCTTAGGCATACATCTGTCAATGCCTTGACGGATCCGAAGTTTTTGGAGATATGTTGGAATTTGACATCCATGGGAGAGGGAAGGTAACCGGTGAAGTCGTTAAGGCTGAAGACTGGAGGTAAAGAAAGGCTAAAGGATTATCACTCCTTTAGCCTTTAGTCTAACTGCCTGCAATGAAGCTTACGTTATCCTACAAGTATTTTATTCTCAGTATGTTACAGCAACCGAGAAACTTGATTTACTTAGATGCCCCTTCCATACCTTCAAGAAGCTGGGGGAGATTCCAGATTTGCATATCCGTTGCAGTTTTGCCTTTTTTCAGGAAGACAGATTTGTCCTGGAAATTAAGTGGACCGCTGAAAAGAGATATGGATCCATCGCCCAGGCCCCGTACAAAAGTGGCAAGTTGTTTCTGAACGTCTACCGTCAGAGCTTTTCCGTTTTGAAACCCGATGGAGGAGGTCATGGAGTTATTCATATCTGCCCATTCGGGACCGAGCCAGAGCCATTCTTTCTTCCAGCTGTTCTGAATTGCGTTATTGATAAAGTGAGTATAGCCGGGGATCCAGTTAAAATAAGGGACGCCAAGACAGGCGTCGGGAGCAGTGTCGCATCCGCCCTGAAAGTCATAGGGGATTGCCGATACGTCTGCACCTTCCTTTTTCTTTTGGTCAGCCACAA
The DNA here is from genome assembly GCA_964538055.1 of uncultured Desulfocapsa sp. Classification (GTDB taxonomy): domain Bacteria; phylum Desulfobacterota; class Desulfobulbia; order Desulfobulbales; family Desulfocapsaceae; genus Desulfocapsa. The sequence goes on along the minus strand of CAZIDU010000025.1, from coordinate 13,914 downwards.
TCAATGCTTCGGTTGTATCGATTCCTGAAATAACAACATCTGCTCCAGAATCAAAAAAGTTTTTGGCAACCTGAGTGGGATCGGAAGTAACTCCAGGGATATTGAACCAGAAACCAATCCAGGAAACTTTGAAGCTAAGAGCGGCAGGATCCTTTTTCAGAATGTTTGTCCATGCATAACGGGCACCAAGAAAACAGGCAGCTGCAAGGCGTTTGGTTTCATCGTTGATCAGGGGACCCAGGTAGCCAATTTTTCCAGTTTTGGTGGTCATTGCAGCGGCAAAGCCTGCCATCATCTGTCCATATTCCATTTTACCCATGAGGTTGGAAAGGTTCTCAGGGGATTTGGGGCTGAGTGCATCATCACCGGATATATGGATGAATTTGACATCGGGGTGGAGCATGGCCGATTCGCGGATACCATCGGTCATGTCATCGGAGTTGCCGATAATTAATTTGGCTCCCTTGGACACAAGGTCATCAACCAGAAAGGGAATAGTGACACCTGGGCGGTCAGCAGGATTGACCTTATCGATATAGATCATTTTGCTTCCCGGGATCTGTTTTTCTATTTCCTTTCCTGCTTCAAAATGGGCCTGGCTCCAGCCATGATCATTGGCAGGGCCGACCATAAGCAGACCAAAAACAAAGTCGTTAGATGCTTTACTCTGCATGGGGCTAAGCAAAAGTACCACGGCTGCAACAAGTGCCAAAGCCATACCCGTCACTGATTTCTTCATTGTGCTCTCCTTTGAATACCTGATGAAAAGTTATTGGAGTAAATTGTGTTCCTCTGTCGTGTCAATTTCAACGGGAGGAATAATAAGTTTGTGTATGGCCCCAAGCGTCCGCACCGTTTCCATAAATGAAGATGGCATGGGGATCTCACGATCTTCTGGTAAAAGCCCTATACTATTCGCCTGTTGCAGAACGTGGGTTGAATCAATGCCTTCCTGGTTGTCACAAAGTGTTTGAATGCGTAATGCATCGGAGAGAGGGGCTGTCATCTGAGGCAGTTCACTGGTTAAACTCATCAGTTCCTGTTCGATAATGCCTTGATGGCTGTTGCGGAACAGCTGAAATTTCTCTTCCCTGTTGTGAGTTCCAAAAATTTCATTGGTGATGGCACCTGCCAGCATGGTTTGTGCTGAGCTATCAAGGTCGGGATGCTTTCTTACGATGACCGATTTGAATTCTTTGAAAAAAAGCATCTGGATTACGGCAACTCCTTCTCGAAGGATTGGGATGAGCCGGGAATCTTTACTGTTTGTATCTTTGTCCATATGATGCCTTTACATAACAACTTTGACAGCTGCGTGATTTTTAAAATGTTGATAGTATTTAAGTCTGGTCTCGTCATCTTCAACCACAAGTTCCACATTGAGGCTACAGTATTTTCCACCTGAACTTGTATGGGAGTGAGTGATTAAGAGATTCTCGTGACCTATTATTGTCTTAATGGCACGTCTTAATGCATCCTCATCGAGACCGATGACCTTGTAACTCCAGGAACAGGGGTATTGAATACTTGGTTTTTCCTTACAGGAAAATGGTTTTGGGAAAGGATCTATGTTCATTGAATTGTATGGGGAATTTTTAGTGATGAAGTGTCCTATAAGGCCACTTGAAATTAGCAATGGATTTTAACGAGCCCAACGCCAAGAGTCAAGCTAAAGGGATAATGGCCTGGAAAATTGAATCGACGGTGGCAGTGTCTAGTTTTTTGGCCAATTGAAACTGTAATGAGTTAGGCTGTTTCGGGCGGCTGGCGGTTATTTTGGCAAAAAAAGATCCTGTGGGGATCTGTTTTTCAATAAGAATTTGCCATATGTCAGTGGGATTGCATCAGAAAAATAAAATTACCACTTTCAAAAACTCCTGTATGGGAGTATGCTTTACTGGTGAAAAATAAAGACAAGTCGTTAATAGTTAAGGGGCATCTGTTTGTGACTGGAGGTTTTATGGTTATGCGTAAGGCTGTTTTTTCTTCAGGTAGGGGAATAGGAACAGCTGTAGTTTTTTCTTCTCATCTATTCCTGGCAGCTGTTTCATCCTTTGCCCAAATTTCTGATGATTTTGGTGAAGCAGATGAGCTTCTGCTTTTTCAGGATATGACTCTGGTCGTTTCTGCGTCCAGACAAAAACAACCCGAAAATCTTCTATCTGTTCCAGTAAGCGTTCTTACAGCCGATGACCTGCATTACAGCGGTCATAGTTCCATCCAGAAAACGCTTCGCTATGCTCCCGGGATGGATGTCGTCCGGATGGATAGAAACCGATATGGTATTGGTATTCATGGATTGGAGGGAATGTTTTCCGATCGGACGATGACACTTGTTGATGGTATGCCGGCTGACAGTCCCGCCTTTGGTGGCCCCGAGTTCAGTTCCCTTCCAGTGATGATGGAGGATATTGAGAGGATAGAGATAGTGCGTGGCTCAGGTGGTGCTGCCTGGGGTGCAAATGCCTTGTCAGGAGTCATTAATATAATCACTAAAAAACCTGAAACATTAGAAGGGCTCTTTGTTACATCCAATATAAGTCAGTTTGGTGATAGCTCTTCTCAGGTCCGGTTTGCGGATGTTTCTGGGAAATGGAGCTGGTTGCTGTCTGCCGGGTATGAGGATTTGAAATCCTCCGCAGATGTCCTTGATCTGCGTGATGATGCGGGCGGTGACGATTTTCAGCGACGTACTGTGGCAAGGGGTGAGTTGATTTATAAAACCGAGTCGGAACTGGAACTTACCCTTGGTGCCGGTATGACCGGTACCGATCAGGGAGCCTTTGAGACAGCCGGTATTTCAGATGTTGGGGCTAATGAACTCAACACAGCAAACGGCTATATAAAAGCTGAACAAGTATTTAACTCTACCACTGAAGGGTATTTTCGCTGGGCTGGACGTTACCAGGATATGGATCGTCCCTCCTATGGTGCAGCTCAATATCAGGTGCTTGAAAATGATTTTGAAGCTCAGCTAACTATGACGGGCCTGTCCTCTCACTCGGTAGCCTTTGGCGGGAACTATAGAAGTACCGATATTTCGACCCGCCCCATAGAACCTGATGTTTTCACCCTCACCGAAGAAGAGGTCTCCGAACGCTGGTTTGGACTTTTTGCCTCCGACAGGTATCAATATTCCAAGCAGCTCCTTTTTGAAGCTCAGTTACGTGGCGATTATTTTTCCGAAGGAGAGACCGACTGGTCCGGAAGGCTTTCTTCCATTTACGGCGTTGACTCATCAATGAACCATGTTGTACGAGTCAGTGCGGCAAAATCCTACAGGCAGCCGGTGGGTTTTATTCGTAACGCAATTTTTCATACTGACACGCAGAAAGAGGCCTATGAATTTCAGTTTTCGGTTGATCCGGATATGGAATCTGAACAAGCCTGGTCTCTGGAGGGAGGTTATCATTGGAATATTAAGGGAAATATCAAATTAAAAACAGATTTGTATTATATGTGGTACAACAATCTCATTGGGGGCCGGACTGTGTATGATGTGAATTCTGCAGGCTTTCCAACGTACCATCTGTATGTTGATAATACCGGTGATGCTGAAGGTTATGGTCTTGAGCTTGAGCTTGACTATGAGGCAGGGCCATTGCTATGGAGTATTTGGTATGCCTATAATACATTTGAGACGGAGCATCCGCATCAGTCGATTCGAGCATTCCTGCCAGCCAAAAATAAGGTTGGTTTGAATCTACGCTGGAAAATGGACGAAAATTGGACATTTAATGGACAGTACGCCTATTCGGATCCTGTGGATGAGGATGTTTCTAATTATTCAATCGAATCCTCAAATAATCTCGACTTGACTGTATCCAGAGGGATTATGGAGAAAAGGGGAGAGATAATGCTTGGGGTTATGGATCTGCTGACAAAAGAATATGATCCAGTTGTCGGTTTGGACCAAACCAGCAGCTATAGTATTCCGGGCAGAATGTTTTTCTGTCGTTTGCAGGTTGCTTTTTGATCTGAAAGAGCTTGTGTTCCATAGAGAGAAAACATACAACGCATAGAGTGTTTTATTGTTCGAGTGGAGCAGGAAAATTTTTCCAATCAGTTATTATGACAATGGGCATGTTCAGTAATATTAAAAAGTGGAATAATGAAGGGGGTAAATTATTTGTTTTACTCGGCCTTCTCTTTCTGCTTTTGCCATCAAATGTCCAGGCAAAGAGCACTGTCTTTGTTGTGTTGAGTTCCGAGGCAGTGCCATATCGACTTGCTTCCGATGCTTTGACATCTTCCCTTGCAAAGCATGATATACATACCCGGGAGTTTCTTTCCGAGAAACTCTCTGAAATGACACTTGATTTTTCGTCCACCGTATATAAAACGAAAGTGTGGGTGGCCATAGGCAGTCGAGCCGCTGCTTATCTGAGTCACGTTCTTTCTGAAACAATGCCTCTTGTGTTCTGTATGGTAGCGGATCCTGATAAGATTGGTCTGCAAGATGGTCGAAAAAATACCAGGGGTGTTTCAGTCACAAAACCCGTGAGTGAGCAGTTTACTATTATTCAGAAGGCTATGCCGAATCTGCACTCCATGGCCATGCTGTATCGTTCATCATCGACAAAAAGTATGATGACTCTGATTGAGGTAAAAACACATCTACCGGGCAGCTGGAAACTTGAGGCTGTTGATGTGGACAGGTATGATTCCATGGCAGATGCTATTGCAGAACTGTTTCAACGTGATGTCGATTTGATCTGGACCATGGCAGATTCAGGAATCTACAATCGGGCAACAGTCAATAGCCTGCTACTCTCATCTCTGCGGCAGCAGATTCCTGTCTTTGGATTTTCAGGTTCCTTTGTCAAAGCCGGAGCACTTCTTGGCTTGGATGCCGATCCCGCTTTGCAGGGGGAATATGCGGCATCTCTTGTGGTAAGTGGACTTGAAGGAAACAAATTAAACGATAAGTCCATCTGCTCCGGAGTAACCATTGCCGTGAATATGGTGGTTGCCGATAGGCTCGGGATCTCATTGCCTGCAGCTGTCATAAATCAGGCCTGCATTATAGGAACTGACTAGATAGTGAAGCTCTCCTTCTCAATAAAGAACTTTTCCCTTCGTGCAAAAGCGATACTCATTGTGATGGCAGTTGTTGCCGTGAGTCTTTCTCTTGCCACCACAATCAACATTTATCAGACCAATCGTCTCATCGAATCAGAGCAAAAAAGGTCTGGAGAAGCAATTGTACAGGGCCTAGCCCAGGCAGCGGAACTGCCGATGATTGTCCAGGACAAGCAGGAACTTGACAGGTTAATCGACGGCTTCCTCTGGAATGAGCAGGTGCAGTTTCTTATTATTTATAATAATGAAAATGAAATCGTTGCGAAACGAAAACTTGATGAAGTGGCTTATGATTCTTTTATTCAAAACGGAAGCAACAGTGGATCATTGATCGTCGGCCATCCTGTTGTTTTTCAAACAGATAAAAGTTTCTCTGGCTGGTCATCTCCAGCTGGTAATTCAGACACCTCCCTTGAGGAAAAAGAAGTCGGTCGAGTGCTGGTTGCTTTGTCTCTTGGTGCTGTGCGTAAGGCACAGCTGCATCAGGCTTTGTCTCGCTCATTGCGGCACATTTGGCAGCTGCTATTGGTGTTTTCATGATTTTTAAAGCGATCGGTGTATGGACGAGACGTCTTGAAGGCCTAGTGGATGCAACCGATGCCATGAGAAGTGGTAACTTCACACATCGGATTTCCGTTGGGGCAACGGATGAAATTGGAAAACTGGCCTCGGCCTTTGAGGCAATGCGCAGGGCGGTGCGGCAACGTGATACTGAGCTGAGAAACCTGAATGACTCTCTTCATGATCTGGTTCAGGAACGAACTGAGAAGCTTGAGCGTGCTATGGTGGAAGCACAGACTGCCAATGATGCTAAATCCAGTTTTCTTGCCAATATGAGTCATGAAATCAGAACACCGATGAATGCCATTATCGGGATGGTAGGCCTTTCACTCAATAAAAAATTAAGTTCAAAACTTCGGGAGTATCTTCTCACCGTACGATCTTCTGCCGAATCCCTCCTGGCAATAATTAACGACATCCTCGACTTTTCAAAAATTGAGGCGGGGAAAATTACCCTTGAACTTGTTGATTTTCAACTGCATCAGCTCTTTGATAAGCTTGCTGATCTTTTCAGTGATCAGGCAGCTAACAGGAATATAGAGCTTGTCATTGGTGTTGAGTCGGGCATCCCTGTGGCACTACGCGGTGATCCATTGCGTATGGAGCAGGTTTTTATCAATCTGCTTGGCAATGCTCTTAAGTTTACTGATCAGGGTGTTATTTTTGTACATGCCACCCTGGATTCCGAAACTGCGACTGGTGTCAAGATCCTCTTTTCAGTCAGTGACACTGGAATGGGGATAAGTGAGGAACAGCATGACTCTCTTTTTGAACCGTTTACTCAGGCAGATGGATCCATGACCCGTGAATATGGAGGGACCGGGCTTGGTCTTTCCATTTGCCGCCGTCTTGTTAACCTTCACGGTGGTGAGATTTGGGTGAAGAGTATACCTGGTGAAGGAACTACGGTATTTTTCACTGCTGAATTCACACGACAGCCCCCTGAACGTGAAATTCAGTATGTAGTGCCTGCAACCATCAGAGGGCTTCGGGTATTGGTGATTGATGATAACGACACGGCCAGTTGTATTACGACCAAAATGCTTGAATCGTTTCACTTTCATGTTGACGAGGTCTCTTCCTGTGCTGCTGCAAAAGAGCGTATAGGTGAGAGAATTTCACGGTACAATCTCATTCTGGTGGATTGGCTGATGCCTGAGGTTGATGGTATAGAGTGCGTGAAAAGCCTTCGGGCCATGGACGGGGCGGAGGATGTACCAATTATTATGATGACAGCCTTTGGTGGTGACAGGGAAGTGGTGCTTGCCAAGGAAATAGGGGTCAATTATTTTCTTACCAAACCTGTAAAGCAGTCCCTGCTCTTTGACACCATTATGGCTATATTTAACTATCCTGAGGCTATGCATTCAAGTCTTGATGATCGTGAAATGAGACGGGAAGTTGTTAGTTCGGAACATCTTGCAGGGGTTCGTATTTTACTCGCTGAAGATAATCGGATCAATCAGAATGTTGCAAGAGAGCTTCTCGAAAGTGTTGGGATTATCGTTGAAATTGCCAGTAACGGTCAGGAGGCTGTCCATATCCTGCAGGACCGCGGGGACGAGTTTGATGCAGTTCTTATGGATGTCCAGATGCCAGTGATGGATGGATTTCAAGCTACAGAGGCAATCAGGGCCAACCCTGCACTTGCTGATATCCCGGTTATTGCTGTCACTGCTCATGCAATGCAGGGGGATCGTGAAAAGTGCATGCGGATTGGTATGAATGACTACGTTGCGAAACCGATTACACCGGAGCTTCTGTTTTCCGTACTTACCCGATGGACCAGGCCGGATCAGGTGGAAACAGTATACCATGAAAAAAAGGCCGCCTTTCAATTGGCGGATGGAATTTTTGAAATTCCAGAATCACTCCCTGGAGTTCATGTAGCATCCGGTGTTACCAGAATGGCAGGAAATGTTAAAGCCTATATCCGGATGTTGAGGGATCTTTTGGAATTTGGAAATGATGTTATTGAAAGGCTGCCTGAGTTATTTAAAACCAATATGCTGGATGCAGCAAAGGAAGTTCATACCTTAAAAGGGACCTCTGCCAATCTTTCAGCGCACAGCCTTCAGGATGCGAGTTTAAAGCTTGAACTTTTCCTCAAGGAACTTTATGCCAGGCCTGGGCAACAGACTCCATCTGAGCCTGAAAACGTGGACAATGAGTTTGAAGATTGTCGTGAGCAGATAAAAAAGAGTTTGGCTTCGCTTGATCTGGCTATCACAGAACTTGAGTCACTTTGTGGTGAGGTCCATGGAAAAGACTCAGGGAAGAATCTCACCGCCGTTGATCTTGAGGATCTACTTCTTTCGCTATGGCAGTTAAAGGCGATGGTACATGAATATGATCCCATGTCCGAAGAGTTCTGGATAGAGCAAAAAATGAATTTTCAAGGACACGGGGTTGACGAGGAGATGACACGAATGGAAAATCATCTCCGGAATTATAATTTTGAGCGGGCTGCAGATTTTATAATTCGGATTGAAAAGAGTCTTCAGAAACAAGGGGAATAATGTGAAAAGGCAAAAAAATACCGTCCTTCTTGTCGATGACATTCCAGCGAATATCAAGATTCTTGTTGGCGCGCTTCGTGATAATTATCGTCTGGTCGTTGCAACCAGTGGAGCCGATGCTATTAGAGCAGCAATTGAGAAAAGGCCGGATCTTATTCTACTGGATGTGTTGATGCCTGGGATTGATGGGTATGATGTCTGTAAACGGTTAAAATCACAGCGTGAGACTGCAGATATTCCCATTATCTTTGTTACGGCAATGGATGAGGAAAAGGATGAAACTCGAGGCTTTCTTCTCGGGGCAGTCGACTATATCGTAAAGCCGGTAAATCCGGTAATTGTTAAGGCGAGAGTGCAAACGCATATTGCACTTCGTATGGCTCAGCGTGAATTGCAGCATCATCGTGATGAACTGGAAGAGATTGTACTTGAGCGAACACGTGAGCTTCGTGAAACCCAAATTGAAATCACCAACAGACTGGTGCAGGCAGCCGAGTATCATGATCATCAAACAAGCCGTCATATTACCAGAATGGCGCATTATTGTGTTATCCTTGGTCGTGCTCACGGAATGAAGGAACATGAATTAACTCTATTCTTCCATGCTAGTGCCATGCATGATATAGGTAAGTTGGGTATAAGTGATGCCATATTACATAAGAAGGGGACACTCACCCCAGATGAATTTGATGAAATGAAAAGACATACTCTTATTGGTGCTGACCTCCTCTTCGGTTCTGATAATGAACTTATGAATATGGCCCACCTTATTGCTCTTACTCACCATGAAAAATGGGATGGAACAGGCTTTCCTCTTGGGTTGAGAGAAGAAGAAATTCCATTTTCAGGACGTATTGCTGCTCTATGTGATGTCTTTGATGCTCTTTCGTCGAAACGTCCATATAAGGATGCATGGCCATTAAGTGAGGCCAAAAAGGTGATTGTTGAACAAAAAGGAATTCACTTTGATCCCTATGTTGTAGAGTTGTTTTTGGTGAATTATGGGAAAATAGAGGAAGTGTATAACAGAGTGAAATAAAATTATGGCCAAATCGAATCCCTGCAGTAATGATGTTTTTTGTTTTGATCAAAGGATTGTTGATGCTATTTCTGCGCCTGTCTGTATGCAGGATTCCAATGGAGACTTTCTCGGAGCGAACCATTCTTTCAGGAAGTTCTTTGGGTTTAGTCCCGGGTGTTCTCTGGAGAATATTGATCTGTATGAACTCTTGGGAGGAGTGGCAGGAGAAAAAAATCGGGATGTGGATAGTGTTATCCTGAATGTTGGCGGTAGGGAAACATTTGAAGCCACGGTACAGCGTCCCGGTGAGAGTGAACGCTTTGTTATTTTTCATAAGGTTGCGATAACAGAGAATAATGAAACTCTGGGTCTTGTCACCACTTTGCTTGATCGTACCGAACAGAGACATACAGAGCAGCAACTTCGTCATGCCCAGAAGATGGAGGCCATAGGAACCCTGGCAGGTGGTATAGCCCATGATTTTAATAATGTGCTGACACCAATCATCGGCTATTCCGAAATTATGCGACTTATGGCTGTACGGGAAAATAATTCCGATACAAGCTCCACGCAATTTATTGGAGAAATCCTTGCGGCAGCAAAAAGGGCCAAAAGTTTGGTTGAGCAGATCTTAACTTTTTCGAGAAGTCGAGAACAGAAAGAATCTCCTCAATTCATGCACCCCATTGTTAAAGAGGTGGTAAAACTCCTCCGTGCGACATTGCCTGCAACAATAAAAGTTCGTGAAGATGTTGATTCCGAATGTGGAATGGTTTCGATTGATCCGGTCCAGTTGCATCAGGTGCTTCTCAATCTCTGTACAAATAGTGCCCAGGCAATTGGTGATGAACAGGGGATCATTACTGTAAAACTTGCCATGAGCACGGATAGTCATGATGGCGATTGGGTGAAGTTATCCGTTGCCGATAGCGGTCCGGGTATTTCTGCTGCCTTGCAGGAACGAGTGTTTGAACCCTATTTTACCACAAAAGAGAAAGGCCAGGGAACAGGACTTGGTCTTGCCATGGTACATGGAATTGTAACTCAAGCTGGCGGGCGGATTGAATTGAAGAGTGAAGGAGGAAAAGGGACCGCCTTTCATCTGTATTTTCCCTGTGTTGAGCCTGTAAGTAGTGTCGCTAATCTGGAAGATGGGTCTGCAACCAGTCTTGGCGGTACCGAGCATGTTATGGTCGTCGATGATCAACCTGCCGTACTGGAAGTAACAAAAAAAATTCTTGAAACTCTTGGGTATGAAGTAACAATCTGCCTATCACCTCAGAAGGCTTTAGCATTGTTCTGTAGTACCCCCGGGGCTTTTGATCTGGTTCTCACAGATTTAACCATGCCTGATATGACGGGCATTGAATTGTGTGTTGAGATGAAAAAGTGCAGTGCAACTATTCCAATTATTCTCTGTTCCGGCTATGAGTCTAAATTTTCAGAAGAAGAGCTGAACTCTGCAGGACTTTCCACCTGGTTTACCAAGCCGGTCACACTACAGAAACTGGCATCTATGGTACGCTCAACTCTGGATAACAGATAACTTTCCGGCAGTGTTTTTATGCTGTTTCGTTGTTAACCAGGCTGATCTGCTCATTCAACGTCCAGAAATCATAAATAATTCCTATCAAAAAGAAACCGCCTGTGATGAGATAGAGGATTCCTGATATCCATTTTCCCTGATAAAATCTGTGGATACCAAAAATCCCCAGAAAGGTGAGGAGAATCCAGGCAATATTGTAGTCTATTGGCCCCGGTTTAAATTTAATGGCTGCAGTCCTGTTCATTCCGGGGATTAGAAAGAGGTCTATAAGCCATCCTATAAAAAAGAGACCGAAGGTGAAAAAGTAGAGTGTTCCAGATACTGGTCTCCCGTAATAAAAGCGATGGGCCCCAAGAAATCCAAAAATCCATAATATATAGCCTATTACCGGAGTGTGAGACTCCTCAATGTATTGTTCCTGTGTCATTTGTTTTGTGCTCCAGTTTGAATGGATATCAGCTAATTAAAAAAGGTTCTTTTTCATATCCATAACGCGCTGCCATGCCTCATGTATTCTAGCTTCCGGAAGTCTGTTTTCCTCAACAGCGTGTATAACAGCAGGAATTGCTCGCTGTAGAAAATCAGGATCATATTCCAGATTATTTCCCACTATAATCATATCAACACCAGCAGCAAGGGTGAGGCATACAGATTCTTCAAGGCCGTACTTATCGGTGATGGCTTTCATTTGAAGATCGTCGGTGATAGCCACTCCTTTGAAACCAAGTTGGGTGCGGAGCAGGTTTTGAATCACAGAATAGGATAAACTGGTGGGGTATGTATTGTCGAGTCCGCTGTGGTAAAGATGGCCAAGCATCACACTGTCCACTGCAGTCTGATTATTTTTTTCAATGAGCTTTTTAAAAGGAAGGAGTTCAACTTCCTGCCAACTCGTACTAATATCGGTGAATCCGAGATGTGAATCAGTTTGCGAACTTCCGTGTCCTGGGAAGTGTTTGAGACAGGAAAGTATGTTTTTCTTTTTATGCTCCTGTATCCATATAGTTGCATGACGGATGACAGTATCCGAATCGTCGGAGAAACTGCGTTTGATTTTTCCGATTACCGGATTGTCCGGATATATATTGAGATCAACAACGGGAGCAAGATTGTAATTAATTCCGAGCAGGCTTAAGGTTTGAGCGGTGCAACCAGCATGAATAGCCGTAAGGAAGGGATCGTCATGATTTCCTAAATCAGCGGCGCTGGCAGTTACCGGGAATCCGGTTTCAGCTTTTAGTCTTTGGACCATCCCGCCTTCCTGATCAATAGCTATAAGAAGTGGGGTGGAAGCCTGGTCTTGTAAAAAGGTGGTTAACTTTTTTACCTGAGCAGGACTTACAATATTGTTCGTATCTTTTTTATTTGCAATGAGTTTGTCAAAGAGAATTACTCCCCCTAGATTTCTGCTTTTGATGTCAGTAATTATTGGATGGTTTTGATCGATGGATGATCCATTGAAGCCAAGAATGAAAAGCTGACCGATAATTTTTTCTAATTTCATGGTGTGAAGTGAATTGGAATTTAGTACTTAGAAATTCTTTCGAAGTCCGCGCTAATCTTGTATTTTTGGAAAGAAGTTCGTGAAGGTACTTTCACCCCTCAAGGGGGTACTGAACTGAGTACCGGCTTACCGTTCATCACCGGTGTTAAAAGTAGAATGACTACAGAGAGTGTAGCATCGCGGTTCAGAAAAATACAGTTAAAATATAGCTATAACAGCAATGCTACCAGTGTAAAAAAACATTTGTCAAAAAAATGACTTTACCTGGCCCAGCTTGTGAGTGTTTGGTCGAATGTAAAAAACAGTTGGTGTCAAAATATTGAAATTGTGGTTCGGGATGTTTGTTGTGTGTTGTAAGGAATTGAAACGATAGAAGATATATACATGTTTTCACGGGTTTCTCGGTTGTGTGTTTCTGGCATAACAATTGCTTGATAATAAAATGACGGAAGTTACTTAAGGAATGCCTCTTGTTAGCCGATATAAGTAATAACTGTAAGAAACCATATAAAGGGAAATATAGAATGAGTATTACAACGTCTTTATCGCATACATCTTCAATCGATCAGAAAATTGATGGAATAGATCAGGTTATGGTTGAACTTGATCATTTCAGGCGACAGACAGAACGTCTTGATCTCATGAATAAATTGCATGGTCGTATGGCTGGAGTGCTTGATGTTTCCGGAATGATAGAGTCGTATTCCGTTTGGCTGATGCCGCAGGTTGAGCATGAGTTGGTCGGCTATAAAAATCAGGTTCGTTCCAAGAAGCATCTTTTTTGTTCAGGTCATGGTCCTAAGCGTCGTTCCATTATAGCTTTTGCCGAAGAAGTTCTCAATAATACTGATCGGGAAGTGAAGGCATATATGAGTGAAGATGGGCATTATGCTCATAAATGGCTTATTGAAACCGTAGAGGATGCAGGAATTCTCATTATTCTAAAAGATGAAAAAGCACTATCCGACAGTGAAATCAGCCTTATTAACGAATCATTACTTATCCTTGCAGAATCTCTTCGTCGTGGCATTGAATATGAGGAACTCTTCGAAAGTTCTAGAAAAGATGCCCTGACAGGTCTCGCCAACAGGCGGGTTTTCGATGAACGGATTTGTGATGTTATGAGTTGTGCAAGACGATACCATCGTCCTTTGACCATGGCATCTCTTGATCTTGATCATTTTAAACAGATTAACGATAATCTGGGCCATCAACAAGGGGATACCGTTCTTAAGAAAGTGGCAGATGTTTTCCGTGAAGCTATTCGATCCACTGATATGCTGGTACGCTTTGGTGGTGATGAGTTTATACTGGTTATGGATGGTACTGACGAGAAGAGTGCCAGAATCCTTGCCGAGCGACTCTGCCAGGCCGTTGATGAATTAGGAATCTGGGCAAACTCCGAGACTAAACTTGGTGTATCCATCGGTCTCACTCAGTGGAGACTTGAAGAGAATCTTGACGAATGGATGCAGAGGGTTGATGATATTCTTTATAATGCAAAATCCGATGGTCGTTCCAGGGTGAATGTCTGTTAGCTCGAAAATATAACGCAAAAAAAGGCCGATCTTTTTATTGAGATCGGCCTTTTTTATGTGAATTTTTCAGGAGTACTGTTTAACAAAGGTAACTATTCACCGAAATTGAATTTGAGTCGGAATTGCATAACGAATACGCTGGT